>NZ_AOGZ02000014.1:1825000-2180000 GCF_000332515.2 Leptospira wolbachii serovar Codice str. CDC
TCCCTGAAATGAATTCTTGGATATGGCTATTTAAGTCGGCAATCTTTTCTTGGAACCGAGCTGTGGATGAGGAAATTTTTCTGGTGAAAAGTGTTACAGGTAGTATCACAACCGGAATCGTAAGACAAGCTAACACCAATAATTCCGAATTCAAATAGATAAGAATCATCAAGTGAGTTAAAACATAAAAAAAGTTAATCACCGCATCACGTAAGTTACTCGAGATGACAGCCGCGACAATTTCTGCATCGTTAATCACACGGCTCATGATAAGACCAGTTTTTTCTTTATAAAAATAAGTGAGAGGTAACCTTTGGACTTTTTGGAATAACTCTTGGCGAATGTCTCTCACCGCTTTATAACCGGCGGTGGCAATACAATAGACAGATAAAAGATAAGTTCCCAGTTTTAAAAGATACAGTGGAAAAACAGCAATACAAACTGCCCAGACCACTTCCTTGGGTTCCATGTCGGCTGTGAATTCGTTGATTTGAAGTTTTGCGGAGATGATCACACGTTTGATTCGTTCGAGCCCATCCAAACTATCTGCACCAAGTAATACTTCCTGTACTAAGATGGTTTTTTCTGGTAGGGTCAAATCCAAATGGAAACGATTGTTTTTATCACCACCTAACGAATCAAAAAGGGGAATAAGGGCTGTAAGAGAAATACCATTTAAGACAGCAGTCAAAAGTGCAAATACCAAACCCAGCACAAATCGTTCTCGGTAATGCACAGAATAGGACAGTAGTCTTAAAAAATATTTCATTGAATTACTTCCTCATAGAAGTTACGAAGTAAGGTTTCCCCATATTCTGTAAGGATGGATTCGGGATGAAACTGAACCCCAAAGACCTTTTTCCATTTTCTGTGACGAATTCCCATTATGACTCCATCTTTTGTTTCGGCTGTCACTTCCAATTCGCTCGGAAAAGAAACTTTCGATACCGTCCAGGAATGGTAACGGTTCGCTAAAAAACCGTTGGGAATGTTTTTGAAAACACCTTCGCCATTGTGTAAGATCTCTGAGGGCCGTCCATGAAACACATCGGGCGTTTGTTCCAAACTGGCTCCAAACATTTCTCCAATGGCTTGGTGGCCGAGACAGATGCCAAGCACTGGCATAATCTCATACATTGAATTCAAATGAGACATGAGTTTTCCCGAAGTTTTGGGAAGGCCAGGTCCTGGTGACAAAACCACTGCCTTATATTTTTTTTGTAAATCCAGAGGTAGATCTTCATCATGCCGCATGACTTTAGTTGGGATGATTTGGTTCAGGTATTGGTACAGAATATAAGTGAATGAGTCGTAGTTGTCGATGAGAAGGAACATACTAGGAGAGGACAAGCGGAGTAAACTTTTGCTTCCACTTGTCCTAAATCCAATCTTTATGCGTTAGGAGTTTCGATCCCAACCCCGTCATTTAGAAATTTGGAAATGATCACACGTTGGATCTGTGAAGTTCCTTCGTAGATTTGGAAAATCTTAGCGTCACGCATTAGTTTTTCTACAGGGTATTCTTCGTTAAATCCGTATCCACCAAAAATCTGAACTGCATCTGTAGTGACACGCATTGCCATATCAGCACAAAATACTTTTGCAATGGATGCTTGGTATGTGTTTCGGTATCCGCTATCGATAAGCCAAGCTGATTGCCAACAGAGAAGTCTTCCGGCTTCAATGTCACGGGCCATTTCTGCGATCATAAAACTAACACCTTGGTTGACAGAGATAGGTTTTCCAAACGCATTACGAGTGTTAGCATATCGAATAGAATGATCAAGAGCCGCACGAGCTACTCCGACCGCACCAATCGCAACTGCTGGGCGAGTTTTATCAAAAGCACCCATAGCAATTTTGAATCCGTCACCTTCTTTACCGATCATGTTTTCTTTAGGAACTTTTACATCTTCGAAGGTAACACCACGAGTGTCGGAACAACGTTGTCCCATATTTTTTTCTTTTTTACCGATGATGATTCCTGGAGTTTTTGCATCTACGATGAATCCAGTCATACCTTTGTGGCCGGCATTTGGATCTGTTTTTGCTAAAACAAAAAACCAGTCTGCATGGCCCGCATTTGTGATCCACATTTTGGATCCATTGATGATGTATTCGTCACCCACTCGTTTAGCCACTGTGCGAATTCCGGCGACGTCAGATCCAGCTCCGGGCTCTGTAACAGCATAAGCTGCGAGAGTGAAGGTTTCCGACATTGGTTGGATGAATTTCTTCATCACGTAATCATCAGCACCTAACAGAACGGGCGCTAATGCAAGATTGTTTGCAAGGATGGCAGTGGCCATTCCCGAACAACCGTAAAACAACTCTTCTGATGCGATAAGTTCATCCAAAACACCGAGGCCTGCTCCACCGTATTCCACAGGAATGTGCATATTCATAAGGCCTACGTCAAAAGCTTTCTTTAAAATTTCTTTCGGATATTCACCTGTGTGGTCATGGTGTTCCGCCTTGGGAATCATTTCATTTTTGGCGAAATCTCTTGCTAAATCGCGGAGGGCTTTTTGTTCATCGGTGATAGAAAAGTCGATCATGGTATGCCTTATTGATGTTTTTTTACAGTACTTTGGAATTTTCTCTCTGAGTCAAGAAACTAGGGCGACTTAAATCTGTTGAAAAATCTTTTGAATCCAAAATCCTAGCCTTGGGAGAAAACAATGTCAGGACACTCGAAATGGGCGACGATTCGAAGAAAAAAGGGAGCCATTGACGCCAAAAGAGGCGCCATCTTTACAAGGATTGCCAAAGAAATTTCCGTAGCAGCGAAAGATGGTGGTGGAGACCAAGAAGGAAATCCAAGACTTCGCCTCGCTGTCACAAAAGCAAAAGCTGCCAACATGCCAAAGGACAACATCGAACGTGCCATCAAAAAGGGTACCGGTGGTTTGGAGGGAATGGTGTATGAAGAGTGCCTGTACGAATGTTACGCACCCGGTGGCGTTGCCATTATGGTGGATGTCCTTACCGATAAAAAATCAAGGACTACGCCAGAAATTAAAAGCATTCTAACCAAACTCGGAGGGTCTCTCGCCAATGCCGGGGCCGTTTCTCGTCTTTTTGAACGAAAAGGACAACTGACCTTAAAGGCAGATCAAATTTCCGAAGAGTCTCTGTTTGATTTGGCATTGGGTGCAGGCGCTGAGGACATCCAAGTCAATGATGGGATGTATGTGGTGCTTACAGCTCCCGCAGAATACGAAGCAGTCCAATCAGCACTTTCCACCAAGGGACTGAACATGGAAGAATCGGAAATTAAATACATTCCGATGACGACAGTAGAGGTGAACGATAAAGAAACTGCAGAAAAAGTAATGAAGTTAATCGAAAACTTAGAAGCTAACGATGATGTACAAGGTGTGAGTTCCAACTTTGAGTTAGGTGAAGGTGTAGAACTGGATTAAAATTTTTCTCCCAAAGACAGGGACGATTTATGTCGCCCTGTCCCCATCGGATTTGGATCTTTGCGACAGCAAAACTGTCACAAAGTAATCGACTAAAACTGGTTTACCTTTTTTTGATCAATCCGGCGATGAAGATGAGTAAAATGGCTCCAATCACTGCCACAATGAGTTCGGCAATGAGTCCATAAGAACGAAAACCCAAAAGACCAAATACAATCCCGCCTAAAAAGGAACCAACTACACCAATCACTAAATTGGCAATAAGGCCAAATCCTTTCCCACGCAAAATACGACCTGCAAGCCAACCTGCCGCAAGACCAATCAGTAAAAACCAAATAAAACTAATCATAAGTTACTATCCTTGTTGCCTTTTCTTTAGAATTCTCATAAATTTACAAGAAGTCGTTTGAGAATCAAATCATATACGAAGGCTACATTTGAAAAATCAACTTTTAACAGGTCCCTATTATTTTGGTATGAAGGATTTGGATGTGTTCAAAAAATATTTCATCCAAGAGAACCAAGGGAAACCGCTCTTTCTCATTCGTTTTGAAAACATCAGTGGTCTTGAACTTACTGATTTTTTGGATCTACTGCGAACTGAATTTTATTCCTGTTTGGATTTAGAAGACATCTCTTTTGGATTCCATCACATAGAAAAACAAAACATATTAATTATGGGAATTTCACCACTTTTCGAGTGGGATATTGAACGATTTCCTAATATTGAAAATGCGGTTGGTAAATTTCAACAACAGTGTTTACAAAATAAAATTGCTTCCTTTCATTTTGGAGTCTCAAGAACCCAATCTAATTTTATCTCTGATAGTGATGAAATTTATAACGAACTTTATAAATCCTCTGAAAAAAACCTAAACGACAACCTGGTTCGTTGGAGTTGGACTTACTACAATAAAGCAAATACTTATATTTCTGGATCAGTTCATGAAGCCATGATCCAACCCACGGTGATCTTCAATCCAAAAGACAAAACTTATTCTGTCAAAGGAGGAGAAGTATTCCTCGGTGGTGGAGCTTATATTGGTTATAAAGATCTAATCAACGACATTCCTTCAGACCAAGATCTAAACCGCATTGAACTGTTAATTTTAGAAAAACTGATCATTGCTTGTGAAGGAGCGCCCGGACTTTTAAAATTCAATATTTCTCCACAATCTTTGATTGATACTTTTTCACATCAGGATCGTGTGGATCGATTGAAAAAACTTATTCAAAATAAGGATCTTCTTCCAGAGAATATTCGTTTTGAGTTGGTAGAAAAACCTTATGACGATTCCCATTATCCGCTAAAGGATGTTTGCCATGCTTTTTATTCGCATGGAATGAGTTTTGCGGCAGACGACTTTGGAGTTAAAAGCCAATCTCACCAAATTGTGTTGGATCTCGGAATTATGATCAAAGAATTCAAATTAGATCCTATTAGTTTTAAATTCAAAATCGAAGAAGACCAAATTAAATTTTTAGACAACTTAGCATTTATTGATTATTGCAAACGGCTTGCTGACAATAGGGAGGCCGTAATCACTGCGGAAGCGGTTGAGGATTATGATACTTTGCGGTTTCTCATGGAACACCAAATTTATCAATTCCAAGCAAACATTCTGTTTGGAAAAATGACGATCTCTGATTATAAAAGGGATTTTGAACTTCTCCATTCCATACACGAAGATGTAGTGAAAGAAGTATTGACAGATAAAATCTTGTCAGAAAAACAAAAGAAAATCGGAAATTTGTTTCGAGTTGCATCAGAAGAGGGTTTAATTTAAAATCAATTATGCATTTCATTATGGCGATTGAAAACGATCTAAATTCCTCACAGGATTTGGAAAATATCTTCCTTGGTTTACGCCAACGAGTCGTCGTAACAAGGTTTTCTCAAACTGTGCAAGAATATGCAAAGTCCTCTAACCCAGATATAATTCTAATGGGTTTAACCTTTAAGGATAAAAAAGAATTGGAGTTTGTTTTAGAACTTCGTCGCGATGTAATCACACATAACATTCCTATTTTGGCAATGATTCCTAAAGAAGATGCCAACTTCATAGCAAATCATAAAGCACTTGGATTTACCGATTATATGGTAAAACCGTTGATCAAACAACCACTACTAGATAGAATTCATTCCCTTATTGAAGAGTATAAGTTTAGTGAGTCTTCCAAAACGAGAGACAATATGTCTTTTGTTGTGGTGGATCGCGGTCATGGACGTGTATTATTTCAATGTCGCGCCAATCTCAAACGATATGTATTTCCAGAATTCAAAAAAATATTCACTCCGAATTTCTTAAAATCCATACAAGCAGAACGTATTTGTTTTGATGTTCGTGTCGTTCCAGAATTAGGGAAAGACGAAGTAGAAGTATTCGAACGTGTAATGAAAATTTTTCTAGGTCACGAGAGAGTTGTTTTTATTGCAGGCCGTCACATGGGGGCTTTTATTGAACATGCAACAGATGAAGAAAAAATGTTAGTGTTTATGGCTCCTAACGAATTCGATGAATACGTAAGAATGGAAGACCAGAAAAAAGAAGAGCAGCGGAAAAAAGAAAAAAAAGAGAAATTTGTAAAAGATGGCGGGAAAGAAAGACCACCTGCTCCTACTCTTCTGAGCGAAGTAAAAATACAAATTCCAATCAATGATCCCATAATTCCAGAAGTACCACCACCTAATACCGGTTCCGAGGAATCAAATCCGCCATCTGCTCAACCCTAATTTTTAAGATAACAAAAATAAAAGAAGTAAACAATGAACTACAAACGTGAAGTCATCGATATTCCCAACGGCAAAGGCGAAATCATTCGCTTTCAAATGAATGATCAAAACTCATTGACTGGTCAAAATATGAAAGACCTCGGTGAGATTTTAAATGAAATCAAAGCTGACAACTCAAAACGAGGAATCATTCTCACAACAGACAACCCAAAGTTTTTTTGTAATGGACTCGATGCGGAAAACTTACTCTCCACAAGCCGAGACAAACTGATGGATGAAGTTGGTGGGATTGTAGTTCTTTTTGGGGAACTTGTAAAATTCGACAAACCCTTAATTACTGAAGTCACTGGCCATGCGATGGGCGGTGGAGCAGTCATCACTGTGGCCTCAGATTTTAAGTATATGTTGGATGGAAAAGGAAGGATAGGATTTACAGAAGTGAATGTGGGTCTGCCTTTACCGGGAAGTTTTATAGATCGAATCAAAATGTGTGTGGATCCAAGGTATTGGGCAGAGGTATGTTTGGAAGGAACTACTTACAAAGGTGCTGAAGCTAAAAAAATTGGACTCATCGATGAAATTGCTCCGACACCGGAAGAAGTAAGAAAAATTGCTTTGAAAAAATTGGAAACACTTTCAAAAATTCCTTCAGCAGCATATCGTTCTACAAAGAATACATTAAATGCAGCACTTATTGCAAACCTAGAACAATATAAAAAAGATACGATCAAATCTTTTGAACAACCCGGCGTTGTTGATAATCTTCTCGAAGCAATGACAGCCCTAAAGGAAAAACGTAGACCCGTTTTTAAATAAAATTTCTATTATCGAGGGGAAAATAGCAAACACCCCTCGATTCTTATAAGTCTTTTCACCATAAGAGCCGAAAATTATAGTGAAATCTGATGTTGCGTTCCTTCGTATTAGTACTTATACTTTCTCTCTCTCCTCTTTCTGCAATATCTGTCTCTGATTTCCCACCAGGTTTTGTTTTAAAAAATCCATATATTTGGCCAGTAAAAGGACATGATACGATTACCGGTGCCTTTGGAGAATTTCGAACCGGCCATTTTCACATGGGTCAGGATTTTTCTACAGGTGGTAAAATCGGTATTCCTATCCTGGCCGTGGCAAATGGGAAAGTAACTCGGGTTCAAAGAAGATGGACTAGCATTGGTTATGCGCTTTTTTTGCAACACGATGATGGGATGACCTCTCGTTATGGCCATTTGCACAAGTTTTCTCAAAAAATTATTAAACAAATTTTAAAATCAAAACAAGCGAAACGCTATAAAGATCGAACAGATTTTGATATTGCACTTCCAGAAGCAGTGGAAGTAGAAGCTGGCGAAACCATTGCTTTCTCGGGTGATACGGGCGTAGGTCCCCCACACCTTCATTTTGAACTTTTTAAAGATAATGTATATTACAATCCCATGCATTATGGTCTTGGATATAATGTAGCAGAGCCTATTGTCTTCAATGCACTACGCATCACTCCACAAACGCCACGCACTTTCATCAATGGTCGAAATGAAACTATCGAAATTCCATTTTATGAATCCAGTGGAAATCGATTTGAGTTATCGGAAACCCCTACACTTTTTATCCAAGGGAAAGTTGGAATCCAAATTGCGATCCATCAAAAATCCAACAGTAATCGCTTAGGCATCTTCACCTTAGATATGTTAATTGGTGAGAACGTTTTACAAGGTTTCCAACTTTCAAAAATCTTGAAAGAACATACACGTAAAAATGTTTTGCTTTACGACAGTTCAGTAAGTAAACCAAACGGAAATCCATTTTCATATTATCTACATACTCGCGATGGGAATGATCTTTTGGGAATGAGAAGTAATGGCCGGGAACAAGGCCTTCTTGATAGCGAACAGATGCGTATGGGAGAACCAAAAGAAATTACAATACGTGCGACGGGAATGGGAGGACAGATGTCCTTTGCGTCCTTTTACATTCTAAAAGACCAAGGTGATTACAGCCACATCGTTACCAAAGAATGGAAATACAATGTATATTACGATCGTTATACGACTTTTAAGTCAAAAGATACAAAGGTAGAGTTATTTTTCCCTGTTAATGCAGTATACTCGAAAGCTTTCTTTGAAATTGAAGCCCAAGAACAAATTCAAATCAACACACAAGGACTCAATCAACTTTCCAGTGTATACAAAATTGGACCTGATTTTAAAGACTTCAATTTAGGTTATGATCTTTATGTAAAAGTTCCTAAATCGAAAGATATTAATTCTGCTGATTTATATGAAGTATTAGCTGATGGGAAGGTAAAAAAAATCAATGGATCGTCTTTTAGTTCCTGGGGTCAGTTCTTCAAAGTAAGACTCCGTAAAACGGGTCTTTTCGTGGTTCTTTCTGACCAAACACCACCTAACATTTATCTTCATGAGTTCATGAACAAAACAGTATACCCTAGAGAAGACTTTGCCTTGTATCTAAAAGCCGTTGATGTTGGATCAGGAATTATGCCTGACGGATTTGACATCACTGTCGATGGAATTCCTGGGAAGGCCGAGTTTTTTCCAAAAGATGGACGTTTAGAAATCTTTGAACCAGAAATTTTATACGAACCAGGGAAACATACGGTACTTGCAAGTGTGAGAGATTTTGCGGGAAACTGGAGTTCTACAGTTCGATATGATTACGAAATTCAATCACCACCTGTTCCTGAGGAAAAAAAGAAACCGACTTCAGACAACTTAAACATAGAAACTGTTAAAGATAAAAAGAACACAAAAGAAACTAAAACTAAACCATCTTCGCCTAAGGTGCAAAAGGCGGTGAAACCGATCACATCCGCACCCAAGGCAAAGGATAAAAAATCTACATCCCGATAGCCGCACCACCGTCAACACGGAGGTAAGTTCCGGTAATGTAAGATGCGTCATTGCTTAAGAAAAACTTAACAGCAGATGCAATCTCTTCTTGTTTTCCCGGACGTTTGAGTGGGATCACAGATGGATCAGTCAACTTATCTTGTACTTCTTTAGAAAGTGTTCCTGTCATTTCTGTTTGAACGTATCCTGGGCAAACTGCGTTTACTAGAACGTTTCTTCCAGAAAATTCACGAGCAGAAACTTTAGTTAAAGCAATCACGCCAGCTTTGGAAGTGGAGTAGTTTGCTTGTCCCGGTTGTCCTGTAAGTCCAGAAACTGAGGAAATATTAACGATCCGACCAGAGTCAGATTTAAGAATCAATTTACTTGCGGATTTAGTCATAAGGAAAACTCCCTTACAATTCACATCCATTACGAAATCGTAATCTTGCTCAGACATACGAATGAGAAGGTTATCTTTCAAAACTCCTGCGTTGTTCACAAGAAAGTCCAATTTTCCAAAAGCTTCTTTTGTTTTGCTAATGGCAGCGTCGCAATCATCTGGTTTTGTTACGTTACAAGCAACACCAATTGCTTTTACACCAAATTTTGCTTCTACTTCTCTGGCAGCTTCTTCAATTTTTTCCTGATTCAAGTCAACAAGCACCAAACTTGCACCATGCGATGCGATACGGTTTGCGATTGCTCTTCCCAAACCAATGGGAGAGGCAGCTCCTGTTACCAGTGCTACTTTTCCTTCGAATTCTTTGGACATATGCCCCCCTAGGATTTATTACTAGATTCTAAACTTGAATCTCGAACATCGTTCGGCAATCGTAAAATTCCCAGTTGAAAGAGAAGTTTCTAATGAAAGACTGCCCTTATGATCGATCGTTATAGCCACCCGGAGATTTCCGCCATCTGGGAATTAGAGAACAAATTTAAAATTTGGACAGATATTGAAATTTATGCCTGCGAAGCCCGTGCCAACCGTGGAGAGGTTCCGAAAGAAGACCTCGAAACCATCAAACAAAAGGCAAAATTCAATGTTGATGAAATTCTAGAAATAGAATCAAAAGTTCACCATGATGTCATCGCCTATTTGACAAACCTGAATTCTTATATTGGACCTGCTGGCCGTCATGTTCACTTCGGACTGACTTCCAGTGACGTTGGAGACACAGCACTTTGTGTACAAATGGTTCAAGCCATGGACCTTCTCATTCAAAGAACCGAGACACTTTTACAAACAACAAAAGAAAAAGCAAAAGAGTACAAAGACCTTCCGTGTATCGGACGTTCCCATGGGATCCATGCAGAGCCAATGACTTTAGGATTAAAATTTGCCCTCTTCTTTGCTGAGATGACCCGTAACCTCGAAAGAATGAAAGATGCACGCGAACAAATCGCTGTAGGAAAATTGTCCGGGGCAGTGGGAACCTATTCCAATATTGATTTGGAAATCGAAGAATATGTATTAAATAAACTCGGCCTTAAGGTAGATCCGATTGCCACACAAGTGATCTCACGCGATCGACATGCTTTCTATATGTCAGTTCTCGGTGTGGTTGCTGCCAGCTTAGATCGTATGGCTACAGAGATTCGACTCCTTCAAAAAACAGAAGGCCGCGAAGTAGAAGAACCATTTGCTAAAGGTCAAAAAGGATCTTCGGCAATGCCTCACAAACGAAATCCCGTTGTCTGTGAACGTATTTCTGGAATCTCCAGAGTCATTCGTTCCAATGTAAATGTTGGCTTACAAAACGTTGGGCTTTGGCATGAAAGAGATATTTCCCATTCTTCTGCCGAGAGAATTGTTCTTCCCGATTCCACTATCGCTCTCGATTATATTTTAGAAAAAATGAACTTTGTGTTAAAGGGACTTCATGTGTATCCTGATGCCACAGAACGTACGTTAAACGTAACACGCGGACTCATTTTCTCTCAAAAAGTCTTGTTATGGCTGATTGAAAAAGGAGGGATCTCCAGAGAAGATGCCTACCTCATCGTCCAAGAAAATGCAATGGCAGTATGGGCAGACCAATCTAAGAATCTGCGCGCTCTTTTGAAACAAGATCCAAGATGTTCGGCAATTCTAAAAGATAGTGATTTGGATGAAATTTTCCAAATCAAACCTTACCTGGAACGGATTCCACTCATCTTCAAACGATTGGGGATCATTGATTAATTTTCTAAGTTTATATGTTCGCTAGTTTGCTAATTCATTTGTTCACAAAGAAGTAGTAATCGAACTATCAACCAATTGACTTTGAAACCTATAGGTCAAATTACTTTGGTCTATAGGTTTTTTATTTTGATTTTATTTGCAAATAAAACTTTCGATCTTGGATTTTATTGATTCTATTTGGATTAAATTGGTATATGCGCGCTATAAACGCATTGTATATAGTCGTCAATAACGGTGCGTAAATGGATAGAGGTAGCGTTTATTGGACTCATGGCGGGTAATAAACGTAATGCAATCAAGCGCACTGTTGCGGCCGAATAAACGCTAACGCCGGCGGTTATCGCCTCGTAGATGTTGGTTAAACGACATACGTATATGGTGCGTCGAATTATTAAATCCATCCAAACATACAAAGTTCAGGTAAACTTATCTAGTGTAGTAATAGCAAAGCAGTTTATATTAAAATTTTATTTTGAATCCTTAGCTTTGGTTTCCCAATTGCACTTCCAACCATTGAATTAAATCTTTTAACATCTCCCTATTGATACTATGACCTTCTTCATATTCCTGATAATGAGGATGTACTCCAATTGATTCCAAGTATCCTTTTACGGATCTAGCGTAATCCACAGACAACACGCGGTCATTGGTTCCGTGAGATATAAATACTTTTTTACTTAGAACTTTCTCTGAAACAGTCACTTGCGCTTTGTTTTCTTCTAACAAACGTCCACTCAGTGCAATGATCCCTTTCACTTTTTCTGGATGTAATAAACCAATCGAATAAGACATGATGGCACCTTGGCTAAAGCCACCAATCCAAACATTCGATTCATCAAAATTGTAATTTAGTTTTAGATAATCTAGAAATTGTAATAAAAGTTTTTGGCTTTCTCTTTCTTGTTCTAAATTGATTTTCGGTTGTCCTGTTGTGAATAACACTTCATACCAGCCGAAACTTTTTTTACCTAAAGTTAAAGGACCTCTGACGGATACTATAAGTAAAGATTCAGGTAAATAATTAGTTAAGGAAAATAAGTCTTCTTCGTTACTGCCAACTCCATGCAACAAAAGTAAGAGAGGAGGATTTTCTACGGAAACTTTTGGTTTACGAACTAAGTATTCTAATGGTTTTTCCATTTTGATCTTTATCCCTGATTCAATTAAGAAGTAAGTTGAACCGAAGTCATAGTTAGAGCTCCAGCAACAGGTTTATCATTAAAAAACGAAACATTATCCGAATTCAATTTAGTTCCCAATGTATATAATAATGGTAAATAATGTTCTGCTGTGGGAATGGCCCATTCAAATTCCTTCCCATGATTTCGAATTTGGATTAGCGAATCGTAATCTTCTTTATTGATCCAGTCTTTTACTTTTTGATCCACATCCAGTGCCCAATCAAAGCCATATACTTCATTCAATCGATCCCAAGCCACCATACGCAAGTTATGTACTATGTTTCCACTAGCAATGATGAGAATCCCTTGGTTTCGTAGTGGGGCTAACTCTTTTGCTAATTGAAAATGTTGTTCTGGTGAGTTTTTGTAGTCCATACTCAACTGAACGATAGGAATGTCTGCTTTGGGGTAAATATGTTTGATCACGCTCCAAGCTCCATGATCCAAACCCCATTCATAATCTAATTTTACGTTTTGAGATTTCACAACAGACTGTACTAGTTTAGCCAACTCGGGACTACCCGGAGCAGGATATTGCACATCAAACAAAGCCTTGGGAAAACCACCAAAATCATGGATTGTAGGAGGATTTTCCATTGCTGTCACAAATGTACCTTCTGTTACCCAGTGCGCCGAGATACAAAGAATGGCCTGTGGTTTCGGAATTGTTTTTGCGAGGTTTCGCAACCCAGCCACAAATTCATTTTCTTCGATCGCATTCATAGGACTGCCATGGCCCAAAAAATAGGAAGGCATAGTATTGGAAGATTGGAAGACACTCAAATTCTCTTTGGTTTCTGACTGGTTCATACGGTTTCTCGGAGTTTTTGGACGGCTCCGATTCCTCTATTTAGATAGTTTAATATCAAACTACTTATTGTCAATCTATTGTTGAAAAGGAAATGGGAAAAATATCCTTTTCATTCCCAAGTAACTGTAAGCAAATGCCTTAGTAATTACGCAAGAGGGTTACCCAATATGAAAGCAATTAAATGGAATTTAGGATATGGTTTTTTAAGTTGGTTTGTTCCTTTTTTTATCTCAATATTCTTTTTTTCAAAGGAAGGCGGACTTCAAATTGATTTGTTTCTTTTTAAAACGATTATGATTGTTGTTGGTTCCTTAAGCGGTTGTTTTTTACTTTATCGTTACTTTTTGTTAGTCGATTCAAAATTTCTAAAAGAAGGTTTTGTCATCGGAATTTCTTGGACTTCTATCAATTGGCTTTTAGACATTCTTGTTTTAATTCCTATGTCCAAAATGCCTATTGATGTATACTTTATCCAAATTGGATTTCGGTATTTGTCTTTGTTGTTTTTTGCCATTGCATTGGGAGCTATTTTGGAACGGAAAGTGAAGTAAAGAAATACTAAAATAAGAGAATTATAAGTTTGTTTTAAGCCCTGTTGGTTTAGATTAATCTTTGGAGATTTTAAAATGGAAATGAATCCAATCTTCTTATCTCAAGCTTCTGTAACTCACGAAGGCACAATAAAATCTTTACTTAAAAGGAATAACCTTCCATCGGAAGATATCATACCTAAAAATTTAAAAGATTTCTTTATAGCAAAAACTAAAGAAAAAATAATTGGTGTAATCGGCTTAGAAATATTTGAAGAAATAGGCCTTTTACGCTCCTTATGCGTTGAAGAAACATATCGTAAAAAAGGAATCGGATTTTTACTTTATAAAGATCTATTAATTTATGCTCATTCTAAGGGAATCAAAGAATTATATTTACTCACTATGACTGCGGAAGGTTTTTTTCAACAATTTGGATTTGTGGCTGTGGACCGCTCTATAGTTCCAGAACCAATCAGAATGACTTCCGAATTTAAAGATCTTTGCCCAAGTTCCGCAGTTTGTATGAAAATGAAATTTATCAATTAAAACAACAAAAGGAAAAATGCCTTCTTCGGGTTATTGAAATGAAATATGGAAAACCAAAATAAAATTGAATTCATACTCAACGAACTAATAGCGAATCATAAAACATCCGAAATTCCAAAGTATTTCTCGAAAGACTATGTTGTACATACATCAAAAAAGGATTACAGTGGGCATAAGATTATCGGAAAATGGAGTAAAGATTTACATAATTTCTTTTCTGATTTAAAAGTCGTGAAAATTCAATTCCTCCTTCAAACAGATGAGTTTATAGTTTGGAAAAGAACTCTACGAGGAAAAATCAAACCCTCAAAAAACAAAAATCTACGACCAGGTAGATTAATTAAATGGGATGAAATGATAGTTTCTAAATTCAAAAACGGTTTAATCATTGAAGAGTGGAATAACTCAGAATTTCTTGGAGCTCTCATTTCCAAACCCAAATAAAAAAGATATTTTATTGGTTAGTCAAATTATCCTTTTCGTATTTCCTCATTTCTTCCGCTTACATTATCTCCACAGGACTAGTGGAAGAAAAAAATTTGCATTCCAATGTAGCTTTAGTTCTAGGAAACAAAGTAGAGTTGAATGGATTACCATCAGATCGGTTGAAAGCTAGATTGGATCGAACCGTATATCTTTATCAATCAAATCTGATTCAGAAAATTATTGTATCTGGAGGAATGGGAAAAGAAGGTTTTGATGAAGCAAGAGTTATGAAAGATTATTTAATCAAACAAGGAATTGATTCTAATCATATCACTCCGGACAACCAAGGCTACACAACAGAAAAATCAGCAAAAAACTTAAAGGTTATTTTAGATTCAAATTTTAAAGAATCAATTCTTATTATTTCACAGTACTATCATCTAAATAGAGCAGCCTTCTTAGTTAGGAAAGCCGGTTTTCTCAATGTAAAAACATCCTTTGCTCGATATTTGGAATTTCGAGATTTCTATTCCATTTTCAGAGAAACTGTAGCTTTACCTTATGTAATGATTTTTAATTGATAAGAAAGAATCTTTATGATCGAACAAATCAAAGAAAGGCATTTGATCCGTTTTCAGGAACCTAATTTTTATGCAAAACTAATATCAAGAAATTGTTACAGTGGCAAAATTGTAGACCAAGAAGTTGTCACTCGAAATTTACCAGAAGGAAAAGCAACGATCGAAGTTTTAGCAATTTATGAAATTGAAAATGAGAAAATAAGCAAAGTATGGTTTTTAATGGGAGAACCAAAGTTTTAAATTTCCATTAAAAGTATTCTATCAAAATTCTATAGGAGTATATAGCGACATTTCAAATCCGCGAATCTCGATCGTAAAGTTGTTTTGAGTATAAAACGGACCACCAAAACCTAAGCGCCAAGTCACAGGACCCAAAGGAATTTCCCAAAAGAAATAATAACTCTTTGCAAAATTTGTTTTCGAATTAATTCTCCCTTTGCCTAAACTCGACAAAGCATATATTTCTAAAGCATTCAATTGACCATTGGCAGCCGAGGAATATATTAAATAACTAATAGGTTCTATAGAACCTTTTGAAAGATCACCTTTTAATAAAGAGTATAAACCTAAATTCTCCAGATTGTTCTCAAATGATAAATTACTCAATAAATAGGCTCGATAGGGATCTCCATCAATGTTTCCTGAAGTTAGGAGGGAAAAACGTCCCAAATTTTCAATTTTATTATCTAAAGTTCTCCCGCTATTAAAGACTGCGGCATTCGTAAACAATCCCAAACCATCATTAAAATCAGCAGTTCCTTGAACGTTTACCTTACCCACACCCATTCCTAAGCCAATTCGGAAACTTTCATTTCCCGCTTTTCCAAGGTACATAACAGGTAATACCATTGAGTAACTTCCAAAGGTTTCCGTTTTTAAATCTACATTTTCTCTTCCATCATTATTTTCCGTTGCTGGTGAAAGCTGAATTACTTGTCTTGTGTTTCTAAAATTAACGTTTCTATTAAGTATAAATACACCCCAATATTCACCTAACTGCCATTCTTTTGATTTCAAATCATAAAGAAAATTTGAGTTAGTATCCATTGTATTATTATCCTCAGCCATACTTGCTTTCCCATGCGGACTTGTAATAGTCAAAGCTGAACTAATATATTGTATGCCTGGATTGATAGAAAAATAACGAGCACCAGCTGGATCTTTAAACCAACTCAATACATTTCTTCTATTTTGTGGAGGACCCTGATTAGCTTCATTCTGAGATCCATTACTCGATTCGAGTGGAACTGGCTGAGAATACAAAGGAACAAAAGATACCAACGAAACCATTAATAAATAACAATACTTCATAGAATGAATGTTTAATTTCATCGCAGAATTATCTTTCAAACTCAAACAGCTGCTATTTGTTTTTCGGATACCAAGTTGTATTTCAATTTAATTAAATCGATTTTTTCTTCCATAGACTTCCATAAGGAATCTTTTTCTGGATGGAAGGTACAAAGTACACCTTGTCTCACCAGGTCTATGATCTCATCAATGGAGAAGTCCAGAAAGCGGTACAGCTTAAAAAATTCATAAGTTAAATTTACGTTAAAGATATCAGGATCGTCAGTATTGATACACAACATCAGTCCTTGATCATAATAATAACGAACCGGATGGTTTTGTTCCTTACGAACGTATTTTCCGGTAAAAACATTGGAAGTAACACAAATCTCAATAGGAATTCTGTTTTCCTTCATATAACGAACAAGTTCAGGATCTTGGATCGCAGAAGTTCCATGCCCGATCCTCTCCGCCTTACAAAGATTCACCGCATCCCAAATAGCCCATGGACCGTCGTCTTCCCCTGAGTGAGCCACACATCGTAAACCGGACTCACGTGCCACTTTGAAAACTTCAGAATAATCTTTTGCAGGACCCATAAGTTCCGCACCACCAAGACCTATTCCGATGACTTCTTTCTGTTTTAGGCCCAATACTCTTTTAAGATTGTTCATTGCATTTTCGGGTCCAAAGGAACGCGAAACGTCAACTAACAATCGAATAGTGATCCCATCTTTGACTTCGATTTGGCGGATGCGATTCACCATCACTTCAACCATCTCATCAAAATCTAATCCATTTTGAATGAACTTGGAAGGGGCAAAGAAGGCTTCGCAATAGATAATATTATTGGAGCGTAAATAATCGGCTAAACTATCAATGAAATAACCAAGATCGGATGCTTCTTTCACGGAACCTTGAACAAAGAAAAATACCTGAATAAAACCATTTAGATCTTTAAAATTATATTTATCTTCAAACTCTTTGTCTGTGACTTCGATACCGTTCTTTTTGTAGAGGAACTTCAATGTCTCTTTGTTCACGCAAGCTTCTAAATGCAGGTGAACTTCGGTCTTTGGAATTTCACGAATGAAATTGATAACGTCCTGCTCATTAGGATGGGGAACCGATAAATCCCCCGCAAGTAATGATCTCCGTTCTTTGAGAACTGACGACTCCACTGAAGGTTCCAACCCCTCTTTGGAAAGTAACCAAAGGGGAGGATGGAGGATCGGGAGTTCCATAAGGGAAACTCTCTCGTTTAACAGAGTATTGATTTGTTTATCAAAAGTAAGTTGAATGGTAGGAGAGTACGGTCTGTCAGCTGGCAGGCGGCTCTTTAAGCGGTTGAGCTCTGCAATGTCTCGGTCAATGACAGCAATACGATTTAGAATCTCAGAAAAAGGAACTTCCATGTTCCAGGAAAGAATGAGTAAATTCGTGGGTATCTACAAGTAGATTTTTAAAGCTTAGGTGAAAATCCCTATTTAGGTTTGAAAAATCCCGTCGATAGGATCTAAGGGAGCGGAAAAGACTGGAAATTTTTTCTGAATTATGTCGTATAAATGAATATGCTCACATCTCGCAAAACCTTCCTACCGTTTGCTCTTCCTTCAATTTCTGAGGATGCGATTGAAGAAGTAGCCCAAGTGTTAAGGTCTGGATGGGTCACCTCAGGCCCCAAGGTCAAACAGTTTGAGATGGAGTTTAGCGACTTTGTAGGCAGTAAAGAAACCATCGCTGTCAATTCAGCGACTGCTGGTCTCCACCTAGCTTTAGAAGCGATCGGACTTACCGCCGAAGATGCTGCCATTACCAGTGCGATCACATTCACAGCCACCACAGAAGTGATTTGTTATTTCGGTGCCGAACCCATTCTCACAGATGTAGATCCAATTCACAATTTGATGACACCAACTACTTTACGGGAAACTATCGAATCCAAGTGCAAATGGAACGGTAAAGAACTCAAAAGTAAAAAAACTGGCAAACAAATCAAAGCCATCTTACCAGTACATTTGGCCGGTTATACTTGCGATATGGAAGGACTCATGGCAATCGCAAAAGAGTATAATTTATATGTAATTGAAGATGCAGCCCATGCTTTCCCCGCTGTCCACAAAGACAAAATGATCGGAACCTGGGGTGACTTCACTGTGTTTAGTTTTTATGCAACTAAAGGTATCACCACAGGAGAAGGGGGAATGGTCACCACTTCTCATAAAGAGGCGGCAGAACGAATTCGCAAAATGCGCCTTCATGGGATTAACCGTGATGCATTTAACCGACCAGGTTGGTATTACGAAGTGGTTGATGCTGGTTACAAATACAATATGACAGATATTGCGGCTGCGTTAGGTGTAGTTCAACTAAAAGAATCTCATGGATTCTGGGAGCGTAGAACCGAGATCGCAAAGCATTATAACCAAGAATTTAGTACATTAAAAGGAATCAAACTTCCGAAAGAAGATTCAAATGGGATTCATAGTTGGCATCTATACCGTATAGAACTTGATCCTAAAATTGCAAAAGTCGGACGCGATAGTTTTGTTGAAGAATTAAAAGAAAGAAATATTGGCACAAGCCTCCACTTCATTCCGATCTTCGAACATCCCTATTATAAAAAGACATTCCAATACAATCGAAAAGAATATCCAAATGCATGCCAAATGTATGATAGATCCATTTCTCTTCCTTTGTTTGCTGGTATGACCGAGTCTGATGAAAAAGATGTAATTGATGCTGTAAAAGATATTTTAAGCTAATGTGGGTCAGTTGACGATTTGTGCGGTTCGGTTCTGATAAAACTCCGGGTCGTACAACTTCAAAAGATCCACCAAACCTAAAATAAATTCTGTATCCGTACCATCTGACTTTCTGCGAATCCAAAATCCCACAAGTTCTTTTACAACCTGAGCATCTATGGTTTCATCTCCTTTTCTATAAACAAAACGAGAGGACTCTTCTGGATCTTCATTGTCTGTAAAAGCAGGATAGAGAAATAAGATAAATCGATCTAAGTAGTAGGGATCTAGTCTATCTTCTTCCACTAACAATAAATAACGGTCGGCCTCTTTTCGAAAAAATCTTGGATTGGAATCTAGTTTTTGGTATACGATAAAAAATTCACGGGCCGTGTTTCGAACCAAACTTTCGTAAATGGGTAAAGTTATTTTATATAATGATGGGTTTGTTTTTGCAGGAAGGAGAAATTCTCGTAGTTTCAAAGGAAATTCTGGATTGTAATGTCCAAATTCAGTACGGGAATTCAATTCTAGATAGTACTTACTATGAGGGCCTGATTCATAAATCTGAATCCCCAAATACTCCGATAGTTTTTTAAAACTAAGAATTGTTTGAATTTTACAATAGATTTTGTGATAGGAAATTTCTTTTTCACAATACAATCCCAGTTTGGGAAATTGTATCCAAGTGAACTCTACTAATTCCTGAAATCTTTTTTCACGTTCAAACGTTTTGTCTACAAACAGAGAATCAAATCTTTGTCCGAAGCCAGAACAAGCAAATAAAAAGAATACGGATATTTTACTTAATTTTGTATGTAATTTCAGCAGGTAAATTTTCCCATTCCGAATTGGCATCCTTACGGAAGTATACCGGAGAAACTGAGGATTTGAAATTCAAACTTTGGAATAAAATCAAATCAGACTCTTTTTTTTCAAAATATCGCTTATCCGTATTACTTCCAAGACCCAAATCCCCAATAGGAATCCAACCGTAACTCAAAAGAAAAATGGATAAGGAATCTTGCATAGACTTTGGCTTTCCTTTTTCAAAACGAATCATTCGAAACGGCTGCATCGGAACTCCAATGGCTTTCATTTTATCTTTAAAATCATTTATACCAACACTAGTTTGGCGAGCTTGATAAATCGCATCCAAATAATCTCTAGGTAAAAATTTTACTTCCTCACTAGGTTTTTCATAAAAAGCGGTCACATCCCCCGGATATACAGCTTCTTTATCTAAATACTCATCAGTAACATAGTACTTAATAAATTGATTTTTAGAAGAGAATTTATACTTAACAGTTTGTTCTCCAGGTAAGTCTTCGATGGATAACTTCTTCATTTGAACTCGGTTCCTTTGAATGAAAGTTGGCTGGTAGGCCGGATCGGAAAACTTAACAGATCGAATTCTTTGTTGTTCATTCGATGGCGGATGAAGGATAGCTATTTGTGCTTTTGATAAGGAAACAGAATCAAGTTTGAATTTTAATGTAACTTCTAAATTGTATTCTTCTTCTCCTGAAGCAATAAAACGTTCTGTCTCAACGAAGGGAATATTTTTGATTTCCTTATTTTCGCGGTCTACAACCCAAAGTTTAGATCCACTTAGTAAAACACCACGAATAGATCTTAGATTTGTTTTAATCGATCCTGTAATTTTTCCTGTTTTCGTGTCATACCGGTAGATGCTATTATCTGCCGAATCCGAAATCCATAAGGAATCTCTCCCATAACAGATGTCACGCGGCCGAGTGCGATCCGTGAAAAATCCACCTATCAAAAGTGAAGTCGATTGATCATAAATTTGAACTTTTCCAGAATCCAAATCCAAAATATAATAATAATTTCCGACGCTGGCAATACCGGCAACATTGGAAAGGGGGATCTGAATTTTATCAGTAATCCCACCGGAGTTGGGATCTAGTTTCAGAATCTGTTTGGGTGCCACGACAAGAAGTTTGCCTTCACGAGCATCAAAACTAATACCACGCAGGTTTGCTAAACCTAAGTTAAAGATCTCTTGTTCACCAATTTCATTGATTTTAATAATTGCACGACGATTGGTATCAATGTACCAAAAATTGATTCCATCCCAAGCAAGACCGTATGCTTTCTCTGTAAGTTTGTATTCCTTACTTTCCTGTGCCAATAATCCGAATGAAAAGAATGTTAATAATAATAAAATACGAATCATTAATCTAACCCAACGCTTTGTGTTATCAGACGAAAAATATCCATGAGTAAAGATGATTCCTCAAATTCGGAACCCAAGATAATCGGTTTCGGAACAAAAATGATTAGGAATGTTACTAACATTGATGCTCCAAAGTAAAAACGAAATTTTCCAATTCCCGATACGGAATCGCGAATAAAGGGGTGTTCGATCTTCACAACATAATAGATAATAAAACCCCAAAGTAGCCAAGTAAAATGAACCAAAGCGAAAATCATAAAAAACACAAATAAACGGTGAATCCATTTTCGATAATTTTCACCAAACATAGAATAGATGACGTGACCACCGTCCAATTGACCAAAAGGAAGTAGGTTTACTGCTGTAATTAAAAGACCCACCCATCCAGCTTTAGCAAGTGGGTGCGCTTGTATATCCATCGTTGAAAGATCAATGGGGCCGAGGATCCACTGAGTAGTAAAATAAGTGAAAAGGCTATCGCCAAAAAACAAAAAACCAGATCGATCAAAGTCTGGTGGAATTTCAATCACTTTGGACAAACTAATACCCACTAACCAGGCAATTACAGAAAGGATTAAACTTGCTGCGGGTCCACCAATACCAATATCGAATAAAACCTTTTTATCAGGAATTTGTTGTTTGATTTGGATCACAGCTCCCATGGTTCCGATCGGTCCCACTGGTAAAGGAATGAAGTACGGCCATGTGGCTTTCACACCATAATACCTGGCGGGTAGATAATGGCCCATTTCATGGGCTAGTAAAATGAATAACAAAGAAGCCGAATAGGGCCAGTTCTCAAAAAACATAAGTTTATAATTCTCTAATGTTTGAGGAATTTGAGGATTGAGAAAAATATCAGAGTAAGTTAAAGTAAAAAAAGTAAGAATGAATAAAAGAATGTGTATTGTTTTTTTTGATTCCAAAGTCGGAACAACCTAGAAATTTATTTCTACTCGAAAGAATATAGAACTTAAGTTTAGAATCAATTAGAAACCCAAACAGCAAAAGAAATTTAAAAGGTTCTCAAGGATCTGAACTTCATTCAGATTGAACCTTAATTCCTGCACCATTTGGAAAAACTGTGTCAATTCCTTACGAAATGGCAAAGTTGATTCTTTTTTGCAGATCCTTTGAAATGAAATTTTTCTTCCTCAAATTGGGTCTTTGGATTCCATTGAACAAGTGAATTTTTTGTACAGATCCTCAGTTCCTTATCCTTTTAAATCTTTCCCAACCCTTGGAAAAGTTGACTCGTCTAATCAGTAATTATAAAACCAACTAATCAATGTTTGAAAATATAAAAATTATCAAAAAATTTGACCCGGCAGCAAAATCCTATTTGGAAATTGTGCTTTGTTACCCTGGGCTGCATGCCCTATGGCTCCATAAATTCGCTCATTTACTTTATAAACTTCGATTGCCCATCATCCCAAGACTGGTAAATTACATTAGTCGGTTTTTAACGGGCATTGATATCCACCCTGGTGCCAAAATTGCGCCAGGTGTTTTTATAGATCACGGTTCTGGAGTAGTGATTGGAGAAACTGCAATTATAGGCAGTGGTTCCCTCATCTTCCAAGGAGTGACCCTTGGGGGAACAGGAAAAGAATCCGGAAAACGACATCCAACGATTGGTAAGCATGTAGTAATAGGAGCAGGGGCGAAAGTTCTAGGAAATATCACAGTTGAAGACCATGTCCGAGTTGGTGCTGGATCTGTTGTTATGCGAAATGTTCCGGCAGGTTGTACTGTAGTGGGAATTCCTGGTAAGGTAGTTAAGGCTGGTGACATAGCGTCTGATAGCGTAGAACAAATGTTAGAACACAATCAAATGCCAGATCCAATTGCCAAAGTATTTTCTGTTCTACTGGAAAAAGTCGAAACTCAACAACAGCTCATTAACAAACTTTACGAAAAACAACAACTGTTAGAAAAATCTTCAATTGAAGCTCAAGAAGATGATAGATTCCTTCAAGAATTCATTCATGGAGATGGAATTTAAAATTCTTTTAAAAGTTCTGTCTTCTTGCGGTTGTATTCCTCATCTGTTATGAGTTGGTTCTTTCTCATTTCTTCTAATGCTTTTAGTTTTTCTGGAACTGATTTCCATTGTTCCACTGGTGCAATGACCTCTTCCTCCTTTGGATACTTATAGAGAGGAGGATTTGGAATCAATTCTGGAATCTGATAAACAACCACATTCCCATAAATACCATTTTTACTAACAAGTTTGTCTTTATACAAACTTGTATGTTGTTTGTCTCGTAGCCAAAGTTCGGGTCTATAGATTGGTTTGATTGGGGAAGGATGAAAAATCACCCAATCTTCGAATGAATACTGCGTTTGGAAACTGATATTAGTATTGATTTCATGAAATAATAAAACCAAACCTTCTTCTGTACCTAAGATATAAAAACTTGTTTTTAGTATTTTTACGTTCGGTGCGAGAATATCATCTAACTTAAAAATACAAAGATACACTTTTGGTTCTTTATTTGTAACTACCTTCTCAGCAAATTTTTGTATTTCAGGCAGATAGGCCTCTGGAACCAAAACCTCCCAATCTTCATAAGCAAGGACACCTCGTTTGTATTGGATGGACTTTAGTACATTGGGTAGTTCAGTGAATTTTATTGTGTCTATGTTAAGTTTTGAAACTTCATTTGGAAAAATCTTCCGCCATTCATCTTCCTCCACTTCAAAAAAAGCCAAAGATGCGGAAGAATCTATAAGTTTAATTTTACTAGCAAAACTGGAACAATCGGTAATAAAAAAAATAAGAAGCAAAACAAAGGATTTTTTTGAACTTGCCGTTAATGAATTTATGAATACGCTGAAAACCGTGTATCGACTGGTTTTGTTTTTGATTGTATTTGGTTTTTTATCTGGCGAAAAATGGAATGCACAGGCCATGCCACAATTTCAGATGAAGGACCAATATGGGCAATCGTATTCTGACAGTTCCGTAAAAGGAAAACCTGTCGTATTAATGGGATGTTTCCTTCGTGATCTGGAACTCTGCCGCAAACAAGGCCGAAAACTCTACTGGAAAATGCAAAATTTACTTTGGAAAGATAGTTCGAAAGTTCACTTCCTTCTTTATTTGGATTTCCAAGAAACAAACAAACTTGTGGAAGATTACCTAGAAGAATCCAAAACAAAACAATTTGAAAGTATTCTTTTGGATCGCAAAGGCCACCTTTCCGTCGGTCTAACCAAAGGCGAATCCTACATACGAATATTTAATAAATCAGGCAAACTAGTTTCTTCATCCTATCAGGAACAAATGGATGAAGATCTTATCCGAGAAATATATGGCATTCTTAAAAAAGAAATATAACTTTCACAATTATTTATTATGTACGCTAATCTTCGTTAGTGTTTCTAATTGTTTTCAAAAAAATGAAAACTATTATCAGTTTTGGAAAGGATATGACCATCTGCAACGGTCCATCAAATCTACCTCAAAAAACGAAGTATTTTTTGCAGCCCTTGCTGGCAGTCTCAGCGAAGAAAACGAATCCCAACTTCCAAAGACTCCAGAAGGTTATCCTTTCCTTTCCCTCTCCGGTAGCATTGACAACCAACAGAATTGGAACCTGCATTGGAATGAGCCAGAGCCAACTAAATACGATTTTCTTGCTAAAGTTACTTTTACACCCAAACAATGGGAAGAACGAGAGATTTATGCTGTGGAAAAAAAGACCATTCATAAACTAAACGGGTACCAACCACGAGATTTTTTCAAATGGTTTCATGATTTTGCTTTAGCCATCAATGACCACAATGCTTATCAATCTTTGAAATCAACATCGCAAAACTTGCAATTTCTTTGTAGTGCCATGCAATGCCATGTAACTGAAAATGCAGAATGGCATACGTTAGAATTCACAATCAACGAAGATACAAAGACTAAGTTTCCTGGATTTTACCAACGAACAGGCTCACGATTAGAAAAAACTAAACTAAATATTGAAGTATGGGATAAATTCAATCCAACTCATAAATTTAAAATTACAAATCAGGGCAAAACCATCCAGTTTCATTTTCCCATTGATCCTCCTGCCGATTACTTTCTTTCTCCAAAAGAAATACGATTTTTAGGAGATTTTGAAATCCGATCTTTTGGGATCACCGTAAAAATCAATAATTTGGAATACAAATTAAAAACAAGTTTTGATAATCAAACAGACACTCTTAACGGACATTTTGTACGGATTGGGAAAAAAGAAATCAACGGAAGTTTTTTCTACATTATTCCCCAAGGTTTTGTGAATTTTTTTATCCCAGGGAATATGGATGAATACTTTAATGAGTTTTTTACCCTACTTATCCAAGGAACCCAAGGAAGGGGAGGTTCCCAAATCCATGCAACGTTTAGAAAAACACCGCGCGGACAAATCAATACGATTACCACTTACAACGAAACTAAAAGGAAACGGTTTTCTTTGTTTGGCGGCGATGATTCTCAAAAGGCAAGTAATGATTTTGATTTTTTTGCCTCATGGGAAGAGGCCATGTTGGAAGATTTAAAGTAAAAACGAAGGCCTCATTTTTTATTTAACTTAAAAAATGGATCTGTTTCCCTATCAAATTAGGAATTAATAAAATTTCTCAGTAGGTCTTTCCCCTCTTCCGATCCAAACGATTCTGGATGGAATTGGACTCCTTCAATTTTTAAAGTTTTGTGTCGAAGTCCCATAATTTCCCCCTTTCCCTCACCTGCGGAAACTCGGGCCGTAATTTCCAAATCCTTGGGAAGCGAAGTTTCTTTCGCCACCAAGGAATGGTAACGCATGATTTCAATGCCCTGTGTGAGCCCTTGGAAGACACCTTTACCATCATGTTCGATTGGAGAAAGTTTACCGTGCATAGCCACATTAGCACGAACCACTTCTCCACCAAATACCGTTGCCATTCCTTGCATTCCAAGACAAATCCCAAGCACGGGAGTTGTTTTACCCAATTCCTTTAGAATGTCAGCACTGACTCCAAAATAAGCCGGGTCTGCGGGATGGCCGGGTCCGGGAGAAATAATAATCTTATCATAGTTAGCTGATTTGATTGTTTCGAAAGATTTTTCATCATTTCGAATCACATCCAGTTGAAAGAGTTCTTCCCTTTCTTCCAAGATTTCACCAACGAGTTGGTAAAGGTTAAATGTAAAAGAATCATAATTGTCTAGGATAAGTACTTTCATAGGGATGTAGATTTTCCTTTGTTTTTGAAATGTTTCATATAAATTTCCATCACAGCTTATGACCCTTTATGTAAATCTAGAGCTTTGCGAACCGAGGCCATTTTATTAATAATTTCTTGGTATTCATCTTCCGGTTTAGAATCAAAAACAATTCCTCCAGAAGCCCGGACAAAACCTTTGATTCCATTCACAAAAAAACTACGAATCGGAATTGCAAATGTACAATCCCCATTCAATCCAAAACTTCCCACAGCACCGCCATACGGACCACGTGGAGATTTTTCAATCCGTTCAATGATCTTCATGGATTCAATCTTTGGGGCACCAGAGAGTGTTCCTGCGGGGAAGGAAGAAGCAAGTCCCGAAAACATATCTTCTTTGGAAGAAAGAATTCCTACCACTTCGCTAGAGATATGTTGCACATGAGAAAATCTTTTTACATCAAAACGTCTACGCACCTTGACTGTTCCAAATTTTGCCACTCGGCCCACATCGTTACGATGAAGGTCGATGAGCATATTGTGTTCGGCGATTTCTTTGGGATCAGTTAAAAGTTTTCTTGCAAGGAGAGTATCTTCTTTGGCGTCAACTCCCCGTTTGGTGGTGCCAGCTAAGGGAAAGGATTCCATTTCTCCTTGCCGTAACCTGAATAATAACTCAGGACTTGCACCCAAAATGGCACGAGATCCAAATTTTACATAATACATATGAGGAGAAGGATTGATCTCTCTCAAGGTTTCATAAATAGCTAATGGATTTCCATCCACTTGATAAATTTCCTCAAAACCAATTTGGCATTGGAAGGTGTTTCCGGCTTTCACTTCTTCTAAAGCCTCTTCCACCATTTGTTTATGCACTTCTTTGGACAAACCCGCTTGTAATAAAGAAACCTTGGCTTTTGGTTTCTCAGACTTTTGCTTCACTGCCAGGTTTAGGATTTGGTTCACTTCATCGATACGGTTTGTGCCGTTATCAAAATAGATTAACTCGCCAGTAAATTTATCGTAAATCAATCCATCTAAATACAATCCAAAAATCATAGCTGGAAAATCAGGGTGGGGTTCCAGTTTTAATTTTGGTTCAAAGAACTGCATACTTTGATAACCCAAATAACCTACAAATCCACCCGCATAACTAATGCTTAGCGAATTATAATCAGTAAGTTCTCTGAGAGCATAGTATGGGTTCTCAACAGAATATTTTTTTCCATCAATTTCTAAAACTCCAGTCTCACCCACGAGGATGTGAGAAGGTTCAAAACCCATAACAGAATACCGAGAATCGTATTGGTTGTCCCCTGCGGATTCTAATAAAAAACAATTCTCGTATTTTGCCTCAACGACCCTAAAAAGTTCCCAAAACTCGATTCCTTCAGGTAAGAATAACGAAGTGTAATTTGGTTTTTTGGGGATTTTGATTTTCGGAAGTGTTTGGGTCATAAAAAACTCTGTATTTGGTACCAAGATTCATTTTTAATCTTATAATGAAATAAAAAAGGCAGGAGCCGGATTCCGGAACCTGCCTTTCGACGTGTGATTTTGAATCCGTTCTTATTTTAAGTTTTGGTTTGCGAAGTCCCAGTTTACTAAATTCCAGAATGCTTCCACGTATTTTGGACGAGCATTACGGAAATCGATATAGTATGCATGTTCCCAAACGTCAATTGTTAGTAAAGATTGGAGACCATCTTTCAATGGGCTACCAGCATTGCTTGTGTTGACGATTTCTACGCCGTCACCTTTTTTAACAAGCCAAGTCCATCCAGATCCAAAGTTAGTAATGGCCGATTGTGAAAACTTTTCTTTGAAAGCATCAAAAGAACCAAAAGACTTAGTGATGAGATCAGCAACAGCACCTGTAGGAGCTCCGCCACCTTTTGGAGAAAGGGAATGCCAGTAGAAAGTATGGTTCCAAATCTGAGCTGCGTTATTGAAAATTCCGCCGGAAGACTTTTTTACAATTTCTTCCAGACTAGCGTTTTCAAACTCAGTACCTTTGATTAGGTTATTGAGATTGGTAACGTAAGTTTGGTGGTGTTTTCCGTAGTGAAACTCGAGAGTTTCTGCAGAAATATGCGGAGCAAGTGCATCCTTAGCATAAGGAAGTTCTGGGAGTTTATGTTCCATGGTGGGTGTCTCCTGATGGATTCAAGTGTATTTGTATTTTGTATCTAGTATGGATCGCAAAAGCAAATCGTAAACTAAAAAAGTAGAATGGTTCTAATCATTCCCTCTATCAATTTCGACTGACTGTAGAACGAACTGTCTTTAATAAATTTAAAATTTCGGAATGTAAAACTCCATTAGAAGCCACTAATTCCGGAAGTCCTGTGTAATAATGGACTCCATTTAAGTCAGTCAATTTCCCACCAGCTTCCGCCAAAATCACAGAAATGGCAGAAACATCCCAGTGTTTGACTGTTTTTTCCCAAATCGCATCCATTACACCTTCAGCGATGAAACAGGCATCCAAAACAAAAGAGCCAGTTCTACGAAAAGAACGTGCGTAGGTTAAAAATCCGGAAAGGTCAGCCATAATTTCCTGGATCATGTGAGCTCGTTTGGTGGGAAGATTCGGTGAAAAAATGGCACGGTTCAATTCAGAAATGGTGGAAGTATAAATTTGTTCCCCATTTTTATATGCGCCCTCTCCCATCACCGCAGAATAGACGGATTCTTGTGGAGGAACAATCACAACTCCACCGACAGGTGTTTCTCTATGTTCTAACCCAAAGGATATTGCATACAAAGGCAGTCCACGAACAAAATTCATGGATCCGTCCACTGGATCTAATACCCACTTAAAATCCCCACCATCAATGGTTGGCTTGTCCTCACAGATAATTCCATCTTTTGGAAAGGATTTTTGTAAAAATCGAATTAAAATATCACCTAACTTACCGTCGGCGGCATCTATTCGTTCCTTTTCATCGGCATCTGTTTGTGATCGAATGGCGGAGACTTCTCGTTGAATTTTTTTTGCTTCATGGATGATTCCCATAGCATTTGCTTTTACGTATTCGATCCGTTTGATGGTTTCATCAATAGGGAAACTAATGGTTGGTGAAGATATGCCCATATTACCTGCTATTTAATTATCGGATGATTTCGTAATGACTTTCCACAAAATATTACCAGACTTCGACTGAGTTCTTTCCACTTCGAATAAAGAAAGATATTCGTGATATTTCTTTAAAGTTTCATCCGGAATCCCCTGGTCTGTTTCTGTCAAAATCGGATAAAAGTTTTTGAAATGCTGGATTGTTTTTGGCAAACTAGGGATTAAAAATCTCAAAGATAGGGATAAATAGTCTATTCCGATGGGACTATAGATCCTTCCTAATTTCCATACTTCAGAATTGATTCCTAATTCTTCACGAATTGTCGATTCTGTTTCTGAAAAATCAATTTCATCAAAGATTTCCGAAAACTTTCGAATCGGCTTATTTTCATCTTTCTCGGATTCTACACGGAAGACCCCACCCTGAAATCGTTTTGCTTGAAAGTCCGTAATATCCTCACCGTCCTCTAAAGTGGAATGGAGGTGAATGATTTTGGTTTGAAAGTACAATCTGTCCGTAAGGATAGAGGGAGTCATATTTTGGGAACCAGGCTTCTTAATTTCTTCCGACTTGGCACCACCCAAATACAACATATCTACAGAAAATACATATAAAAACCGAGACGAACCAAATAACATGGGTCTTACAAAAAACAATTTCCCAGTCTCTCTTTTGGGCCGAGGTTCTGGTAATAAACAGGTTCCCTCGATAGCTTCGGGAATGTATTTTAGAACTGTATGTACAAAATCCTTAATATCACCAAACTCAGGTTGTGTGACCGAAGTTCCGGGGATTACAAATTTTTCCGGAAATTGAATATAAGGGGAATGTAGATTATCTACATAGATTTCACCTGATTTATTTTTTGCGGATGTTTCATTTAGAATCCGATTGATTGATTTATAATCTTGTATTTTCATTATCTATTTTCAAATAACAAAGTTCTATTTTGGAATTCTTTTGATCTTATAACCAAATGGTTTTAAAATGGAAAGTCCGGCCAGTTTGTAACGAGGAGAATGGTTCATTGTAATTTCATAATTGTATTGTTTTCCTTCGCGATGATGGCGCTCAATACTCGCACCAAGAAAACCAAAACGAACACCCGCTTCTTTTAATATCTTTCGGTACAAAAGAATAAAACTTTCGGGAGTTAAGGAAGTTCCTACATAATAGACTTTTCCTTTACCGTAAGTATTAACTGTGATGGCAGGTTTTCCCGAATAAAACTTTTTAGAATCCTTGTATCGTGCGATCACTTTCGCCGTAGTAGGCTCCAAAATTTCGCAAAATTTAGATCCTTTTAATGGTAAAAATCCCATTCGAATTCCCACCTTGTCAGTTGCCGGCGCCTCAAATTGAAACACCTCTACACCCGCCATTTCAGAAAAAACACCAGGAACTGGTTCTTCCACCATCCAATGGTCTTTATCCTTGATTCCGGCTCGGTAACCAAGAACCAAAGTTCCACCATTTGCTACATACTTTTTTAGTTTTTCTACAACGAGTGGATCAAACATTGTATAGAGAGGAAGGGTCAAGACTTTGTACTTAGACCAATCATAATCAACATGAACAGGTAAAGAATGGGAATTTACATTTAAAACATTGGTTCCCGCAAACCAAGTAGCAAGTTCTATATCATAACCCACTTGTGCAAAAGGTACGGGAGCAAATTTTAATCCATCACTTAAAGGTTGGTGTTTATAATTACGAGAATTTTCTATATCATGTAAAATTGCCACCTCAGCTTTGTAAGGCGACTCTGCGATATCAGCTGCAAATTCTTTAATGTCCTGAATGGTTTCTTTTAACTCAAAGTATTTGGTAGTTTTTCTTTTTCCATGATCCAAAATCCCGTAACAAAGTTGTTCCTGACCAAAACGTGCCGTGCGATAACGAAAGAAATAAATTTGGTTCGCACCGTTTACTATTGCTTGTGTCAACCAAAGCCCAATTTGTCCCGGAGGAGGAAGATAACCCAAAGTATCATGACCTTGTACACCAGAGAACTGCTCCATTACAGTGTAGGGTATATTTTTTAATCCTCTCGAATACTGTTGGGTAGCTGTAACCAGTGGATGGGGGTATGGTTCTTGTTGGTTCCCCCAAACAGGATAGTTGTCCCAAGACACATAGTCTAACTTAGAAAATAGAGCAGACATATCGGTTACTGGTAAAAAGGGAGAAGGATAAAGATTGGTAGTGAGTGGTTTGTTTTTACTATACTTTCTTAATATCTCTGCTTGGAAGTGAATATAAGATACAAGTTCATCTGATTGAAATCTGTAATAATCTTGAATCATCGCAGGATTGAAATTACTAGCCACATGAGCTGCCGGTAAAGGAATTTCACTCCAATCAGAATAAATCACCCCCCAAAACACATTCCCCCAACGTTTGTTAAGCGAATCTAAGGTTTTATATTTATTCTTTAGCCAGATTCGAAAATTCTTTAACGCTAAAGGGGAATAGTCTACATCGGAACCTTCGTGTCCAGGTTCGTTATCAATTTGCCAACCAACGACAGCCGGATGGTTGCCAAAATGTTTGGCCATAGCTGTCACAATTCGTTCTGTAGCTTTTTTATAGGCAGCAGATGAAAAACAAGCTTGGCGTCTGGTGCCGATTCCTCTTACAATTCCCTCTTTTGATACCTGTACGATTTCCGGAAATTTTTTGTACAACCAAGGAGGGAAGGTAGCTGTCGGAGTTCCTAAGATCGCAGTCATCCCATGTTCTTGGATTTTTTTTAAAATAGCATCAAACAAAGAAAAGTCGAACTTTCCTTCCTTCGGCTCCATGATTCCCCATGCGAATTCTGCCAACCTTACGGAAGAAAGACCCATTTCTTTCATTATTTTTAGGTCTTCATCCCAGTCCTTAGGGTTCCATTGTTCGGGGTAATAACAGGCACCAAAGATCATATTTTTCCTTTTTGCGATTGCAGAATCTATCTTGTGACACAGACTGAATCAGAAAACACCCCTTTCAATCAAATAATGTCTGACAAAGTTATTTTAGGTATATCCAACACCCATCACTATCGATTTACACTAGTCGATCTCACGGAAACTGCTAAAGAAGCTATGTTTCTACATTCTCTTAACAAAGAAATGTCCGTATTCCTTTCCAAAACCATGATGGGTGCGTTGTTTCTCGCAGAGATGACAAAAAACCAACAAAAGGTTAGTATTCAATGGAAAGATGATTCCAACAAACAAGCATTAGCCTACAGTGATCGATATGGAAAAATGAAATCTGTGGCTTATTCTGCAAGTCATGAAGAGGGTGATATTCGAAATGAATTTATACTCGGACAGGGAATCATGAAGGTGATTCGTTGGGACTTTGATTCTGATACTTATCAGTCCTATACCAACCTCGTAGAAGATACATTTGAAGTTAATTTTATTAAGTATCTAACCGAGTCTGAACAAATCAAAGGCATTGTAGGAATGGAAGTTTTTCCTTTTGATTTTCCTGGAAATGATTTCTCGGCGAAGGGTCTATTTTTTGAAGCCCTTCCCGATGCCCCAGAAGAAAGTTTTTTATTTTTAATTTCAAAGATTCAACCATTGGTTCAAAAAGAATCCTTTTGGGCTTTGGGTTTGGATGAAATGTTTCTGTCCCTACAAACCGAAATTGGATCCTATTTAGAAATTTTAAGTAACGAGGCTCCTGAATTTTTGTGCGATTGTTCCAGACATAAGGTTGCCGATATCATTGCCTCCCTCGGCAAACAAGAAGCCGACTCTATCATCGATGAATTTGGAAAGATCGAAATCACTTGTGAATTTTGTAGAACCGCTTATCAATTTGATTCCTTCGACGTGGAGAAGTTCTTTAACCAATGAAGGCGAGTTTTCTCTCCCTGAGAGAATCGGAACTGAGTCCCTTGTTTGTAAGTTTAGATCAGTTAGTGGCAAATTTTCTTAAAAATAACCAATTTCCAATTCTACTACTTTCTGGCGAAATGGGGGCAGGGAAAACTACCTTCATTCGGGAGTGGTTCAGTCGATTTGGTACTGAAAGTTCTATCAATTCACCTACCTTTTCTTTGTATAATATTTACGATTCGCCTAACTTTCGTTTGTATCATTTTGATTTGTATCGACTCAAATATCCTGAAGAACTCGATGAATTGGGATTTGAAGAGATTTGGGGAAAGGAAGGAGTTTCTGCCATTGAATGGTGGCAAATCGCTGAACCTTACCTACCAAAAGCAAATCGAATTCTACTTTCAATTGAGTCTGATTCCCTAGAATATCGCTCTTATACTTTAGAATGGTCGGAAAACGAAATTCAATGAATGTTCTATATTTCGACACAACGCAAGATTGGATCCAGGTTCTTGTTGCCCTTTACCAGTCGGAGCCTAACCTCCAAATACTAGCCAAACAAACGGAAACCACACCAAAAGAATCCTCTTACAAATTAGTTGAGATGATTCGAATGACTCTCGAAGATGCTAAAGTAAAAAAACCAGATCTTATTATTGTGACTACTGGGCCAGGATCCTTTACTGGAATTCGCATAACAGTGACTACAGCAAGAGACCTAGCCCAATTATGGGACATCCCAGTTTTTGGAATTGATAGTATGGAAGCTTATTTGGTGGGTTTCCAAAAAAAAGAGTCAGATGGGAAAACTTCCCTCTTTTGTTTGGATGGCAAACAAAATAAATATTATACAAAATATGCTACCAAATTTGATTTTTCAGAATCCTTCGACCTTACTCCAGAATTGATCGAATTAAAACTTCGAACCGCCGAATGGACACCTAACAATTGGTACTATACTGGAAATTTACCGAAGTTTTACCCAAATTCAGCTACAAAAATTGAAGCGACAAAGTTGAATCTTTCGTCTATACTAGAGTATAGTTTGAAACGATACTTCGAATCAGAACCAAATAAAAACGACTATTTATCTCTCCTGCCCAATTACATTCGCGGGACCTATGTAGATCACAAATGAATTTATGGATACCTATAAAATACAAAGAAAAATAATAGAATTTCTGGATCAACGGTCTGGAAAGGACATCACAAGACAAGAGATCAAAAAAAAATTTACCGAATCAAGTGAATTCAAACGACCCGACCCAAAAACAAAAAAGGTAAAATCTTTTAAACGGAAAGAAAAGGTTCCTAGAAAAGAAATCGAATTTCTTATCGACCAACTCATCGATCTGCTCCAGACAGAAGGATTATTAATACCCAACAAAAAGTATTTAACTGTTGCCAATCCTTTTCGCCTAACAGGAAGAATTTCTATTTCAAGAAGAGGTGATGGTTTTATTACCTTACCTACTAAGAATGATATTTTTGTTCCCGGCCCAATGACTAATTCAGCCATCACAGGCGACAAAGTAGAAGTCATTCCGTTAGGTGTCGGAAAGAAAAATAAACTTGAAGCAGAAGTGACGAATATTGTTAAACGAGGCCGAGTTCTCTATAGAATGCGTGTCAGAGAAAAAACGAATAAATTCATATTTGGAAACTTTCTAGATATGTTGGGAGATAACAAAGAAGGTGTTCTTCATGTTAAATCTATTTTAAAGGATACTTTTGATTCCATTAACGTAAATGATATTCTCATTGTAAAATTTAAAGAAGGCGCTCCTCCCCAAGAGAACATGTATGATGTTAGTTTTATCCGTTTCGAATCTGATACGAAAGAAGATAGTGACTTACAACGGATTTTAATGAAATACAATTATGATCCGGTTCATCCAGATTTTATACCTTTGGATTTTCCTGAGGAAGTGTCTGAAAAAACTGTTTCCGACTGGAACCAGAGAACCGACTTACGTGAACTATATGCCGTAACCATTGATGGCATTACTGCTAAAGACTTTGATGATGCAATCAGCTTTGTAGACGAAGGAAATAGACTTCGAATTTGGATTCACATTGCAGATGTTTCTTACTATGTAGAGAAAGATTCTCTATTAGATAAAGAAGCGTATGAAAGAGCTACGTCAGTTTATTTGGCTAATCGTGTAGTTCCCATGTTACCACCAATCCTATCAGAAGATTTGTGTAGTTTGGTTGCCAACACGAATCGTCTTGCCTTTACAGTGGAAATGGAAGCTAGTAAAACTGGTGAAATCTACAATGCAAAATTTTATAAATCAGTAATCAAAGTCAAAACTCGTTATACTTACGAAATGGCTGAGGAAGAAATCAAAGCCAAAGATCCAAATAATTGGATGTATCAGGTTTCTCAATTTACGGAGGCTTTACGGAAACGTAGGATGGCCGCTGGTCGAATCGACTTAAATTTACGAGAGACCACCATTACTTGGAACGAACGAAAAGAACCTATTGGGATTGAAAACCGCGAACGACTGACAAGTCATATTTTAATCGAAGAACTCATGTTGTCTGCGAACTTAAAAGTAGATGAGTTTTTACGAAAAAGAAAAGCACCGTCACTCCATCGAATTCATGAACCAATGGATGAGGAGAAATTAGAAACCTTAAATCATTTTCTCCAACTCAATGGCTACAACATCCAAATTAAAGATACAAGTTATGCGGAAATTATGAAGGCTGTAAAAGAAATTGAAGACAATTCTGTTGGAAAAATTTTCAATTATTTGCTTTTAAGAAGTTTTATGCAGGCCTACTACGGAGCAGATCCACTGGGCCACTGGGGACTGGGATTTAAAGACTATTGTCACTTCACTTCACCAATTAGGCGTTATCCGGATTTGATTGTCCATAGAGTTTTACAGGCTACACTTCTAGAAACAGAGAGAACCTATTCTGAGAATGAGATTGCAGTGATGGGATTACATTGTTCTGAAGAAGAACGTAGAGCCGCTGATGCGGAGCGAGACATCGTCAAAATCAAATCCTTCCGGTATTTGGAATCTACTGGAATCAAAGAATTCAAAGGTTTTATTGTGGGTATCCGCCCTTCTCAAATTTTTGTAGAGCTAGATATTTCTAATTTGGAAGGAGTTTTAGATAAATCAGAATTTACAGATGAGTTTGAAGTTGTTATCAAAAATGACTTTTCCTTCTATTCTAAAAAATATTCCAAGATATTCTTTATCGGCGATCCAGTTTCGGTCAGTCTCGATCGAATTGATTTTGAAGAGATCAAAGTCTATTTGAAATTAAAAGACTTCAAAAAAGACGACACTCCTCCCAAGAAAAAGTAAAATCAATCTCCGGATCTATTTTATAAAGATAGATTCGGAATCTCTTTTCTTCTCCATACCTTTCTAAAAAACTTTTTCTGATTCACTTGGATCGAAAGAATCTTATTAATTATCTCTTCTTCACTGACATTGAATTTTTTCATAATCTCCCTATCGAATGATAGCTGTGAATGAGCAACCCATTTGATAAGAGATTGTTTGTTTCTTTCAGATTCTGGCAATAATTCATTCACTGCTCCAAAGAATTGTTCGTGGCTTAAAAAGAGACCATTCGAAATTTCTGGCATTGGAGCCGCACCATGATCGGCAGTGACCACCATAACAAAGTTATCTCCAAAGTTATCTTTTAGAAATTGGAAGATAGTTTGAATTTCTTTGTCAGTTGCCTTAAGCACCTGTTCGGCCTCTTTAGATTCCCAACCATACAAATGTCCGACCGCATCCGTTGCCTTTAAAGTCACATAGGCAAGATCTGTGATTCCATCTTTATCTTTTTTAGTGTTGAGAATCGTTTCTGAAACCGTATCGCGAAACAACGCCCCATCCATTTTTACCTGAAATTCGGAACCTTGGAAGTGGTGAATTTTTGCCATTAACTCGATTGCGTCTTTAGCTTCAAAGTGCGTAGAGATTTGGTTTTTGTTATCTAAATAAAATTTATATAAATTGTATTTCTGCGCAGATTTTGGTGTGAGAAAAGCGTTCGCATACGATGACCAAGATAAATTTTTTATATCTTGCCAATACACATAGTCGAAGTCGGAAGGAAGGGAATCCTTATTCTTTGTGGAGGGACTAAAAAGTTTTCCATGACCTGCCATACCCACGGAGGCTCTTGCCGCATAACATTGGCTAATGATTACCGGTTCATTATTTTTGAAAAGATCCCATTCATCGGAGAAACTAGGAACTGCTAACTCACTAAGATCCCAATCTTTATTTGCTCCCTGGTATACAGGCCTGTGAAGGACTTTTCCATCTGCATAAGAATAGATTTCGTTTGAGAATATCTTTGAATCTTTAGGAAAGGCACCTGTTCCAATCGCCATGTGTCCAACGGCCGTATGGGATTCCAAGTGACCTACTTTTGCTTTTTTGAAATAGGCAGAATTGTTTTTTAAACCTTCTAAAAATGGATAAGAACCTTTGTGTGCTTTGTAAAGTTGTCTTCCACCTTGATCCACAACAACAGTGACGATGATCTCTGGTTTTACATTTTGATTTTGGAATATTTTATCTAAATAGGAAGTGTCTAGTGTATTGGTAAATTTGAAATCGAGAATCCTTCCATATATAGAAGGGATATGTTGTTGGTTGATAGGATCAGAATACTGGCCGTTTCGAATCCATTTAGGGCCATAGATCCAAATGGGAATTTCTGTATCATAAAAGTATTGTGTATAATGAGAGGTGTAGTTTACTTCTTTCGAAAAATTTTCTTCCTCTGCATCCAATTGCCATTGGGTCTTTAATTCTTCCCAAGACAGATCGTGATCCTCTAAAATATTTTTAATCTCTTCCTTAGAATAATGAGAAAGAGTGATTGCATCCCTTGCCTCTCTATCAAATATATTGAATGGATAGGGAGCCAATATTAAATCTGTATCATTCTGCATTGATAGAAAGGCAGCGCGTTTATAATCCTCTTCCCAACCACAGCCGAATAGAATAAAAAGCAAACCAATGATCAATCCATACATTCGATTCATACTATTTTTGGTTTTCACTGTTTCCTGCCTATCTTGCTACACGTTACCTGATGTTTACTTTTCGAGGCAAGTGCGAATTAAAGTAGTGGGCGATCTCATGTGTCACAACTCGCAAATCTCTACTTATTATAGACAGAAAACAAAAGACTATGATTCTACCGGTAGTTTCGAATTCGTTTCAAATCTATTACAAGATGCTGATCTCACTCTAGGAAATTTAGAGACTACGATTGCCTTTGACCCAAATGAATTCAGCGGTTATCCAAGATTTGGTTCCCCCATAGGTTTTTTAACAGGCATTCAAAATGCGGGTTTCGACATTCTTTCTACAGCGAACAACCATTCTGCTGACAAAGGTCCTTTTGGAATCGATAACACAATAGATTCTGTTTTCAATAAAGGAATGATTCCCATTGGGACCTATAAAGGAAACTCAGATTACTTGGAACGAAAAGATTTTTTTCAGGAAATCAATGGAATCAAGATTGCGATTTATAACTACTCTTATTCCACAAATGGAATTCCGGTAAAAAATGAAAGAATCGTACGATTGTTAGATGAAAAAACAATTAAAGAAGACGTACGTATTGCCAAAGAAAATGGAATCCATTTTGTGATTCTTTGGTATCACTATGGAAAAGAATACGAAGAGAAACCAGATAATTCACAAACAAAATGGGTTAACATTGGACTAGATACCGGTGCCGATATCATTATCGGAGGCCACCCCCATGTAGTCCAGAGAGTGGACCTGTTCCAAGAAGATAAAAACTTAGAAGACAGGTTGGTTGCCTATTCTCTCGGAAACTTTTTATCAGCACAAAATAGAGATGCAACAGATGGAGGAATCATCCTTTCGTTTCAAATAGAGATTGATTCACAACAACGGAAAAAAATCAAAAATGTGACAACAGATCCTGTTTGGGTATTCCCGCATGGTTATAAAATCATACCCATTCAAAAATACAAACAGAATGAAGTTTCAATAAAGGTTCCAAAACAATCAGAAAAACGAATGTATGCGTATGAATCTCATCTTAAAAAAATTCCAGGATTGGTTTTTTAGATTAGATGATTCGATCTATGATACTTGCAGCTCAATTAATCCTATCTGATTCTTAAGTATTAGAAATTTCAGAAAAAATCAATTCGTAACCTTTTCCTTCACGGATTAAACCGATGGAGTCATCATTGATTTGGACAATTGTGGAAAGTTCTGTTTTTACAATCCCTCCATCGATAATACCCTCAACCTGGTTTCCATAAATGGTTTCTAGATCATCAATATCGATAATAAACTCATCATCGCAAAATGCTGATGTGGATGTTAAGGGTGAATCATGGATTTTTAAAAGTTCAGAAAGATAAATGTGGTCAGGAATTCGAATTCCAATTTGTCGATCTCTATGGTGGGCCACCGATGGTTTCGGTAAGTTTTTATTGGCTTTTAAAACAAAAGTAAAAGGACCAGGAGTGACTCTTTTCATTAACCTATATGCTGAGTTGGGAAGGTATTCAATAAAATTAGAAGCCATCGAGATATCTTTACACATTAAGGAAAGAGGTTTGTCTTTGGATAATTTACGAATTGTGTATATTTTCTCTACTCCCAACTTCGAGTGTGCATCAGCTACTATAGCGTACACTGTGTCCGTTGGGAAGATATAGACTGCTCCATCCTTTAATCTTTCCGAAATCTGTTTTAGTTTTCGAACTTCTGGATTTTCTGGATGAAGGTATAAAATCATAATTTCAATTGCTGCTACTGTGCAGTCAGTCCCCCATCCAAAACAATGCATTGGCCCGTCATGTAAGAAGAAGAATCGGATGCCAAATAAATTGCAGCTCCTAAAATTTCTTCTGGTTTTCCCAATCGACCCATAGGAATTCCAGCAAGCACTTGTTTCATGATAAATTCTTTATCTTTAATCATATCGGTCATCTCGGTATCAATGAGTCCTGGGCAAATTACATTCACTCGGTAGCCATTATTACACCATTCGATAGCCAACGCTTTGGAAAGTGTTATGACGGCTCCTTTTGTTCCCGAATATACGGAAGCAAGTTTACTTCCGACCATACCCAAAACTGAAGCCACATTGATGATGTTCCCACCTTCTTTTTTGTGGTGTTTGTAATATGCCTGACAATTGCGAAAGACACCGACATAGTTTGTTTGGACAATATTTTGTAGTTCTTCTTCTTTGAATCCAGAAGCAGGAGTGTTGGTTGCAATCCCTGCATTGTTGATGAGTGTATCAAGCCTTCCGTGTTTCGTTTTGATTTGGCCAATCACTTCAAAGGCAGCGCCTTCATTACGAACATCCAGCACTACTCCATTGATCCCTTCTTTGGACATCCATTCAATAGATTCTGGCCGAGATCCTGCACCATATACAATAGCGCCCGCATCACGAAAACCTAGTGCCATTGTCTTTCCAATGCCACGGCTGGCACCAGTGATTAAAATTGTTTTTCCTTTTACATCAAACAAACTCATTTTACCTCATGATTGGAAGGATAACAATCGCTAGCTTGAGGTTTTGTGTCTTCCATAAGTTTTTTATAATCTAAAGTATTATCGTCCCGAACTAAATCTCTTCTTATGTAGTGGGTTCCTTTATCGTAATAATCCGCAATGGGATTACAATCTTGAATGTCTTCCGAATCACCTCGTTTACATCCAAAAACTAAAACGAATGCCCATAAAAAAATAGCCAAAAGTCGAGGACTCATCATAATGAAATGAAACAATAACCCTTAAGGAATAGCAAGAATTTGTTTATACTCAAATCGGCATCACCCAGACGAATTCAAATCCTAAAGGATCTTGGATTCCAATTTTTGGTGGAACCAGCAAACATTGATGAGACCCAAAACTCAGGAGAACTCCCTTTAGTTTATTTAGAACGAATGGTTCACTCTAAACTGGGAAATTTGAGAGATAAAAATACCTTATATTTAGCTGCTGATACCATTGTGGTCTTTCAGAATGAAATTTTACACAAACCAATCGATTTGGAAGATTCCATTCGCATTCTAAAAATTCTTTCAGGGAACAAACATTCTGTTTTTTCAGGAGCTGCTCTTGGAACGAATTTTGGCACTGATTTCTTTTATGAAGAAACCACTATCGAATTCAAAAATTGGAAGGAAGAGGAAATCAGAGACTATATTCTGCGATGCAAACCTTTTGATAAGGCAGGTTCTTACGGAATCCAAGATGAAGATGGGCCGGTGTTTTCTAAAGAAGGCTCGTATACGAATGTTATGGGATTCCCACTCCGAAGTTTTTTTTCGCATTCTTCGGTGTGGTTGCCTTTCTGGGAAGGGTCTTTAGGCGTAGAGATTGACTAAATTTCCAGGTTTATAAGATGCTTTTGCATCCGGGGTAGATTGGATTTCCGCCGCTTTTTTTTCTGTTTCACCAGAAACATATTTAGGTTGGTAGGCCCGCGACTGAATCGCTTCTACTTGTTCGACTGCTTGGGTATTGTATGTGGGGGACACATACATATACGGTTCGCCCAGTCCTGAAACTCTTGCCACATTACTTGAGATTTCCATAGTATGAATATCGCCCTGATCCTAACGAAAGATTAGACCGGTTTACAGAAAATGGAAACAAAAAAATCGCAAGCAAGGGAATTTACCTCTCTTTTCCAACTCTTCAAAACCCAAACTTCGAACTTACCCCAGTTTTTTGCTTACTCGGGGGAAGACTCCTATGAATTTGAACTCATCATTGATCATTACAAGGAAACGCTTTCCAAATCCGCAGGAACTTACGAAATCATTTTGATTGTTTCTGAATCCGGCGAACAGGCAAAACTCTTTGCAGAACTATTCACGCCTGATATGTTTTATCCGCGCAAACTGATCATAGTCAAACAAGCAACGGCACTTTTTAAACCTATTCTTGATACAAAGTCCGCACAGGAATGGAAAGACTTTGCATCTGGATTTCGAAAAAACATTACTTCAGTATCTGATGAAATTTTTCTATTAGTTCACTACGATAGTAAAGATATCCCACAAAGTTTGATTCAACTTTTTCAAAGTACACTGAACTATTACAAAACAAAATTTTTATACCCAAGTGATTATCCAAAAGTATTCAAAGATGTTTGTGATCAGGAACAAGTGCATTTTGAATCCAATGCATCCGATGAATTCATACATAGAGTTCCTGCAAATGTCGGTGCCTATTTAAAGAGTGTTAAAAAATTAAAACAATATTTACATCGTTCTAAATTTACAATTGAAGATATAAATGCAGTTCTATTTAGCCAAAACGAACTCAATACAAACATACTTGTTGAGTCTTTAATTCAAAAGCGAAAAGTAGATTTTTTCAAAGAGTTTACTAAATTTAGCGATCAAAACTCAGAGATACTTAGTTTTCTCACAAGACTCACTTACAAATTGGATGAAATTCGTAAAATCAAAGTCATTCGATCTAGACATAACGGCGAAGTTCCAATTCCACTTATGGATGAACTTTTAAAAACAGGAAGTTATTCGGATGCTAGAAAAAACTTTGTAAGACGCCAATTGGTATCCGATTCCGCAATATTTACAGATAAAATTTTAGATCAATTTTATGACCAAGTGATCGAGATGAATATTAAATTCAAATCAGGTCTTCGGGACGAAGAAGGGAAAAACTATTTTTTACAAAAAATAATGCATTTGTTTTCTTTACTTCAAGAAAGATCTTCTAATTGATATTCATGAAGTTTACGATATAAATTTCTTTCTGAAATTCCAAGTAACTTAGCTGCTTTTTCTCTATTTCCTTTTGTATAAATCAAATTGGCTTTTATGATTTCTTTTTCATAAACTTCTAAACTAATTCCTGGTTTTACTTCTAATTCAGATAATTGGTTCTCAAAAAAATGAGAAGGAATCTGTTTCCAATGTATTTGTTTTCCAGAAGAGAAACCTACCAGTGCAAAGATCATATCCTTAAGTTCGGAAAGATTTGAGGTGAAAGTTTTGTTTTTAAAAAATATAAAAAATTCTTCTTCTATACCTGTGATCTTTTTATTTAACTCAATATTCGCTTCTTCTAAAAATTGAGAAACAAACTGCGGTAATTCGGATAATCTTTTCTTGAGATTTGGAATTTCAAAACGAAAGGATTTTAGTTGGTCATAAAAATCAGAATACACATTCTTTTGATTTAGAATTTCAAGCTCATCAGAATGAATTTCCCAATATAAAAAAACTTTCGATTTTTCTTCATATTTTTCCGATTTCCACCACTGCTGTAATTGAAGAACATCTTCCGGTTTTGCCTTAGTGATCCGATCAATGCAAATTGTGATTATTTGTTTAGAAGATTTAATTTTCTCTAGGGAATCTGCGAAAGAAAATGGATATTGAAAATCCAAGCTTACAATAGAATTTTCTGTTATGTTCCTTTGTTCCAAGCTTTTGCGAATCCAAAAACTTTTACCAACTCCTCTTTCTCCGATGATTAACATTGGTAAATTTGAGTTAGTTGTTTCGATCCATTGGTTACGAATCTTTTGTATATCCGATCCGCCACAAATCCATTCTGTATTGGATTTATTTCTTTTTGATGACACTCACTGTCCCTTGTATATATCCGTTAAATTCTCTGATCTTATTTGTATCTAAAAACTTTTTCGCCTGCGAAGGTTTCACCATCAGTGTCTTAGGATAGGTTGTATTAACTTTTAACAAATTTGTTTCTGCAGGTGCATTTTTCACACCCCAAGTCGATAGAGGATCCAGAACAAAGGTAGTTTGTACTAAGTATTCTTTTCCTTTGGTAACAGCAACATCGTAAGGCAATTGAATCCAGATAGCTTCACCTTTGGATTCTAAGAGAACCGTTTGAAATCTATCTTTTTCTGATTGGTCCGTATTCGATTCTGTGCGAAGTAAATATTCCAAATCTGTTTTGATTTCTTCTTTTTCTAAAACACGTTTATCTGCAATCTTTTCATAAGCTAGATATAAATTGTACGGTGTAATTACGTCTACTGCAGCACGAACTAAAGAGGCATCGTATTTTTTGATTTGGTTTTGGTTCCAGTTAAAAGGCAACTGTAACTCTTCCACAGAGGAATATACATTAAACTGGTTTAAATACAAGTATTCATATCCTTCTGAAGTTCCAATCTTTTGATATTCCGTAATGCCTACAACGCGACTATTACTTGCTTTACCAATCCGTTGCAATTCTCTAATGGTACTAAGATCAGAATGGTTAGGAATTAGAATGATAGGTTCAATTTCTATATGGCGGAGATCATTCAAAGCCATAATAATCGAACCTGATTTATCTTTAACACTTGAGGAAAGCAGTAGGAATAGTTTTCTTGATTCTTTTTTTCCAGAAGCAACTTTTGATTTTAATCCTTGTAATGCGGAAACCACAGACTCAGTTTGATTATTCCCTTGCCATCCAGTTTCTTCCATCAGTTTCTTAATTTCAGTATGCTCTTTTGTTGGAGGAATACTTACGGTTTTATCCTTTTTGATAAGAGTAACACCTAGGTACAATCCATCCTGATCATACATCGAAGATAAACTCTTCAGAACATCTTTTTTATAATAAGCATAGGAGGAATGAATATCAATAAAGAGAGAAATTTCATAATTTGGAGCAATTTTATTTTTCTTTTCGTAGAAGCGTGGTGGCAAAAATCGGAAACTCTTATCGTTATGTTTTTCATAAGCTAATACAAAATTTGATATGAGTTTGGATTGAACCGTTTGTCTGGTTTGATTTTTACAATTGTAAATGACAGTTTTAACAAGAATAGGATTTCCAAAATCAATCTGGTCCTGAACCACAAAATGGGAATCCCATTCACTGCAATAAGAATACAAATCCTGGTCTTTTAGATCTGCTTCCTCATTCCATTCCGTTTCATTTAAATACGTTTCTACCAATTTAGGATCGGTGATTTCTGTAAAAAAATTTCGCTTCAGATAATGTCGTGAAAGTCGGGACAGTTCGAATCCTGCCTCACGTCTGGATCCAAGAACTGGAGGAACTTCGCCAGAAATGTAAGCAGGTAGGATAGAAATTTCTTTCCCGAAAGTATATTCGGGAAAGAACGCAATAAAAATAAGAATCAAAACATAGGGGATTCGGAAGGGCCGGCGAGACATAAAATTAGAATCGGTCTATTGAGGGAAAATGTAAATCTTTATCCTTCGGTCATCATTCGTTTTCTTTGAGAAAAGATTGACAAGGTGTTTTTATAGGGTCAAATTCTTCGGAAAAGGAGTAGATTCTTTATGAAGAAATCGCTTATCGTATGTGCCTCTCTAATCGCATTTGTTGTATCTTGCGGATCCAATGATGGAGGCAGAAGAGACGCTACGACCGTAGGTAAAAATGGTTGGATTTTTGAAGGTTGGGCTTGTGCACCTGACGCCGCTGCTGCAAAACGTGGTGAAAGCCCTGCTGAGTATTGCAAAGGAAAAGAGAAAGAATACGATTATCTTTACATGAAATTTTCTGCACGTGCTTCTGACAAAGCAATCAAAGCTAACTCAGTTGCAATGAAACAATCCACTTGCCGTGAAGCAGCTCGACTTCAAGTTGCCGGTGATGGTTTGAAAAAAATCTTGGGTGAATATTTAGAACAAGCATCCGGTGTATCTGATGGTCAATCCACAGGTTCCGTAATTGTTTCTGAATCTAAAGGTATCATCAAAGGTGTTGGGGTTTATGACTGCTGCTCACTTAACAACGAAACAGGAATTTGCGCAAATGTTGGCGAACCTGAAACATGGGAAGAATGTCAGTGTGTTGGATACTTGCGTTATGCAGGTGGACAAAAAGCTCTTGAAGCAAAGGCAACTGCAGCTCAGTAATCTGACTGTTGTAACTTAAGGTTTCAAAAAAGCCTCCTCATTGGGAGGCTTTTTTTTGCCCTCGTAAAAGTTTACTTTTTTGTCTTTGGGTCAAAGTAGTGTTTGTGGATGAATTCCTGGACGATTTTATGTTCTGCAGCACCTAATGGTTGAAAGATTACTGATGTGGTCTTACCTGCCGTACGATGAACAGTTCCGATTATCTCTAAAGGATTTTGGTGTAGAGAGAACTGGATTTTCACTTGGTCACCTTCATAAAAGATTGCGGTTGTTTGGAAAGCTAAACCTCCCGTACCTAAATCAGAAAGATGTCCAGTAACAGGAGTATTTTTTGTTTTTATAAGTTCGACTGTGCAAGGTACATCTAATTTCACTCTTGCATCTTTACGTTTCTGTTTCACTCCGCCATATTTACTATAACTATCTGAAAATATTGACTGTCTTGAATCTGCCATTTTAACTTCCTCTACGCGAGACTAAACAAACGTTTCACAGTTTATATTCTCGTTTTTTATTTCGCTTATTTCCAAAAAATTAGAATCCATAGAAACAGACTCCAATCTATCTATAAATTGATTCACATTTGTGATCGCCAATAATTCTCTTTTTGTTTCATTCGGAAAACCAATGTTTTCTATATACCGTATAAAGTGTTTTCTAAAAAGGATCAAAGCATAATCATCTTCGGATGGATAAAATTTTAACATAAGATCTAGATGTTCTAGAATCACATTTTTTATCTCTAGCCAAGTTCTGTTTTCCTTTGGTGCATTAGAAAATATCCATGGGTTTCCGATGGCTTTACGACCAATAAGAACCAAATCCACTCCATATTCTTTTTTCTTATCTAAAGCTTCCGTAAAACTAGCAACATCTCCATTTCCGAAGATTGGAACATTCGCTTTCGATTTAATTTCGGCAATAGCATTCCAATCTGCAGAACCAGAGTATGCCATCGCTTTTGTCCTACCGTGAACAGATATCGCAGATACACCTGAACCTTCTAATACTTTGACTGTTTCTAAGTAGTTTAAGGAATTTGCATCCCAACCAAGTCGAATCTTAGCCGTGACAGGGAGGCCTGTTTTCTTGCGAATTCCTTCGATCATAGCTCCAGCCAAACGAACATTTCGCAAGAGCCCTGCTCCTGAGCCGTGATGAGAGACCTTAGCCACAGAACAGCCCATATTAAGGTCTATCACATCTGGATTTTTGGAAGCAGCAATTTCTGAAGCATTTACAACTGTTTCTAGATCGGAACCGAAAATTTGAAAAAAAATGGGTCGTTCCGTTTCTAAATAACGGAACATATCGAGGGACTTTGTATTTCCCATTAACAGCTGTTCCGTGGAAACAAATTCTGTATAAGCAAAGGCAGAGCCGAAACGTCTGGAAATTTGTCTGTAGGGACTGTCAGAAATTCCAGCCATCGGAGAAAGAACAACGTCACCTTTGATTGTTACATTCCCGATGGTAATCATACGATCTCTTTAACTATTCAGGTTCTGATTCCGAATCTCTAACAACAGCGAAATCTTTTACAAAGTCTTCATCTTTGGTATTCACAACTTTGACTCCCATGGCTGAACGTCCCACCATAGAAATTGTTTTTACTTCCACGCGAATTGCCATTCCGGATTGAGTGATGACAAGAAGTTCATCGTCCTCTTTCACAGTGGCAATGCCAACAGACCTTCCATTTTTCTCACCGATCTTAAAGTAAGTCATCCCTTTACCACCACGACCTTTGGTTGAGAATTCTTCGAAATCCGTGCGTTTACCAAATCCATTTTCAGAAATACAGAATAACGTAGTATCCGGTTCTACTTTCGTAATCCCAGCTATCGCATCATCCTCTTCCAACTTCATCGCTGTAACACCCGAAGCAGTTCTACCTTGGGACCTCAGTTCATTCAAATTCATTCGAATGGCGAGACCATTTTTACTGCCGATAAAGACATCGTAATTATTTGGATTTGCAATCACATCGATAAGTTCATCTCCATCCCGAAGTCCGATTGCAATGATTCCTGATTTTTTCGTATTTGTGAATTCATCCAATTGGATTTTTTTCACAAATCCTTCTCTTGTAACCATAAGGAGGTAGGATTCATCAAAGTTTCTAAATGTGAATAACGATGTAATGATTTCATCATCATTCAAATTGATCACAGCTTTAAGCGACTTACCACGGGCTTCTTTCGAACCAATGGGCAATTCATAAACTTTCATGAGGAATGCTCGGCCTTTGTTTGAAAAGAGCATCAAGTTGTCATGAGTCATGGCACTACTTAATTTTTTAACAAAATCTTCTCGTTTAGTCGAGATTCCTTGAACTCCCTTCCCACCGCGTTTTTGGCGTCGGAAAGTATCCATAGGAAGACGTTTGATAAACATATCTTCCGAAAGTTGAACGACAACTTCTTCATCCGCAATTAAATCTTCTGCGTTAAAGGTTGAGGATTCTAAAGACTCTAGGCTGATTTCTGTAGAACGTGTATTTCCAAAAGACTGCGCCACTTTTCCAAGTTCATCACAAATAATCGACTTCACTCGTTCTGGTTTAGCAAGGATATCTTCCAAATCAGCAATAAGAAGTCTTACTTGTTCTAACTCTTCTATGATTTTTTGTACTTCCAGTGAGGTAAGTCTTTGCAAACGCATTTCCAAAATGGCGTCTGCTTGCAACTCAGAGAGAGCAAAAGTCGACATCAAAGAGCCCTGTGCTTCTCTTGCATCTTTCGAGGCACGAATGATACGAATCACTTCATCGATATTATCAAGTGCAATGCGTAATCCTTCTAAGATATGGGCTCTTTTCTGTGCTTTGTCTAAATCAAATTCAGTTCGTTTGATAACGACTTCATTTCTATGGTTAGCATAGGATTTTAGAATTTCTTTGAGAGAGAAGATTTTTGGACGGTTGTCCAAAATCGCAAGCATAGTGATTCCATAACTTACTTGTAGCTGGGTCAGTTTGAAAAGTTGGTTCAGAATGACTTGAGCATTGGCATCTTTTTTGATGTGAATCTCAACACGAATTCCCTTCCTGTCCGAAAGATCTAGAATTTCTGAAATCCCTTCAATGATCTTCTCATTCACCAAGTCCCCAATTTTTTCGAGTAGGTTCTTTTTGTTTACTTGATAAGGAATTTCATTAATAACAATGATCTCGCGACCTTTGTTATTTTCGATAATGTCTACTTTGGAACGAATCCGAATGGAACCCTTTCCCGTTGCATAAGCTTGGTATAGACCTTCTCCACCAATAATAGTTCCCCCCGTAGGAAAGTCTGGACCCGGAAGAATTTTCATGAGTTCAGGAAGAGTGATATCAGGATTTTGAATGAGCGCAATTACAGCATTTACCGACTCTTTTAGGTTATGCGGAGGAATGTTTGTCGCCATACCTACTGCAATTCCCGTAGAACCATTCACCAAAATATTTGGAAAATTGGCAGGTAATACATCCGGTTGTTGTCTCGTATCATCAAAGTTTGGTGAAAATCTTACGGTATTTTTTTCGATATCTTTTAGGAGTTCTTCTGCAAGTTTTGTTAGCCTTGCTTCTGTATATCGATAAGCAGCTGCATTGTCCCCGTCAACGGATCCAAAGTTACCTTGACCATCGATCAGAGTTTCTCGCATCGAGAAAGTTTGAGCCATACGAACCATAGTTTCGTAAACAGCTGAGTCACCATGAGGGTGGTAGTTACCAATTACTTCCCCAACAATTTTTGCAGATTTTACATAAGGACGATCTGATCTCCAGGCTCTTTCATTCATCGCATGAAGAATTCGTCTATGAACTGGTTTTAATCCATCCCTAACATCGGGAAGAGCACGACCTACAATTACGCTCATCGCATAATCAAGGTAAGCTTCCTTCATTTGGTCTTCAATTTCAACCGGAATGACCCGCACACCGGCTTTTAGTGCACCGGCTACGTCTGGTCTACCGGAAAGATTCAGTGCTAAGGTTTTGTTTGATTCGTTTTCTTGGCCGTTTTGTTCGGTCATTTTTTTATCCTAATTCCGATTAAAGATCTAAATTTCCAACTTTGTAAGAATTCGCTTCGATGAAACGACGGCGAGGAGAAACTTCATCTCCCATAAGGATATTAAATGTATCTTCTGCTTCTACAAAATCTTGTAACTTGACTTGTAGCATAACACGTTCTTTTGGATCCATAGTCGTATCCCAAAGTTGTTCTGGATTCATTTCTCCAAGTCCTTTGTATCGTTGGATCACAACTTTGTCATTGGGTCTTGCTTTAAGAATTTCTTCCTTTTCCCTGTCAGAGTAAACATAGACAGCTTCTCTTCCAAACTTCAAAAGATATAATGGAGGTTGTGCCACAAACAAAGATCCTTGTTCAATGATTGGTTTCATATACCGAAAGAAAAAAGTTAATAGAAGTGTTCGGATATGCGATCCGTCCACGTCCGCATCTGTCATAATGATGATTTTTTTATAACGAAGTTTTTCAACATTGAATTCATCATCACCTATTCCTGTTCCCATAACAGTGATTAGGGTTCGAATTTCTTCGTTCGAAAGAATTTTATCCAAACGTGCTTTTTCGACGTTTAGGATTTTACCTTTTAAGGGTAGAATGGCTTGGGTATTTCGATCCCGACCTTGTTTTGCTGATCCACCCGCCGAGTCTCCCTCGACAAGATACAATTCACAATGTTCAGGATCTTTTTCAGAGCAGTCCGCAAGTTTTCCAGGAAGACCACCACCCTCTAAAACGGTTTTCCTTCTTGTAAGATCTCGAGCACGTCTTGCAGCTTCTCTAGCTTTAGATGCTAAGATACATTTTTCTAAAATCTTTTTGATGACAGCAGGATTCTCTTCGAAGAAACGATTGAGTCCTTCTCCCGTGATGGTTTGCATTAAACCTTTCACTTCCGCATTTACTAACTTCTCTTTTGTTTGTGAGTTAAATTGCGGCTGCGGGATTTTAATCGAAATGACTGCACAAAGCCCTTCTTTAATGTCATCCCCTTGCAAACCATTGGGTTGTTTTTTAAAAAGAATTTGGTCTTTCTTTAGATGGTCATTGAGAGTTCTTGTAAGTGCCGTTCTAAATCCCTCTAAGTGGGTTCCACCTAGGTTGTTATTGATAGCGTTGGTAAAACAAAAAATATTTTCACTATATGTATCGCAATATTGAAGCGCAATCTCTGCCCAAACATTTTCTTTTTCTCCCACAAAGTGTAAAACTTTATGGAGTGGATGTTTTGATTCTGTGATATATTCCACAAAGGAAACAATCCCGCCATCAAACTTAAACTCATGTTTAGCAACTTCTTCTTTTCTTTGGTCTTCAATGCGAATAAGAAGTCCTTTATTTAAGAAAGCAATTTCTCTAAATCTTGCAGATAAGGTATCAAAGGAAAAATCAACCGTCGTAAAAATAGTATCGTCTGCTTTAAAGCGAACTACTGTTCCACGATGCGTCGTATCGCCAATTACTTTCACATCTTCTACAGGAACACCTGCCTGGTATTTTTGGTAATGGAGTTTACCCTCTTGGTGTACTTCCACTTCCAAATATGTCGAGAGTGCGTTGACTACTGAAACCCCCACCCCATGAAGACCACCAGAAACTTTATACGCATCGTTTTCGAACTTACCACCGGCATGTAAAATAGTAAGAACCACTTCAATTGTGGACTTACCTTTGTCGGGATGGATTCCCGTAGGAATTCCACGACCATTGTCTTTCACTTCTATGATATGATCAGGAAGAATACGAACATCAATCTCAGTACAGTGGCCAGCCATAGCCTCATCCACTGAGTTATCCACAACCTCATAAACCATCTTATGTAGGCCGGATTCATCTTGGGTTCCGATATACATTCCGGGACGTTTCCGGACCGCTTCGAGACCCTCTAGGATCTTGATTTTCGAGGCTGAATAGGCGTTTGGATCGGTTTGGTTGGACATAGATTTATAAGATACCCTAAAGGAAGTATCCTAGAAAGACCTTCGAACGGCAAGTGAAATCGGGGGGATTTAGGTGGCTTTAAGTCCTAGGATTTTGGAATTCGTTTCCCGTTTTGAAATGGATTTTCTCCAATAAAACCGGGTTCGTAATTGAGTTCACTTTGGTCAGAAGTTCGGCCTTTTGAAACTCTAATTCCTGGGAGATCATGGAGTGACGACAAACAACTGTGAGTTTTTTACCATCGATGGTTTTGGGAAAACTCTGTTTGCCAAAATACTCTCCCACGATCTCATTCCATTGTAAGCGGAGTTTTTTTAGGATCTGGTCCCGAAAGACTGCTTCCCGATCCATACCCATTTTTTCCAAACTTTGGAAGAGTTCTGAGAGTTCCACTTTCTTCATTTTGGCGAATACACCTTCACTTTGCCGTTTTCCACTTGGTAAATTTCTTTATCCAATGTTAGGTTCCCGACATATTCATTGATTCCTTCTAAATCTGTAGTGGTAAAAAATGCCTGTCCACATTCCGAAATCAAATTCACAAAATATTCTCTTCGTTTGACATCTAGTTCCCGAATGATGTCATCAATGAGAAGGACTGGCGCCTCTCCTGTAGTATCACGGATCATTTGAAAACAAGCGGTTTTTAGAGCAATGACGGCACTTCGCTTTTGCCCTTGGGATCCAAACCCACTGAGGTCCTTGTCATCAAATCCGATAGGAAGTGTATCCCTATGATTGCCGCAACTCGTGTAACCGATGGCTCTGTCTTTTCGCAAATTATCGATCAACCTTTGTCTATGCTCTTCTTTAGAGGATAGGTTTGGTTTATAAGTTAAAAAGAAGGGATCCTTTCCTGAACTTAACTGTTGTAAGTTTTTATGAAAATATCCAGAAAGACTTTCGATGGTTTTCGTTCGAATCTCTCGAATTTCCGCATCATGTTCGATGATGGGTTCATCCCAGATTCCAATTTCTCGATCTGTAGAATTTTCCTTTTTTAAAGCTGCGTTTCGTTGTTTGACAAGCCTATCATATTCAATGAGTTGTTTGAGATAATAACGGTTTGTGGAAGAGATAAAAGCATCTAAGAATCGTCTTCTTTCCACGTTCCCATCTTCAATGATGAGAATGTCTGGTGGACTCATCACAATCGAACGAAAGTATCCCACATAATCAGAAATCTTTTTAAACTCTTCCCCATTGACTTTTAATTTCTTTCGTTTGGAATAAGAATGTTCAATTCCGTATTCAAAAAGATATTCATTTCCTTCCGATTCAAATTCAGCCCGAATGAAAGTATCAGATGTCTCCCAACGAAGGAGTTGGTTTTGATCCGATTCACGAAAACTTTTTAAATAAGAAAGAAGGGAGATGGATTCTAGAAGGTTTGTCTTACCTTCTCCATTGTTGCCAATAAAAAAGATAAGACGTGATTGAAAAGTTAATGCTGTTTCTTCGTGATTACGAAAGTTCTTTATGTAAATCTTTTTTAGAAACATTAAAGTTTCATTGGCATGATAACGGAAACAAAATCACTATCCGAAGGATCTTTAAATAAAACTGGTGCGCTCGAAGTTGTGAACTCTAAAATCACTTCAGGATCATCCACAGCTTTTACCACATCACTCAAATAATCACCCTTAAAGGCAATGGTCATTGGTTCTCCACTGTATTCGATTGGCATGTTGTGATCAAACATCATAGTTCCTGGATTGGAAGAACTGATATTCACACTTCCTTTTGTAAAAGCCAAACGAATTTGTTTCGAAGGTTCTTCTGCAGAAATCAAAGCTTGTTTTAAAAAAGTTAAAAAGTCAGCTTTAACAACTCGAACAGACTCAGATGTTTGTTTAGGAATGACTTGTTCATAATCAGGAAAGTTCCCATCAATGAGTTTGAAGAGAAGCTCTACGTTTCCAGAAGAAACATAAATTTGTTCTTCTACAAAACCAATCTTTGCTGTTTCTTTCCCTTCCATCATTTTTAACATTTCACGAACTGCTTTGTGGGGAATGATCACACCATTTTTAAATGGAAATTGTTTTGGAAACTTACGCACAATTTTTGAAAGACGACGTCCATCGGTTCCCACAACAATCAAGTCTGTGTTATCCGGTTTCAAAAAAAGACCATTGAATACAAAACGAGTTTCTTCAATCGCCATCGCATAAGAAGTTTTACGAAACATCTCTCGAATGGTTTGGCAAGGAAACTCTACTACACTTGACTCATCTACTTTAGGAATGGTTTTGATATCTTCCGAATCGATACCATTCACTTTAAACTTAGTATCCATTTTTCCTGAAGCATCAGTGATAGTTGTCTCAGAATTTTCTGATTGGTCAGTTGTTGTAAGTAAACTTGTATCAAAGTTTAAATTTTTAAAAATACTGGAGAGTTGTTTTGCGGGCAATGATGCCGTTCCTTTTTCTCCAATGGTGGATGGAACAGAAGTTTTGATTGCGATTTCTAAATCTGTCGCAGAAAGATAAACTTCGTTATCGCCAGTTTGGATTTTCAAATTGGAAAGAGCCGACTTGATCTCTCGAACTGAGATGACACCATCCACTGAGTTGATTGCTTTTAGGAAGTCTGTAGTATTGACAGTGAATTTCATTTTTCCTCTTCTTCTTATTTATATTATATATCTTTATATATATTATGTCGTTTCCGTTGGTTCTGTCAGTATGTCGATAAAGCCTGGAAACATCAATTTTTATTGAATTATGTCAGTTTTTTTCCTTTTTGCAAGTGTCAATATTTATGTCGCTTTGAACAGTTAAGACGACTCTTAGGCGACAATAAGGACTGACTATGTCCTATCGACAGTTTATCGACAGGTTGCAATCGGGTTAGTTACAGGTTATTGGAAACTTATCTTGTGTTTGATGGAGTGGAAAATGTCTTCCCATTGCGGGTCCGTTTTCGTCCGTTCTTTAAACTTATCGATTCCGTGGATGACAGTGGAGTGCGTGGTCGAAAAAATTCTGCCAATTTGCGCCTTTGGAACATGGAGGACATCGTGAAGGAGGAGCATACACAAATGCCTAGGTGGGATAAAATCGGCCTTTCGGCTCTTCCCTAGTAAGTCTTTGCGGGCTACATTTGTTCTTTCACAAACCAAATCAATGACCATGTCGGGGCTGAACCCAATTCTCTTTTTATTCGTGAGAAATCGGGCTTCTGCTATTTCCTGAATTTTCTCTTCCGTGAGTAAAAAGTATTCATAGGCTTTTTTGTACAGAACCAAATCATTCACAATGCCAATGAGGGCCCTGGAATCACCTTCTAAACGTTCGGCGAGCCAAAGGAGAAGTTTGTCACTGGCAGGAATATTGAATTCGGAAAAATTAGCGCGTAAAAGTTCGATGCGAAGGGCTAGGTCATGGGATTTGACATCCGCCTGGAGACCATGCACAAATCGGGATTTGAGCCTTTCGTGTAACGGAAGTTCGTAACTTGGCCTATCCGATGCGATGACAATCTGACGTTTTCTATCATAAAGGAAATTAAATAGGGCAAAAAACTCCTCTTGGGTTTTTTCAGCTCCCCCATTCAAAAACTGAATGTCATCAAAGAGTAAAACATTATAAGACTGGTAACGAATTTTAAATGATTCGAGTGACTCGCGGTTGTTTTGGCGAACCGTAAAAATAAACTCATTCAAAAATGAGGTGCTGTTCACATAACGAACTGTTTTCCATGGATCCTTTTTTTTGATCTCGTTTCCGATAGCATGAAGTAAATGTGTTTTTCCAACACCCACTGGGCCAAAGATATAGAGTGGATTGTATTTTCCTGGTTGCTCAGCTACACTTTTGGCCGCTGTAAAAGCAATCCGGTTGGAATCAGAAGTAATATAATTACTAAAAATAAACTCTGGATTTAAGTCCGAGTCAGATTCATCGAATTTTGACTGGATGACTTCCTTGAAAATTTGTGTGGAGGCCTCCGATTCTGCAAGAATGGATACTCGAAGACGATCACCTATTACTTGATAGACGGCATCTTCTATGAAACTGATATACTTGGTTTCCACATGGCGTTTGATTCCCGTGGACGGAGCTGTCAAATGCACCATTTGGTTTTCTGATTTCTCAAATCGGAGTGGCGCAATGAAATTGGAAAAGTACTTGGGAGGTATCTGTTTCGATATTTCTTCTAAAATTTCTTCCCAACGTATGTCCAAGTTTCCCGCCCTAAATGTGAAATCGGGTACTATACTTTTAGCAAGTAGGTAGAATTCAAATGAAAAATCGAGAAACGATCCAAACTAGAAAAAATAGTCGACGTTGATAAAAAAATTATGTCTCTAAAAGTATTTTTGGGTTTTGATCGATTATTGTTTGTTAGGTGTTCTTTATTAAGTAGCCAGTCTTAAAAAAAGTTGTGATAAAAGAACATACTCAAGTGCAGGAATTTCATAATGTAGCTTCATTTTGAAATCAAGGATGGCTTCGATTCGCCCTACGTTGGCTTCAAAGTTTTTTTGTCTGTATTCATAGAGAAGTAAAAGACAAATCATCTCTAAAAAATCAATACCAGTAAGCCCTTCTTTGCTAGCTCGAAATTCTCCTAACTGGTCGCGCACCCAATTCTCCAATTTGAATAACAAAATGGAATCATGGCAATGTTCTCTCACGTTCTCATGCCACTCTTCCAAAAATTCATCTGAGATTTCAAATGGATTGAGTGATCCACCATAGTAAAGTTTGGATTCAGAAATTTCATTTCTACGAATCTTTTTGATTTCCTCTTGGGGGAGATAGTTGAATGGAATACAAACGGATCGTGATACAATGGTTTGTTTTAAATTTCGTAAGTCATTGACGATGAGGATAAACTTTGTATGTGGAGGAGGTTCTTCTAAAGTTTTTAGAAGTGTGGTTTCTGCTTCATTTCCTATGCGGTTGGCTTCGGGAAATAAAACCACCCGGTAATCTGAAGTATGAGGTTTGTAAGGAATCCGTGAGGACAATAGCCAACGGATGGTGAAGTCTTCTGGATCTTTTTCTTTTCCAATCGCAATGTTTTTTCTTCGGGGAAATTGAATGAAGTCGGGATGGACTCCTTTCATAAATTGGCGGCAAGAATCACAAACTCCACAAGAGGTTCCTTCCAAACAAAGAAGTTGTCTTGCAAATCTTTCTGCGGCAATCCACTTCCCTACTCCATCAGGACCGTGAAAGATAATCGATCCTGGAATTCTGGATCTATCTTTTACAAAAGATTTTAAGTAGGTCAGTGCAACATCTTGGCCTGACACTTGGTCGAAGGAAAACAAAGTATCAGACATAGTGATTAGTATACCGGAGTGAGCCAGCTCATGTAATTCGGTTGTTCGCCGCGAACCGCTTCAAAGAAAATCGATTGGATTTTTTTTGTGATGGGACCTATGTTTCCATCTCCAATGATTCTTCGATCCACTTCTTTCACCCAAGCCACTTGCACACCAGTGCCTGAAAAAAATAATTCATCAGAAATGTATAGCTCCGAACGAGCGATGTCTCTTTCGACTACTTGGATTCCTAAGTCTTTTGCAATTTGAATGATACTGCGACGAGTGATACCTTCTAAGATGGAAGAAGGAATGGTTGGTGTATGGATCACTCCATCCCGAACGATAAAAAGATTTTCTGCTGATCCTTCGGATACAAATCCTCTCGCATCCAAAAAGATGGCTTCGTCCATTCCATTTTGAACCGCTTCTGATTTTGCAAGAGCAGAGTTTACATACCCACCACTGACTTTCGAAAGAGTGGGGATTTGGTTATCGGAAAATCTTTGCCAAGAAGAAACAATTGTTGTAAGACCATTTTGTGTGTCGAGGTAGTCATCCAACTTCAAAGCATAAACAGTGATGTCAGCTTTTACATCATGAAATCTTGGAGAAAGTTGTAAGGCAGAAGTATAAATAAAAGGTCTGAGATACACGTTTTGTTTTGCTTCATTTTTTCGAAGTAGATCCAAAATGATGGATTGGATTTCTTCAGGTGTGATTTTGATTTGAAGCTGCATGATCTTTGTGGAGTTCACAAGTCTCTTGCAGTGTTCCGGCAATCGAAAGACATAGAGATTTTTTTTCGCTTCGTTGTAGTATCCACGGATTCCACCAAAAACGCCGGTTCCATATTGTAAGGCATGGGTTTGGACACTGACTTTCGCGTCTTCGGAAGGAACGATCTTTCCTTCAAAGTATGTATAAGGGAATGAATTCTGAGCCATTGAGATTCCTATCACTCCAATCTTCTGAAGTTTCAAAATTAGAAAATGAATTTTATCTTTTTTTCTCTCGAAGCTTAGGCCGTTGGTTTTGATATCGTTCTAAAGAGTAGATCAGGAATGATTACTCGCACTCGTTTTTGATACGAACGAATACTTAAGAAGACATAATATGAATCCATCCTTTTATCCCAACCAATTTGATTGTATCGTTGTCGGCGCAGGCCATGCCGGATCAGAAGCTGCCTACATTTCTGCTAAGGCTGGTCTCAAAACTCTCCTCATCACAATGAACTTAGATACCATCGGGCAGATGAGTTGTAATCCTGCGATTGGTGGAATTGCCAAAGGACATATGGTTCGCGAAGTCGATGCCCTCGGTGGACTTATGGGCCGAGTGATCGATCAAACTGGAATTCAATTTAAGATGTTAAACACATCCAAAGGTCCTTCGGTATGGGCACCTCGCGCGCAAGCGGAGAAAAAACAATACCAACTGATGGTCAAACACCAGTTGGAAAAATTAAAAACACTCTCCATCCGACAAGACACAGTGGAGGATTTGATTGTGGAAGGAAACCAAGTGACCGGTGTCATCACTGGTCGTGGTTTTACATTTTATACCAATCATGTGATCCTAACGACAGGAACTTTTTTATCCAGTGTGATTCATATTGGAACTTACCAAAAAGAATCTGGCCGGATTGGTGAGCCAACGACTAAGGGACTTTCGCACACACTGGCACGTTTTGAATTGCGACTGGGAAGATTAAAAACAGGAACACCGGCTCGTGTTCATAAAAACTCTATCAACTTTGATGGACTAGATGTACAAGAGGGAGATGAGAACCCGCGTCCATTTTCTTTTTCCACAAAGAAGATCGATCGCAAACAAATTCCTTGTTACATCACTTATACCAACGACACCACTCATGAACTGATCAAACAAAACTTAGAATACTCTCCTATGTATTCCGGTCAGATCAAAAGTATTGGTCCCAGATATTGTCCTTCCATTGAAGACAAAGTAGTTCGCTTCGCTGAAAGAGATCGTCACCAAATTTTTATCGAACCCGAAGGTTATGAAACCAATGAGATGTATCTGAATGGTGTCTCCACAAGTTTGCCCGAGGAAGTGCAGTGGAAGTTTCTTCGCAGTATCAAAGGTTTGGAAGAAGTAGAACTCATGCGTCCGGGTTATGCCATCGAATATGATTTTGTGGATCCAACAGAACTAAACCCAACTCTGGAGACAAAGAAAGTCAAAGGCCTTTATCACGCAGGACAAATCAATGGCACTACAGGTTACGAAGAAGCTGCAGCCCAAGGGCTGGTTGCTGCCTACAATGTGATTCGTTCTGTTCGAAAAGAAGAGCCCATTCTTTTCAAACGCAGTGAATCTTATATCGGAGTTCTTGTGGATGATTTGGTTTATAAGGGAGTGGAAGATCCCTACCGAATGTTTACCAGTCGTGCAGAATATCGCCTACTCCTTCGCCAAGATAATGCGGATCGAAGACTCATGCAGTATGGATATGAGATGGGACTTGTGGACGAGTCTCTCTATATGGATATGAAAGATCGTTACGCACGGATTGAAAAAATCAAATCACAGATGTTTGTGACTTCGATGAAACCTACCGAAGAACTTACGAAAGTTTTGGAAGAACGGAAGATTGAAAATTATAAATTCGGTCATACCGTGGCTTCGTTTTTAAAACGATCCGATATCAAAATCAAAGATATCGAACCGATTCTTTCTGACCTTGAATCTTTGAACGAAGATGAAAAGGCAGTTTTGGAAATGGAAGTCAAATACGAAGGATATCTGAAACGTGAGTTGGAAACCATCGAGTATCGTAATAAGTTTTTAAACTTTCAGATCCCTTCTGATTTTGATTATGCCAGTGTGAAAGGTTTGAAGACTGAAGCTGTGGTGAAGTTAGAAAAACATCGACCTTTGAATTTAGAAAATGCTCTTCATATCTCTGGTGTGGATCCTTCCGATGTAGATCTATTACTTTATCATTTGGTGGACAGACGATAACAAAAACCAAAAGACCAACCTGCGCAAATTAAAAAACCAAGAAGGACTCCCCTCTTGGTTTTTCTTTATCCTCTTTGAATCTAATTCCTGAATCAAAAATTTCACGCTGCATCCAGAAACTAAATGGCTTGTTTTCAAAAACCCATGAACTGAAACTTTATGCTTCACAAGAGTTACTTTAGAAGTTCCTAAAATCAAACTTTGAATTCAGCTAAATCGTTTTGTCTTTTGCTTTGAGTATCACGCGATCTTAAAAGTCAGATTGCTGATCTCAGTTCCTAATTTTTAAATCGGCTCTGACTGTCTGGCGATTTTCAAAATGATCCGTGGAGACAAGGTTCAATGTTTTTAGTCGTAAACAAGTACGTGAGTCTTTTCCAGGATCCAATTGTCCCCTTGTTTCACGTGAAACGAATGGGACTCCAAAATTCCATCAGCTTTGTATTTGAGTTTATGAACCCGACGGCTTTCTCCCTGAAAGAATTCTCTTTCTACAAGATTTCCCTTTGCATCAAACTTGAAATGAATTTCACCAAGACCTTTTTTCTTATCATCAGTTAGGTATTGGATTTGAACATTGGGATGTTTCGGATCGATTTGAAAGCGAAAGGATTCATTGTCTTTAGTTTCTAAGTTTTTACCTTCTGCGGCAAAAACATTTCCTTCTCCATCACTCTCAATGGAATAAACAATGAGTAATCGTCCTTCTCCATCTTTGACATTCATTTTTTTCAGAGCACGACCTTTGAATTGAAAATCTTTTCTCTCAACAAGATGGCCACCGTTGTCATAGACTTCTTCACTAGAGATGAGTCCATCGGTGTAACGAAAAGTTGTCTTTCCATCCCCTTTCCCTTCTTTATCTGAATAAGTTTCGCTGATCAACTTTCCATCAGTGTTGTATTCATACTCAGCGACATAAACCACCTGTCCTTCTGCGTTGCGGACGATTTCTTTAGTCGGAACTTTCTTAATTTTTTTGAAAAGGTATGCATCTTTGTGGGACCACTTGCCGGGAGTGTAACCTAAAATGGGAAAGGAAAGGATGATTAAAAAACTAATGATTCGAATCATGGAAAAGAGTTCTCCTACTGGAGACATCGGCGAATTCATTTAAAACGATAACGAGATTATGTCAGAAAAAACGATCCAAGAAGAAATCCAAGCCATCATCCCTACCCTATTCCCATCTCTCGAACCTGAGTTTGATTGGGAACTAGTGAAGAATTTTTATGAGTTTCTGAAACGAGATAATGAGAAGGGAGGATTCTTTTCTCGAAATGATTCTGAGAAAATACTAGAGAGACATATTCTGGAATCGATGATCTATGTTTGGAAACTAAAAAGCACTGGATATGTTTCACGTGAAACAAACGTGGCCGATGTAGGAACAGGGCCCGGGCTTCCCGGTTTTCTTTTTGCCCTTTTGAAAAAAGCACCGCATGTCTTTCTCGTTGATTCTCAGAAACGCAAACTGGCACTTTTAGAAACTGAAATAGAAAGTGGAAGTCTTGCTAAAGTGAAAAAGCGAGTCGAGTTTATCTACGCACGCACCGAGGAGATCAATTCCAATTTTGACGTGGTCACTTCGAGAGCGATGGTTCCTTACCCATACATAGCGGAAGTGACGGCACGGATGGTGAAACAAAAAGGAATCTTATGTCCCTTCCTTGCACAACCCTACCAAGATTTGGAGAAAGAAACAGAGGTTCTCACCAACAATGGTTTCTATTTGAAAAAAGAAATTCCCATTCCCGAATTAGAGTTTGTGGGAAAGAGACATATCAAAATACTGCAAAAGAATTCCCTTCCTAAAAAGGGATACCCCCGCGACTGGAAAGAAATCGTAAAGGAGACTAAAAGCAAGAATGGGTAAAATCGTTTCTATCAGTAACCAAAAAGGTGGAGTCGGTAAAACGACCACAGCGATTAACTTGGCATCCAATCTTGTTGATTTGGGAAAGAAAGTTCTTCTTCTCGATATTGATCCGCAAGGAAACTCAGGCTCAGGTCTTGGGTTGGAAGTGCAGTCCTTACATAAAACTACTTATGAAGTTTTGATTGGAGAACTCTCTGCAAGAGAAGCTGTCCAAAAAACTTTCGTAAACAATTTAGATATCATTCCTTCGAACATCAACCTTTCGGGTTTGGAAGTCGACTTCCTTGGAATGGATAAGAAGGAATTTAAATTGAAAGATGCTTTGGCTTCGATCAAAGAATCTTATGATTATATTTTAATCGATTGTCCCCCTTCTCTCGGTGTGCTCACTATCAATGCTCTTTGTGCTTCGCAGTCAGTGATGATCACTTTACAAACAGAATACTTTGCACTCGAAGGACTCTCGCAGTTGATGAGAATTATTTCTCTCGTGCAGTCACAGTGGAATCCTTCTCTGGCACTGGAAGGTGTTCTCCTTACGATGTATGACAAACGAACCAACTTAGCAAACCAAGTAGCAGAAGATGTTCGTAACTACTTCAAAGAAAAAGTTTATGAAACTGTCATTCCGCGAAATGTAAAATTATCAGAAGCACCGTCCTTTGGAAAACCGATCAACTACTATGATCCAGATGGTGTGGGTGCTAAAAGTTATAAAAGTTTAGCGGAAGAAATTGTAGGGAAGGCATAAGGTTATGGCACTCGGCAAAGGTAAAGTTTTAGGAAGAGGACTTGGGAATTTAATTCCTGTAAATGAAAACAATGTTGAGATCTCTAAAGAGGAACTGAGCGGTCTTAGAGAAATCAAAGTCACAGAAATTTTACCAAACCCGCACCAACCAAGAAAACAATTTTCGGATGCCTCTATCCAAGAACTTTCGAACACTATCGTTGAACATGGAGTGATCCAGCCCATCGTTGTACAAAAGAATCCTTCTGGTTCTGGATTTCTTTTGGTAGCAGGTGAGAGAAGACTTCGAGCTTGTAAACTCGCAGGCTTTGCAAAAATACCTGCGATTGTTCGTGACATATCCGAAGCGGATATGATGGAACTAGCTCTGATTGAAAACATCCAAAGAGAAAATCTAAATCCCATGGATGAAGCTTTGGCTTACCAAGCAATCATCGACAAACGCGGGTTAAAGGTAACAGACCTTGCCACTCGTGTGGGAAAAAACCGGGCGACCATTTCCAATTTGATCCGGCTATTGTCTTTACCCAAACCGTTACAGGACTTGGTGAAAGAAGGGAAACTTTCCGAAGGCCAAGCTCGTCCCCTTCTCTCCATACCCGATTCTAAAAAACAATTAGAAGTAGGACAAAAGGTAATCTCCGAAGGATGGAATGTTCGTGAGGTAGAAAACTATGTTTCTAATCTTTTGAACCCTGATAAAAAATCAAAGTCTGCTTCTGTTGGTCCAGATAAACGCGACGGCAGTATCGTAAAGTTAGAGACAAAACTCAGAAACAAATATAGTTCCAAAGTGGAAGTCTCTCACAATGAAACGAACGGAAAAGGAAAGATTGTTTTCTCTTATGCGAACTTAAGTGATATGGAAAGAATCTTAGAGCAGCTCGGTGTGAAACTGTAGTTTCGCTAACCGGTCATACAATTCACTTTTTCTAATGAGTTCGTCATGGGTTCCGGCGGACTCGATCTCTCCTTCTTTGATTACCACAATCTGATCCGACTTCACCACTGTGGAAAGTCTATGCGCGATCATGATAGTAGTTCTTTCCTTCACTAAAAAGTCCAAAGCTCGTTGGATCATTTGTTCCGATTCTGAATCGAGAGCAGAAGTCGCTTCATCTAAAAGTAGAATCCTTGGATTCCGAAGTATGGCCCTTGCAATCGCAATTCGTTGTTTTTGTCCCCCGGACAGCCTTGTTCCTAAATGTCCTAAATTACTTTCGTATCCATCGGGAAGTTGGTTTAGAAATTCTGTTACGTAGGCATTCTCTGCTGCTATCTCAATTTCTTCAAAACTAGCATTTGGTTTTCCATAGGCGATGTTCTCTCGTAAGGTCCCACTAAAAAGAATGGGTTGTTGTGGAACAAAACCAATCAGAGAGCGTAAATCTTTTAAACTTAGATCTTTTAGGTCGACACCTTCGATAAGAATCTTTCCTTCCGTGGGATCATAGAACCGAAGGATGAGTTCAAAGAGTGTGCTCTTTCCACCACCAGAAGGACCAACTAAAGCAGTGGTTTTGTTTGCAGGAATTTCTAAATGGATGCCTCGAATGGCTTTATGATCCGGACGGGATGGATACGAAAACTGCAGATGCTCTAAATTAATTTTTAGTCCTTTTTGTTTAGAAGAACCATTCAGAGATCCGTTTCCTTCGTTTGGAAAAAGGATGTTTGCGATAGGTTTAGGAAATTGTGGATCTTTGATTTCTGATTCTGATAAAAGAAGTTCCATCAAACGTTCAGTAGCTCCGGCAGCTCTTTGTAAATCCCCAAGCACTTCTGAAACAGCACCGACACTATTAGCAACCATGATCGCATAAAAAGAAAATGCGATGAGTTCCCCACCAGTGATTTTTCCTTCTAATACATCCGTTCCCCCAATCCATAACATCACACTGATTCCTGTGAGTATAAATAGAATCACAGCTGCGATTAGAAGTGCTCTTTGTTTGATTCGTGCGACGGCGACATCGAATGCGGCTTCTACCGTATGAGTGAATTTTTGAATGTCTTCTTCTTGGTGGTGGAAGGATTGCAGGATTTTGATATTAAGAAGGGATTCACTGACGTAGGTTCCAATACTTGCAATTTTATCCTGCGTGCTGCGGGAAAGATTGCGTACCCTTTTCCCGTAATACAAAATCGGAAACACAATGAAAGGAACACTGAGAAGTACGATCATAGAGAGTTTGGCATTGGTGATAAAAAGAAAAATGATTCCCCCCACAAACATCAAGATATTGCGTAGGGCGATCGATGCGGAAGATCCAATCACAGTTTGGATTAGAGTGGTATCGGTTGTGATGCGGGACTGGATTTCTCCCGGTGAATTGATTTCAAAAAAACTGGGATGGATGAAAATGATATGTTTGAATACGTCTCTTCGAATGTCAGAAGCAACACGCTCTCCAATCCAAGAGACTGTGTAATGACGAATGTAGGTTCCAATCGCAAGAAAGATCCCAACTAAAATAATAAAGGCAAGAGAATAACCTAATTCTTGTTTGGATCTAGCAGAAAAACCCGCATCCACCAAATGGCGTAAACCCTGCCCCAGTCCCAAGGTGACGCCTGCGGTAAAAAGCAAGGCAAAGGAAGAAAGGGCCATTTGGAATCTGTAGGGTTTGAGGTAAGAAAAAGTTTTAGAGAGAACGCGGATGTTTTTAGATTTTGGTCGGTCTGGAGTTTGCAAAGAATTATCCTTTTAGATCAATAAGTAGACCTCTGATTTCATCTAATTGTTTCAAAATCACGAACGCACTGTTGTTTGGGGAGAACATAGTTTTTGCAAGTAAGTCCAATTTTTCATCCACGACTTTTACATATCGGACATCCTTTTGGTCATTTCGTCCGCGTTGTGGGGCTTGCATCACTTTGTAGTTTTTTTTGAGAATGAGTTCGGCTATTTGTTTGATGTGTTTTTTATAAGATTCGAGGTTTTTGTGATTTGGATCTTTGATGAGTTCTTTTTCTAAATCAGGAAGATCTTTCCAGAGTTCGTTCAGTTCTCTCGTTTCCTCTTTTCCTGCAGGAACGATGGATTCTAAAATATCTAAAAAACTTTGTTTAGATTCATCAACTGGACCAAGGGAACCTGAGAGTTTTTCTTTGGAACCCTTCTTTGCCTGAGTGGATACCGACTTAGGATTGTTGTTTTGGATGATCATAAACCCGCCTAATGACGAGTGGGGTTAATCGTGCATTTTCCGTGGAACACTACTCCTTCTTCTACGATTAGGCGAGGAGTGACAATGTCCCCTTCTAATCGGCAGCTGGAAAGTAATGTAACTCGTTCTGTTGCATAGATGTTTCCGCGGATTTCTCCTCCGGCAACGACCACACGTGCTTTGATATCTGTATCGACGATTCCAGACTTTCCTATAAGTACCTTTCCGGTGGTTTCGAGAACTCCTCGAAATTTTCCATCGATACGAATGAGTCCAGGGAATTTGAATTCGCCTACAAACTCGGCGCCTTCCCCAATGATGCTATTAACTAAAAATTCTTCTTCTGTAGATGGATTGGACATTATTCTTGAATTTGGTTGAGAAACGAAAATGGATTCAACGCTTGGGTACCAACATGTACTTCATAATGAAGATGGTAAATCGGATTTTCTGGAGATTTTCCAACATAACCTAGAATGTCACCCTTGGAGAGTTTTTCATTTTTCTTAACACGAATTCTATCGAGATTGGAGTAGATTGTTTTCCATCCAAACTTGTGAGATAATTTTACGTAATATCCTGTAGCTGGAGAGTATCCTGTATCGAATACGATACCGGGAGCAGTGGCAATGACTTCCGCACCGGGAAAGGATCCTATGTCCAATCCTCGATTTACTTCTTCTTTACCGGTGACGGGGGAAATGTAATTTCCAAATGGAAACAATACATATCCTTTCGTTGGCCAAATGGAAGGAGTATTTCGAATGATACTCTTTCTTTTTTTGATGAGTTTGATGATCTCTTCTGAAAGTTCTGAAGATAACTTTAAATTATGTATGTCTTCTTTGATTCTGAAGGATTCATCTGTAATGTCAGATTGCGGTGTTCCTTGTAATGCGAGGAATTGTCCTGCTTGTCCGCCCATCCCTTTAGAAACGCGAGAGGGATCTCCACCTAATTTAATGTAGAGGTTCGATATCCTTTCGTAGTAGTATTGGATGGTTTCGTGAAGAGAGTTTACTTCTTCCTTCATCTTTGAGGATTGTCTGATAAAGTCTTTGTTCGTTAAATTGAGTTCTGTGAGTTGGTGGATGGATCCACTATGTGATAAAACATTCACAGCACTGATCACAAGAAGGATGACCATAATCCCAATAAAGATGGAAATGGCTTTGTAGGAGATGACAAAGTTTATGGTTTTGCGGTCTGTGTGAGGAATGACCATAATGGTCAGGCGTTCACGGCCTTTTTTGTCAAGATCCTCATAACGTTGGGATAACTTAAGCTTCCATTCCTGGACTTTATACCGCAAACGGTAGAAAATTAAATGTAGTCTTTGTTTTACTTCCACGTTCTTTCGAGACCTTCGACTATTTAAACAAAAGTTAATGCACCCACTATATCTTTCGATTGAATTTTCATTTTCAACCAGTGGAAATTACAAATCTTGCTATTTATGGGATATTCAACCATCGACACACACTGCCACCTAGACATAATTCGAGAACAGGGCCAAGAGATTGAAGAAACGCTGGCGAAATCCCGAAATGCTGGAGTAGACCGAATGGTGCAAATCGGGATTGATTTACCTAGTTCTAAAGAAGCTGTTCGTATTTCAGAAGCTCATAGTACTGAGGGCTTAGAGATATTTTATTCGATCGGTTGCCATCCTACAGAGACTCATGAATTTCCTAATGCGGACCAAATTTTAGATTTAGCAAAATCCCGAATGCATGATCCGAAATTTTCTGCCATTGGAGAGATTGGTGTCGATTTATATCATGATGCGAGTACAAGATCAGCCCAGAATGAAGTGCTGCGAAAGTTTTTACAGTTTTCTTCTGATCATAAATTGCCTGTGGTGATTCATTCACGTGATGCTTTTGCAGATACGTATGAAGCATTGAAAGAATTCAAAACAAAAGCATTTGGTGTGATCCATTGTTTTACTTATGATTATGAAGCTGCCAAACAGTTTGTTGATTTAGGTTATTATGTTTCGTTTTCTGGGATTGTTACTTTTAAGTCCGCCATTGATATCCAAGAAGCAGCACGTAAAATTCCATTGGAAACCATTCTTATCGAAACAGATGCACCTTTTCTATCGCCTATGCCACATAGAGGCAAGCGAAATGATTCCTCGCATCTACCTTTTGTGTTAGAAAAAATGTTTTCATTACGAACAGAAACCAATACTGAAGTCTCAGATCGCATTTATCAAAATTCCATAAAATTTACAGAAAGAAAGGCCTATCACCATGCTTGATATCAACCGTATCGTCCAAAACCCAGAAGAATTACTTTCCACCTTACAAAAGCGAGGTGTTGCCTCTGCTGACATTGAAGCTAAAATCAAATCTGTTTCTGAAAAACAACGTAAGTTAAAATTGGAAGTGGAGGACCTTCGTGCAGAACGAAACCGAGTTTCAAAAGAAATTGGAATCCAAAAATCACAAGGCAAAGACATCACTGAGATTTCTGCATCCATGAAAGGTGTGGGAGATCAAATCAAAGCCATTGAAGAAGAACTCACGAAAGAAGAAGAATCATTACATGATCTCAATTTAGGACTTCCTAATTTACTCGATCCATCTGTTCCCGAAGGAAAATCAGAAGCGGACAATGTCCTAGTGCGTGAGTGGGGCGAGGTTCCGAAATTATCCTTCGAGGCAAAAACCCATTTTGATATTGGGGAAAAATTAGGAATCTTTGATTTTGAAAGGGGAGTGAAACTTTCTGGTGCAAGATTCTACACTTATCGCGGCCTTGGTGCTAAACTAGAAAGAGCTCTCATGAATCTAATGCTTGATACTCATACAAGCGAAAATGGTTATGAAGAGATGTGGGTTCCAGTCCTTGTGAACGATGAGTCCATGACGGCCACAGGCCAGTTACCTAAATTTGCAGAAGATTTTTACAGGTTAGAAAAAGACGGACTCAACTTGATTCCAACAGCGGAAGTGCCACTTACCAATTACTACCGTGATGAAATTATTTCTGAAAAAGAGTTACCGATCTCTGTATGCGCTCACACTCCTTGTTTTCGCAGGGAAGCGGGTTCTTACGGGCGTGATACAAGGGGCCTTGTCCGTGTGCACCAATTCCAAAAAGTGGAACTAGTAAAGTTTGTAGAACCGGAAACTTCGCAAACGGAACACGAAAAAATGCTCCAAGATGCGGAATCCATTTTGCAAAAGCTAAAACTTCCGTACCGGGTGATGTTACTTTGCAGTAGAGATATGTCCAGTGCTTCCGCCAAAACCTACGATATTGAAGTTTGGATGCCAGGACTTGGTCGATTTATGGAAATTTCCTCTGTTTCTAACTTCAAAGACTATCAAGCAAGACGAGGAAAAATTCGATACAAGTCAAAGGAAGGAAAAAACCTGCTCGTCCATACTCTGAACGGTTCCGGTCTTGCGATCGGTCGAACACTCGCTGCAGTGATCGAAAATTACCAATCGGAAGATGGATCCTTCCAAATTCCGGATGTACTAAAACCTTACATTCGCTAAAATTTAGGGCAGATGACCGAGGTGTCAAATGCCCTATTCCTTTCTTACTCGTTTTCCCTCAGCAATTCGATTTAGATTCCAATGCAAAGAATCGCTCTCCAGAACACTAGAATTTGGCTATTGGGTTTATGCGTTATTCATAAAATTACATATAAATGGCAGTTATGCGAATAACATCTATTTCCCGGTGCGTGGGTTTGTTAACTGCATTACGTTGATTCGTAAATTGCTATGGCAGTCTCTTCAGCATAGGGCTGCATCTTTATCGCATATCGTTTATTGTGCACTTCTTCTATTTTCTTTCTTTTGGATTCTCTTTCTTCCTAATCCCATCTATAGCCAAACAGTTGAAACGGAACCAAGTTTAGTAGTCGCTCCGATCCAAGGGCCGATCAATACAGAGTTTCAGGAATTTGGACCCACGATGACTCCAGATGCTAAGACTTTGTATTTTTATTCTAAACGTTCGAGTAAAGGTTTTACTGAAATTTTTAAATCGGAACGTAAAAAAGATGGAACTTGGGATTTTCCTGAAGAGGTTGATGTTTTAAATTCACCATACGATGACCAAAGTCCGTTTATCACAAGAGATGGAAAAACACTATTACTATCATCTAACAGAGACGGATCTGTAGAAGTAACACTACCTGATGGAAAGGTTGGAATTTCTAGAGATTTGTATGTTTCCAATTGGAACGGAAAGTCATGGGGAAGTCCAGTTGCTTTGCCGAGTTCTATCAATACAGAGGAAATTGAAGAAAATCCCCACCTACTGGGAGACACTTTACTTTTTACTAGATACCCTTTTGGGAAACCAAATCTTGCTAAAGTCTATTTTAGCCAATATAAGAATAACAGTTGGTCGATTCCAAAACTACTCCCTTCTCCCATTAATGATAATTATGCGACGATTGCGGCAGCATTTAATGATGATGGAAGTATTCTTTTTTTCTCATCCAATAGACCTGGCGGGTATGGTGGTTTTGATTTGTACATGGCAAAAGTTGATAAAGATTCATTCAAGGAAATTGAGAATTTAGGTGCTCCAATCAATTCAGCCGACGATGAGGCCTACATTGTTTTCCAACAGGTTAAAAAAACCTTCTTATTCTGTCGAAGGGTTGAGGGTAGATCCTTTGATCTATTTACAGCTTCCATTCCAAAACAAGAAAGTTTGGTTCAAAAGAAATTAGAGGAAACCAAAAAAATCTCTTTAGATTCAGTATACTTTGAACGTGCTTCCTCAGTGTTAAAACCCGAATCCTCTGGGCCTTTAGATGCAATCGTTGACTACTTACATGAAAATTCTGCAAAGAAAATGAAAATCATAGGTCATACTGATTTAACAGGTACGTTAGAAGATAATATGGTTCTCTCAAAAGAAAGGGCAGATTCCGTTAAACAGTATTTAGTCTCTAAGGGAGTGGATCCAACTCGCCTATCGACAGAGGGAAAGGGTCCAACACAACCGATGGTGCAAGGAACAGATGAAGCTTCGTCTAAAAAAAATCGAAGAACAGAATTTGTACTGATCGATCCTTAATTTTTCCTTGCCGTTTCTATTTCCAGAGAAAAGGTAATGGGGATGTTGCCTCTTCTCAGGATCCATTTTTTTGAGTTAGTATCCTTTTTGATTTTTTTTCTGTCTGTTTCCCTTTCTGGAGAATCGAGTCAGGTTTTAGAGAAAATTAAAAAAACAAAAACTCTCACAGTTTCCGTAAATGAATTTTATGATCCCTTCTATATAGAAAATCCAAATCCTAATTTTCCCGGTTTGGATGTAGAGTTAGCACAAGAATATGCAAAATTTCTGGATGTGGATCTAAAAATCATTCCACTTCGTACTTTCGATCAACATGCAAGGATGTTAGAGAAAGGTGACACCCAAATTGCAATGGCAGGACTTTCTTCTTCCATCAATCGGTTTAGAGATGTTTATTTTACTGATCCCTATTTGATTTCAACACCCGCAGCCCTAGTAAATCGCACGGCACTCCCAGAACCTGAAGGACAAATTGTAACCGTACAATTGTTTCGCAACTTAAATGATCTAACAAACATTACGGGTATTTCTTATTCGGTGCTTGCCAATAGCTCCAATCATTTTTTTCTAAGAGAGGCTTTTCCTAAGGCGCAGATTTTCTCATATTTTACAAATGAAGCTGCCTTAAATGAATTAAAGAAAAACAATGTAAATGCATTCGTTGCAGATTCATTTTATATTCAAGCTTTGTTGCAAAAAGATTCTTCTTTGCGAGCCAACTATTTACCAATTTTGGGTGTGGTGCAAGAAGATCATATTAGTATGGCGACTGCCAAACGAGATGTCGAATTTCTATATAATCTAAATTTCTTCATCAAAGAGCTGAAGCGAACCGGTAAAATTCAAGTGCTAATTAATAAATATTTTAAATCTAACCAATGGGTGAAAAAAGAATAAAATCAATGGCATTCCGAAGTAATCTTTCTATATGTTTGATTTTTCTCCTTATACCTTCAGGATTTTTATTATCGCAAGAAGAAGAATCACAGAGAACCTTTATGAATTTTAATGGCTCGTTTCGTGTTCGTGCTACAAACGTTGGTAGGGATGTACTATTAGAAAGAAAAACTCCAGTAACCCCAATCAATAATTTAGAAAAAGAAAATGCGGAACGCCAACAAACGGAACAGCAAACAATACAATCTGATTTGGAAAGAAGACAACAAGGATTGCCTAGCCAAATCACTCGTAGGAAGGAGGACGTAAGTTATTACGATTCACGTTTTTTATACAATATGAGTTTTTCTGCCAATAAATACGTGGAAAGCGTTTGGGGAATGCAAGTCGGTGATATTCCTTTTGGCGGTAAGGGTTTACGGGCAACAGGACCCGACGGTTTTGACCCTGGATTGGTTGGCCCAGGATCTGGTGGGGAAAGAGGTCGAACCGCTGCGGTCAATGTACAGACAAACTTTTTATATTTAAACTTTAGAATTCCTGAATCGGGACTTTTTATTAAAGTAGGACAGCAGCTTTTTAGTTCGGCCCAGGGTCGCGTATTATTTTCTACAGGAACGGGCGTTAGTATTCTTAAGAATTTCCAATTTTTGCGACTCTCTTTGGAAGGTGGAATTTTACGAGCACGTGACCAAAGTTTTATGGACGTTGATAAAAATGGATTTGCTGATAAAAACTACCAAAGTTCCAATATTTATTACAATCGATTAAAGTTTGAATATTTTCGAAACATCCGTAATGAAGTTTATGCATATTTTTTGGATGATAATGACAAGTCTGATAATGAAATAGCAAGACTTGCTTGGTATGGGATGCATAATGAATTTAATTTTCAAAAATTTTCATTTATTGTTCATGGAATTTTGAATACAGGTACTGTTAGAAAATTAAGACCTGTCAATGATTCCAACGATCTAACAATTTACAATACGACACAAAGGCATTTTATCAAAGGTGGTATGTATGACTTTCAGTTTACCTACCGTTGGAGTGAATCGCTTAACTTCAATTTAATTGCTCTTGGGACAACGGGAAGACCTGGTTATGATGAGAAAGGAAACGAAGCAAATTTAAAAAGTAATGGATACCGGACCTTAGCTCCTGGATTTTCGATATCCAATATAGCTACAGATTTTACGGGCGGTTATGCATTGTTCAACGGATCCAGTTTTTCTGGTTTGAATGAATATGGTTTGTATTCCAATATTATTGCCTTTGGTCCTTATCAATTTACCTTCGGCTATTACCAATTATGGGCAACAAAATCGCCAGAAATTCGCATCAATCGAGAATTTAGTGAACGAAATGGCTATAGAACCTCCACTTATATGGGAATGGAGTATAATTTCAATATTCGTTACAATGTAACCTCCGACTTCCAAATCATTTTTCGTTCTGGCTACTTTGTTGCTGGCGATGCGCTATTTGTTTTGTTAGATTCAAAATACGGCCGAGTCTTAAGAGAAGGTTTTATTGTATTTGAACATAGGTTTTAAAAATTGTTTTAATTTTCAGTCTTTATTGAAATAAATAAACTCTAACTGCTCTTTTCGTTTCAATTTAACAAACAGGTGAATTCATTCCTTCTTTTGAATAAAGGAAACAACATTAAATTCTTTTAGGCAACTGAATAAAATAATTATAAAGTAAGCCTTGATTTGATAGCTTTTCCTAAAGTGTATTGGTCGGAATACTCTAAGGTTCCTCCAATCGTTATACCGTGAGCTATTCTAGTGATTTTAATTTCCATCGGTTTGATTACAGTTGAAAGGTACGAAGCGGTCGCATCCCCTTCAAGAGTTGGATTTGTTGCGATAAGAACTTCCTTCACACCAGTATCTTCTAATCGCTCTATCAATTGACGAATTCTTAGTTGGTCAGGCCCAATTCCATCTAATGGAGAAATAGCGCCATTGAGTACGTGGTATTTACCGACATATTCCTTTGTGTTTTCTATAAAAAAAATATCTTCTGGTTGTTCGACTACACAGAGAATTCCATTATCTCTTCTATCAGACAAACAAATGGAACAAACGGGATCTTCTGTAAGCCCACCACATTCATCACAAAATCGTAGTTTGGCTTTAGCTTCCTCAATATTGGAGAGCCAAGCTCGGAATGTAGAAGGATCCATACGAAGAATATGAAATCCAATTCTTGTAGCACTTTTTTTTCCAATCCCTGGGAGGCTAGAAAAGGATTGGATGAGTTTTTGAAATTGTGGGTCAGACAGGTGGAAATCCTCCATCCTTTTGCAATTGGTTGAATACACCTTCAAAATCGCTTGGGTTGAAGCCGAGGACATTTTTCATCTCATGAGCCATCGTTTCTTTGGCCTTTCGTTGTACTTCGTTAGTTGCTGATAGGATTAGATCTTCTAACATTTTTTTGTCATCTGCATTGAACATAATTGGATTGATATTGATGTTTGTAAGGGTGCCATCCGCAGACGCAGTCACCTCAACCATACCGGCACCGGCTGACGCTGAGACTCGAATTTGTGCGAGTCGTTTTGAGAGTTCTTCTTGTTTCTCTTTGATATTGCCGAGTTGCGAAAAAGCCTCTCGCATTTGTTTCATTTGATCAAAAATTCCCATACGTACCTTTTGGACTTATAAATTCTTAAATTGGTTGGGGTCTACTTCCATACCGGAGAATTTTTCTTTCAAAAGTTTCTCCATATCCTCGGATGTTGCTGGATTGGCCACTGCCGGTTTCGGCGTAGAAGCCACTTCCTGTTTCGGAGGATTTGCTTTGGTTTCTTGTTCAATGTTTTGTTTTGGTTTTTCTGCTGCAGATTGTGATGGCTCAAGCTTTTGTGGAGTCGGTGTCACAACTGGAGTTGTTTGTTTCTTTGGAGATTCTAAATTTTCTGGGATATGAGAAATGTCACCTTGAACCAGTTTGGTGAGTTCTGAGATTTTTGCTAATAATCCGGAAATACTAGGTTTTTCACGGTCCAATATCAATTTACGAAATTGAATTTCTAAATAAACTTTCATTTCGTACGAGCTTCGCAGTTTCATTAGATTTAATTTCTCATGGACTGAAAAAATTCTCTCTGCGAGTAAAACTAAAATTTCGCGATCCAAATCACGATAGTTTTGTTTTAGTTTCTGTAAATCTTCTTGTGGAATGTTAATAGATTCTCTATCTGCTAAATTGTCTTTAATAAGGAGAAGGGAATTTAAAAACTCAATGAAGTCCCAAACAAATTTACTGAGGTCTATTCCGGCTTGGAAAAGATTTTCTAGCGTTTCAAAGATTTGTGCACTTTGAGAGGAATCTAATAGTTGGTTTAAAAAGTCGGTAAAGGTATCAATTCCATGATACCCAATCATTTTTCGAAGTTTGGCGCCGGTTAAATTGCCATCAGTGAAAATTACAGCTTGTTCCATAAAGGACAAAGTATCCCGAACAGAGCCATCCCCTTTTTTTGCGATCCAAAATAAACCTTCTGAATCGTATTTGAGACCTTCTTTTTCACAAAGAGTTTCGATGTAGTTTTGTAATGCTGTAACAGGTACTTTTCGAAAGTGAAAGTCCTGACAACGAGAGAGAATGGTTTCTGGAATTTTATGATACTCAGTCGTAGCTAAAATAAAAACAACATGGGCGGGCGGTTCTTCCAATGTTTTGAGTAATGCATTAAAAGCAGCACCACTTAACATGTGTACCTCGTCCAAAATATAAACCCGATACTTGCCACCCATGGCGTTAAACTTTACATTTTCACGCAACTCGCGGATATTATCGACTCCACTATTGGAGGCCGCATCAATTTCAAATACATCGTTTGAATTCCCCTTGGTAATCTCCAAACAAGAAGTACACTCATTGCAAGGTTCGACCCCATCCGGTCTTTCGCAATTCAGACGTTTAGCAAGGATTCTTGCGATAGTTGTTTTACCAACCCCACGTGGTCCTATGAATATATAGGCATGACCAATTTTTTTAGATTTAAACGCGTTTTGCAAAGACCCAACAGCGAGATCTTGGTAGATCACATCGCGGAAAAATTGAGGTCTGTATTTTCTAAAGAGTACTTGGTGGTTTTCGCTCATTTAAGTCCGTATCAAAATCCGATTCAATGGAAATTTGATTCTACCGCTTTGATAATGTATATTTGTAAGCGTTCCGAGAGGTTGCAACTAAAAATGCCGAAACATTCTTTAGTGGCTTACGGAAAGTAAAAGAAGGATAGAACCTGGCGGAGAGACCGGGATTCGAACCCGGGGTGCTTTTGGCACACATGCTTTCCAAGCATGCACAATAGACCACTCTGACATCTCTCCAATGGTTTCTACTGGCTTCCATAAAAAGAAACGGTCAAAAGAATTCTACCTTTTCTCTTTGAAAAAACTAAGAAATTCAAATTTTATGTGGGATCTTGGGATGAGAGTGCATTTGGGGAAGTGGTTTAATAAATAAATGGATTCAGTTGTATAAGAAGAAATCCCCTCACCCGCTTTTGCAGGAACAAAATAAACCACTTCGGGAATTTTTACTCGCAAGATGGCACCTGCACATAGGAGGCAAGGTTCTAAGGCGGTAATTAAAATGACATCGGTAAGATAACGTCCTTCTGTTTTGGATAGAGCTTCTTCTATCGCAAGGATTTCGCTGTGTTTTGTAGGATTTAATGTTTGTTCAACGGAATTGAAGGCAGTAGAAAGAAGGGTTCCTTCTTTGGTAACGATTTCAGAATAGGAGGGAATTTCGTTTGGATGGTTAGAAACTGCTTTCGAGTATCGCTCTAAAAACGAGTCGAATGCTTCCACGTGCGCCCAAGAGGATTTGAACCTCTAACCTTCTGATCCGTAGTCAGATACTCTATCCAGTTGAGCTATGGGCGCAATGAATGCTTGAAGCATTTTTACCCAGTCCAAAAGAACGGGTATCTCTATGGTTTTTTTCAAGCGGATGGAGTAAATCAAAAATCCAGCGATTCCTAGATAAAGTAGTACAGATAGGAGATGGACAGTGGCAGCAAAATAGAGACCAACGAAGGGAAGAACTGAGACAGCTTGGGCAAGTAACAAACCAAGTAAGAACAAACAAGTATTAACCGCCGAGTATAGACAAACGGTTACAAATTCAGGATTGTTTCGTTTCCAGGTAAATACGGGAACCCAAGAAAAATACAAAGGCAAAACTGCAAAAATTTTAGCTGCTTCATCAGTGACTAAGTAGGCGCGTAGTTTTTGAAATTTGTCTTTGATTTGGGCGGTATTCATGGTGGTAACAACGGAGACGCAGGGATTCGAACCCTGGGTACGATTGCTCGTACGACGGTTTAGCAAACCGCTCCTTTCGGCCACTCAGGCACGTCTCCAGCGACTCGGAGAAGGTAGGATTCGAACCCACGGTGGGATTACCACGACGGTTTTCAAGACCGCTGCTTTAGACCACTCAGCCACTTCTCCAAGAGTACCTATCCGTTATGTTAAATGCGAGTGCAGTGTCAAATGAATATTCAATGAATGGTTCTAGAGAATGGAAAAGTTGCGCATAAAACTGGAAAAGTGGGTGAATGGTGGGTTTTGTTTGGCCCATCATGAGGGACATGCCGTCTTCGTTGAGGGCGGACTGCCCGGAGAATTGGTAGACATAAGTCTTTATAAAACAGGAAAAAAAGAATGGTTTGGAACTGTATCCGAAGTCATTGAAGCGTCCGAAAGAAGGATTCCTTCTGATTGTTGTTCGGTGTTCATGGATTGCGGTGGCTGCAGTTATCGCCATATTTCATACCAAGATGAATTGGAAATCAAAACATCACTCCTAGAAGCGATGTTCCCCAAATGGAAAGGTAAGGTTCAAGTAATCAAAGGCCTTGAGAACGAATATCGAAATAATGTTCAATGGCAATCGAATGGTAGAGAAATAGGATACTTTTCAAAAAATACCCACCGGATTGTCAAAGAGTCCAGTTCTGTTTGTAAAACTGTCGATAAACGTTTGTTATGGGAAATGGTTCCCGCTGGACTCCAGAAGTCGGTTTCTAAGAACAAATCCATTCAACTTCGGTTATCTTCAAAATCAGTTGTGAATTACGAAAGAGACCAAACGGAAATTAGTATTTTTAATACCAAGTTAAAAGTGCCAGAACGGGGTTTCTTTCAAATCAACCAGTTTCTAATAGAACCTTGGCTTGAAAAAATAAAATCTCTATTACCAGACTCTGCAAATATTTTGGAATTATTTTGCGGCTGTGGAACCATAGGGATTTCGATCCGAGAGAAAATTGAATCTTTGTATGGGATTGAATCTCACGAAAAAAGCATTCGCTATGCTAAAGAAAATGCTAAGACTAACAATGCGTTACAGTTTGAATATGAAGTTAGCGATTTATACCAAAAACACCTTCCGAAACATGTTGCCACATTTCCCATTTGGATTGTGAATCCGCCGAGGGCTGGACTTTCTGAAGGAATTGTCGAATCAGCATCTATGTTTTCACCGAAACAAATCATTTATTCTAGCTGCAATCCGAGTACACTGAAACGTGATATTACAAGATTGGAGGCTATAGGGTATAGATTGAATTATATGGCTTTGTTTGATTTTTTTCCAAGAACTCAACACTATGAAGTCTTGGTGAGTTTGAAGAAGTAAACATACAACTCACAAACATTAATCTGTGAGTTGGTTATTATCTGCCTTTTACGACTTATTTTTCTTTTGTTGTAAACTTAAAAGGAAGGTAGGCCGGGCAGAAGCCAATTGCAGATGTTGCAATCATAACAAGTCCGATAACAAAGAGAACCAATGCGGTTGTTCCTTCTACAATTCCACCCAAGTACAATCCACCTAATACTAAACCAACGACCACTCGAATGATTCTGTCATAAAGACCCATATTTTGAAACATATTCAATCTCCTTAAAGAACATTTGACGAAAGAAAATTAGCAGATTCTTATTTATTTTTTTGTAACCATTCTAAAATCAACTTAGTCACTTCTTCTCTTCTTTCCCAATGGAGGAAATGACCTGCATGATCAAATCCAATTTTGCGAAACCCACGAGGAAAGTCGGTTTCATCCAAAAGATGTTCGAAAAGATTTTTATGAAAACAGCCATCATTCAAACCGTATAGAATTTGTGTCGGAACGGTAATTTGTGAATCTAAGATTCCTAATATACTTTCTCTACCCGATTCTGTGAATAAATCGTTTAAATTTCGGTAATAAGCAAGGGCCGAAGATAGGATTCCTGGATTCTGAAAGTTAGCTTTAATTTCTGCTAAATGGTCTTGGTTTGGGGTGTACCCTGGTGACCAGTCCTTCCATAAAAAATCCACCAAGGCAAAACCGTTGGAACGGATTGTTAGTTCTGCTAAAAAAGGAATTTGGAACAATACAACATACCACGAATGGATTGTTTGTTGAGGTGCCCAAAAAAAAGAATCCTGGTATGTTCGTAACAACGGAACCCCAAGGCTTGTGATGGATTTGATCCGATTGGGGTAATACATTCCAGCTGCAAAGGCGATCACAGCTCCCCAATTGTGTCCTACTAAATGAACCGAGTCCCATCTACGATCTTCCATCCATCCTAATATATCATCCACAAGATCAACTACATGTAATTTATGCGCATGCGAGATTGTGGAGGGTTCATATCCTCGCATAACAGGTGCAACGCAATGGAAATCATTCTTTCCAATTTGTTCCATAATAGGAGCAAAGGTTTTATGGTTATCCGGAAAACCATGAAGGAAGAGAACAGGATCTCCCGATCCTGTTTCTAAAGTGGTAAATACAGTGGATGAATTTCTAATTTCCGAATGATGCATTGTTTACCAACTTTTCTTTTTTGTAGGTCGATCTGAAGAATTGTAACACAATTTCTCTTGTATCCAAGTCCTTACTTAAATACCCATATTGTTTTTCGTTTTGGTAATAAAATCCATTGGGCCAAATGTGACCACCACCGGGAATTAAATATCCTTCTACCATTTGATCCGAATGACAGTCTGCGATTTTAGTATATTGAATATCGCGCTTCCAAAACTTGTTTAAATGCCTTTTTTTCGATTTTGTTTCTTCTTTGCAGGAAAAACCTGAGGACCAGAAATTTAATGATTCTAAGTAGGAAACTACATCTCCCGCAGCAATCCGGTGTGATTGATTGTTTGGATCAGAAGGAATGGAAACCGTTCCTCCCAAGTAGGGTACTACATCATCTGATGTCCCCATAATGAAACCGATCGATTTTTGAGGAGGTGGGTTACAAATTTCTTTCAAACCTCTGGAAGTAACTGCCGCAATTGAATAACCAGAACTGAATAAATCTGTAGCTTCGCATAACAATCGCTGTGTCATAAATCCACCGTTGGAGATACCAACTGCATGGATTCTGTTATAATCCACAGGGATTTGTGTATCTAAATGTCGAACCATATCCCGAAAAAATTCCACATCTTTTGTGTTTCGTTTATCAGTTAGGGAATGTGGAATTTTTCTACCATCATTCCAGCGGTTGGCATAACCATCAGGATAAACGGCGATAAATCCATACTCTTCGGCCTTTTCAGACATTCTTGTAAGGTAAATCATTCCTTCCCCCGTGCCACCACCTCCATGCAAAATAAAAACCACGGGCAAGCGATCTTGTTTGATTTGTTTTGGAATATAGTAACGAAAAGACCTCAAAATTCCATCAGAAGAAATGGATTCCAACTTATGTTCTTTTACGGGAACAATCGAAGGTAAGGATTTACAAAAAAAAGAGAAGGAAACCATAAAGAGTGTTAGGTAAAATTTACTTAATGAGGAGATCCGATTCATACAAACAAAGATTCATACCATGCGATGGTTTCATTCACTTTAGGATCACCTTCCAGTGGATACTTGGAGTGAAACTCTTTGTCAATAGTTGGATCATAAGGACCGGACTTCCCTTCAAAACAAACAGCATTCTGTGAAAGACAAACTAAACTATGCCAAACACCTGGCTGTAGGTCAATTCCTCGTTTGGGACCACTAGCAGAGAGTTTATGGGCTTCTTTGATTTCTCCATTTTCTTGGAAGATTAAAAATCCGATTTCACCTTCAAGAACTACAAAAGTCTCGGGTTTTGGATCCAACAAATGTCTGTGAGGTGGAATGTAAGTATCTTTTGAAAGCACATTAAGAAACCTTTGGTAGACTTCTGCTGGCTCGTGGAAGTTATGATTGGTGCGTTTTCTTTCGGCGGTTTGGGCTTTTTTGATGAGTGATTCGATTAAGTTAGAATCAATAATTTGTATTTCCTGCAAGTTGACCTTCCAATTCCTGCTCGATGAAGGCTAACATATCCGGAATACAACCCGTACAAGTATCAGCAGCTCCCATCTCGCGGGCAACTTCTAGTATAGGGCGATTGGATTCTTTGACAACATTTAAGATAGATTCAAAGAAAACTTCTGCACAGTGACACTTGATCATGGTTCTGAGAATCAGTCTCTTAGGAGGCTGAAAAGCTGACAAGTATTTTTGAACCTGTGGTTTCAGTTTTTTATGGTCTAGGACCAGCGCTAGTGTGGGTTTTTTGGTAATGAGAAACTGCCCATTGCGTTAATTCATGGATCACTTTTTCGACAGCATTTTATCCGTAATTCCTGGAATTTCCTCAGCAATTTCTTTAAATCGTTTCTTTCCAAACGAGAGAGACATAATAATAGGTAGCTTCCATTTCCCCCTTAGGAATTGCGAAACTGATCGGATCGTTAGCCATTCTCGTTCCACAAATTCCCCGCCGATTCAAGGAATGGGCATACGTCAGGTTTGGAATTACTTTTATTTCGGCAGCGATTGCACATTTGCAAAGTGGAGATTCTGTATCTACGGCAATTGCACCTATTGTTATATTCCGAATATTGGCTGTTTCTTATGTTTTTTATTATAAGACACAACAAGTATCAGTGTGACCGTCTTAATCTAGATACCTTCGGATCTAAATAGAAAAGTATTTATAAACGTTATTCAAGGATTGAATCGCATTGTGCCAAAGGAAACGGTTTGCATTCACTAGACCTTTCTTTTGGTAATCTTTTTGTAATTTATCATTCGATAATAAAAAGAGAATTTTAGATTTTAAATTTTCTTTAGAGTACGGATCGAAGTATTCTGCAGTAGATCCTAAAATTTCGGGAAGGACACTAACATTAGAAGAAAGGACAACTGTACCTACACTTTGTGATTCCAATACTGGAAAGCCAAATCCTTCGTACAATGATGGGAAAATAAAAAGTTTTGCACCTTGGTAAGCAAGAGGTAGTTCTTCATACGGCAGGTGTGGAAGAAAAAAAATTAAATTTGGGTATTTGTCTTTAAATACTTTTAGTTCTGTTGGAATTTCTTTACTGATTCCTCCAATCACAAGCGGAAGATTCAATTTTTTTTCTTTCCATAATTCTTCTATAGTTTCCAATAAAAAAGGAAAGTTTTTGTGAGCTTTTCCAATTCCAACTGTGAAAAGATAAGATTTTGGAAGCGATTGTTTTTTTAGAAAAATGTTTAAATTTGTTAATGGTTTATTCGAAAAAATCTTTCTATCAATCCCATTATACACGACAGAGATTTTATTTTCCGAATAACCAAAAGATTGAACTAAGTCTTGTTTAGTAAATTTAGAGACTGTAATAATCTTCAGAGCAAACCATTTGATCCATCGAAACACAATTTGCATGTACACTCGTTTAACGAAAGAACTATGAGCCGCTTTGAAATGATAAGGAATGAGATCATGGATCGTAACAATACACTTTCGAATGTAAGGGAACGGAATGTTAAAATGCGGTATATCTAAAAGATCCATGTTTGCCATTTCTGGATGGCCTAAAAATTCTTTAGGTGAATAGATATTGGTTTTGTATTCTATGATTTGAGCTTCTTTTGGTAGATTGTATTTTTTTAAAATCGCTGGATCTCCAAAGATAAATAAATCGGCCGTCTGAGGAGAGATAGGCCAAAATTTTAAAATATGTTGGATACGAATCCCAATCCCCGAATTTTCGATCATCCGTGCATCGTAACCTATTTTTAGCCGCATTGGATCTAGATTATGTCCTTTAGAATTAATTTAAAAAAAAGGAAATGTGTCTTTTCCTTTCTGGTAGAGTCTAGTCAAATTGGTAGTGAATATTCTGCATTCATAATTTGGAAGGCAGCCTCACAAGGAACATATCTGTAAAAAGGAATCGGATGGAAAACTTAATCGAAGAAATCCTAAAACAAATTGGTGAAGATCCCACGAGAGAGGGTCTGATGAAAACTCCTAGTCGAGTGAAAAAGGCGTATGACTTTTTGACGAGCGGGTATAAGGCCGATTTGAACCAGATTGTAAATGGAGCTATCTTCGAAGAAAATACCACTGGTATGGTTCTTGTGCGAGATATTGAAATGTATTCTTTATGCGAACACCATTTGCTTCCTTTTTATGGAAGGGCTCACGTTGCTTACATTCCTAACAAAAAGATCATTGGAATTAGCAAAATTCCAAGAATTGTGGATGTCTTTGCTCGTCGTTTGCAAGTGCAAGAAAGGTTAACTGACCAAATTGCACAGGCAATTCAAGAAACATTAGAACCACTGGGTGTGGGTGTTGTCATTAAGGCAAAACATTTGTGTATGATGATGCGTGGGGTAGAAAAACAAAACTCGGAACTTTTTACTTCTAGTCTCCTCGGTCTATTCAAAACAGATCCCACTACCCGAAGTGAATTTTTGGATCTGATCCGAACCGGTTCACACTAAGTTCAATTTTTAAATTCTATTTTTAAGATTCATGCTGGACTTTTTTAAAAAAAAGTTCAGCATTCTTTCTCTAGAGGGAATCTATGCCGAAAGAAAGAATCGTGGCACCGTCCAAAGACTTCGCTAAGTTTGCGAACGTTAGTTTAAAAGAATACAAAGCCAAATATAAAGAATCCATTGAAAAACCAGAGAAGTTCTGGGCGGAACAAGCAAAACGCCTAACCTGGTTTAAAAAATGGACCAAAGTCCTCAAACATGATTTTGCGAAAGCAAAAGTCGAATGGTTTGTAGGTGGGAAACTGAATGTTTCTTACAATTGTTTAGACCGGCATCTAGATTCTCCACTCAAGAACAAAGCGGCACTCATTTGGGAAGGAGACAATCCCGATGAGTCCAAAGTTTTAACCTACCACGATCTTCACCGTGAAGTGAATTATTTTGCTAACGTACTTAAAAAGTTTCATGTGAAAAAGGGAGATCGTGTCCTCATTTATCTTCCCATGATCCCAGAACTTGCGATTGCGACATTGGCATGCACTCGCATTGGGGCAGTTCATTCTGTTGTCTTTGGTGGATTTTCTCCAGAAGCACTTATGGGTCGCATTGAAGATTGTAAACCGGCACTTGTCATTACGGCAGATGGTGGATACCGAGGTGGCAAACCTATCGAATTAAAAAAGAATGTCGATACCGCTTTGGAAGAAACTAAATTTAAAGTAAAAGATGTAATTGTTGTTAAACGAACGGGTGATGAAGGAAATTTAAACTGGAAAGAAGGCCGGGACCATTGGTATCACTACTTAATGAAAGAAGCGGACGTCAAAAAAGACTGTCCTCCTGTACCGGTGGATTCAGAAGATCCCCTCTTTATTCTTTATACCTCTGGCTCTACGGGAAAACCGAAAGGGGTTCTACATACAACTGCTGGATATTTGCTCGGTGCTAACCTTACGTTTGCAACAATTTTTGATTACAAAGAAACAGATACTTATTGGTGTACAGCAGACATTGGTTGGATTACCGGGCATAGTTATATTCTCTATGGACCTTTGTCGAATGGGGCAACTTCTCTTATGTTTGAAGGAGTGCCAAGTTATCCAGATGCAGGTAGGTTTTGGGATGTGATTGATAAATATAAAGTTACTGTATTTTATACCGCACCAACAGCCATTCGTGCTCTCATGCGAGAAGGACTAGACCATATCAAAAAAAGATCTCTCCAGTCTTTGCGATTGCTTGGTTCCGTTGGAGAACCCATTAACCCTGAGGCTTGGGAATGGTATCATACCAATATAGGAAAATCCAAATGCCCGATTGTAGATACTTGGTGGCAAACAGAAACAGGATCCATTATGATCTCTGGAGTTCCGGGAGCCATTCCGCAAAAACCAGGTTCGGCGAGTTGGCCGTTTTATGGAATTCAACCAGTTCTTGTGGACAATGAAGGTGTGGAAGTCAAAGGCAAAGGGGAAATCTCCGGGAACCTTTGCATTGCCAAACCTTGGCCTTCCATGATGAGAGGTGTGTATGGGGATTCCAAACGATTCTTTGATACTTATTTTTCTCAATTTAAGGGTTACTATTTTACTGGTGATGGGGCCAACAAAGACAAGGATGGATACTTTCGCATAACAGGCAGAGTCGACGACGTACTTAATGTTTCGGGTCACCGGATTGGATCGGCCGAAGTGGAAAGTGCCCTAGTAGAACATAAATCTGTCGCTGAGGCGGCCGTTGTGGGATTTCCACATGATATCAAAGGCCAAGGAATTTATGCCTATGTCACAGTGAAACAGGGAGTGACGACCAATGATGCCTTAAAAAAAGAACTGATTGCCATGGTAGAAAAGGTGATTGGTAAAATTGCAAGGCCAGAAGTAATCCACTGGGCTCCGGGACTTCCTAAAACTCGGTCTGGGAAAATCATGCGACGTATTTTGCGAAAAATTGCCAATAACGAATTTGATACACTCGGAGATATCAGTACACTAGCAGATCCATCCGTCGTACAATCGTTAATTGATGATAAAAAGAAATACCATAGTTAAAGATTTTGCGGGAGTGCAGCAAACGGTCCTATAACCCGCAAGAATTCCGATTCCTCAAATTCTAGATCGCGGTCTTTCAACTTTTGGCGGTATTGGTTCGCCATCGTCTGATCGCGGTTGGAAAACCAGTGGATACAAAAGAGTAAATACTCTCTATTTTTGCGGTAAGTAATTTGATGGTTTTCCAATTCGACTGCTGTGAGTTTATTTTGGTTTTGAAAATCCTTCACCAAGGAGTCGATTGCGAGAGTATCTCTATCTTTTCCGAGATTCGCATAACTTTGACGAATGAGAAATAAAATCTCTCCAGCATCTGATTCCGGATAAAATTTTAATAAATTATAGAAACCACGACGAAATAAAGCCAGAGCTTCCAAATACCTTTGTTTCTCCTGAAGATACACTCCATACCGAGTGAAGTATCTTGTTTCGTTTAAAAATACTGTGGTTGTCCATTGGTAGGCTTGTTCTAAAAGTTCAGATTGCCTTCCCCTTCTGGCAAGAATCAAAGTTTCATACATACCTTCTTCCCGAGGAAAGTACACTAAGTAACGTAAACTTAAATCATCCGCTTCTTTCCATTTTTTGTTTTTGATATTTTTTTGAAGGCTACTTTGCAAAGCATCCTTTTCGGAAACAAAGGTTTTGTCTGATTCTAATTTTTGGAAATACGATTCGTATTCTGATTCTAATCCTAATTGGCGCGCGAGGATGGCTGCGGTATACAATCTGTATTTTGCATTTGGTTTTTGTTCTAAATAAAATTTAGTATAGAACAAAGCCTCTTTTTGTTTCCTTTCTTTTTCATAAAAATCCGCAACATACAAAATCAAATCGAATTGGTCTTTTTTCTTTTTGAGTGACTCTTCATAAGAGTGGATTCCATCGAAGTGCTGTCCAAGTTTTATATGAGCTCTTGCTGATAGATTGTAGTATCGGTAGTCTGGATCTGGATTCAGTTCTTTGGCTTTGATGAGAAAATCAAAGGCTTTGGCTGGTGTTTCCGTGACAATTTTGTCCTCAGCCATCCGCAATAGATCTTCATAACCGTATAAGGCCTTAACAGGGTTCAGAACCTCTGTTTCTGCTAAATTTGGCCTGGAAACCAGAAATAGACTTGTTACCAGAACACCAAATTGCCATATTCTCCTAGACCGAAGTATCATCTATGGATTCTCATCGGTCATCTTCTAAATAATCTTAGAAATTCAAATAAACAATCTCAAAGAGGATCTCATGAATGTAGAGTTAATCATCATCGTCATGGCGCTTGTTTCCATTGCCACGGCGATTTTCTACGCAGCTCGGGTGGTTCGCATCCAAGTGGGCGGAGACGGTAGCGACGCAAAAGAAACCGCAAAGTTAAAAGAAATCTCCGCGGCGATCGCAGAAGGGGCCATGGCTTTCCTTCTCAGAGAATACCGAGTCATTTTGCTATTTATCAGTTTCATGACTGTTCTCATCTATTTACTTTTGGACAATCCGAAGACTGAGTTTAACGAAGGCATTTACACTGCTGTTGCTTTTGTATCAGGCGCCCTCATTTCTTGTCTTTCTGGTTTTATTGGAATGAAAATTGCCACAGCTGGTAACGTTCGTACGGCCCAAGCAGCAAAAACTTCCCTTTCTAAAGCCTTCCGAGTAGCTTATGATTCTGGAGCCGTTATGGGTTTTGGACTCATTGGTTTGGCTGTTCTTGGTATGATTGGACTTTTCCTTCTATTCACTGGAACAAACGTCGGTGTTGCCAAACACATCCTTATGGAATCACTTGCAGGTTTTGGTCTTGGTGGATCATCTGTAGCACTTTTTGGTCGTGTGGGTGGTGGTATTTATACCAAAGCTGCTGACGTTGGTGCTGACCTTGTAGGAAAGGTAGAAAAAGGAATTCCGGAAGATGACCCTCGTAACCCAGCAACTATTGCTGATAACGTTGGAGACAACGTAGGGGACATCGCTGGTATGGGTGCCGACCTTTTTGGTTCTGCTGCAGAAGCCACTTGTGCGGCTCTTGTGATTGGTGCCACGGCATCAGCCCTTGCAGACAACAACTCTGCTTTACTTTATCCTCTTTTGATTTCTGCGATTGGAATCCCTGCCTCTCTTATCACTACTTTCTTTGCGCGTGTAAAAGAAAATGGAAATGTAGAGAGAGTATTAAAATTCCAACTTTGGATCTCAACTTTTATAGTAGCTGCTGCTCTTTACTTTATTACTGACATCTTCATGATTGATAGTTTCCAAATTGGAGACAAAACCATCACAAAATGGAATGTTTATACATCAGTCGCATTAGGTTTGTTTGCTGGTATGTTCATTGGTTGGATTACTGAGATTTATACATCTCATTCATACAAACCAGTGCGTGAAGTAGCCGATGCTTGTGAAACAGGTGCTGCCACTAACATCATCTACGGACTTGCTCTTGGTTACAAATCTACTGTGGTTCCGGTAATCCTACTTGTGATTGTGATTGTTGTTTCCAATATCCTTGCCGGTATGTATGGAATTGCGATTGCTGCGATTGGAATGATTTCCACGATTGCCATTGGTCTTACGATCGATGCTTACGGTCCGGTTTCCGATAACGCGGGTGGAATTGCAGAGATGGCAGAACTTGGAAAAGACGTTCGTGACAGAACGGATACTCTTGATGCGGCGGGTAACACAACTGCGGCTGTAGGAAAAGGTTTTGCGATTGGATCTGCAGCTTTAACCTCACTTGCTCTATTTGCTGCTTTTATCACAAGAACACAAAATGCTACAAAGGAAATGGGAGAAGGTGCGGTTGACCTAACATCTATCGAACTTTTAGATCCACTTGTTTTTGGTGGTCTTCTCTTTGGTGCCATGCTTCCTTTTATTTTCTCTGCGATGACTATGAAGTCTGTAGGAAAGGCAGCTCTTGATATGGTAAAAGAAGTTCGTCGCCAATTCAAAGAAATCCCTGGTCTTATGGAAGGAACTGCAAAACCAGAGTATGCTAAGTGTGTAGATATCTCTACTTCTGCTGCTCTTCGTGAAATGATCCCTCCTGGTCTTTTGGTTCTTTTGAGCCCAATCGTTGTGGGTTATTTATTTGGTGTGAAGTCTCTTGCGGGACTCCTTGCCGGTGCCCTTGTTTCTGGTGTAGTACTTGCCATCTCTTCTGCTAACTCTGGTGGAGCTTGGGACAACGCAAAAAAATACATCGAAAAAACAGCGGGTGGAAAAGGATCTGAAAAACACAAAGCTGCGGTTGTGGGTGATACTGTTGGCGATCCATTCAAAGACACTTCTGGACCTGCGATCAACATCTTGATCAAACTTATGGCGATCACCTCACTCGTGTTTGCTGAATTTTTTGTAACAAAAGGTGGAATCGTTTTAAATTTCTTTAAATAGGAAATTAAAACAAATCCCGTTTCAGATAGAGGAGGCTTTCCTTTGGAAGTTTCCTTTTAAAATATTCTGATCTCTGAAAGGGGAAACTGTGGAGCCGGCGGAAACGTCGGCTTTTTTATTTATAAGGTTGTAAAACTAAAACTTGTATTAGTGCCGAGAGTCAACCCAAAGATGGATTGGATGTTTTGGTTAAGCGTGATAGTGTATGTCGTTCCTGTGATCAAGGCACTAGCAGGTGTAAGCGTAATCGTTCGGTTAGAAGCTCCACCTGTCAGACTCGGACAAGATGGGGAACAACTGATATTTGTATTGAGGGATGTCGATTCAACAGCTTGTGTCATGACAATGGTGATGGTGGGATTTAGTGAAACACCTGTTGCCCCATTGGTAGGAATTGTAGATTCAATAGTGAAATTTTCTGAGGTCTGTGTTACCAAAGGTAATACAAGGACACCCAAAAGAGAAGGTTTTGGCTCTGGAAGACAGGCCAAGGAGGAAAAAACAAACAGAAATAAGATTCGAATTTTCTTCCAGATGAGCATAGGTTCTAGTTTTAGTTTCGACTAATTTCCCTTGGTAACTGTGCATAGTTTTGCGTAAATCCCCAAGAAATTGTAACTTTCTAGTTCAATAGACGTAATTTCTTTAATATTTCCATTCTTTTGGGAAACTTCCACGGAAGCATCCCCCAAGGCAAGCAGACCTAGGTAGGACTTGGCGCAGGCAATTCCTTCTTTATTGGCAAAGAGTCCAGTTTCCATCATGCTGATCCTTTGGTCCTCAAAGAGTAAACCTTGGGTTCCGAATCCAGAACTTGCACAGGAAGATGTGAAGATAAAAATTATAAAACAGACGATTCGAAAACCCCGGAACTTCATTGAGAATTTTTTACTTTTTGAGTTCCTTATCCAAGGTTTCCGAAAGTTTGTTTTGTAGAATAATGATATCGTCATACAGTTTTTTTATTTGTTCTTCTTTCTTACGAATCTTTTCAGTAAGTTCATCTAATGATTTGTTAGATGCATTGATTTTTTTGGAATGAAATTCCTTTAATTTAGATTCTATTTCCTCGTAGATAAGTCCACTCTTCAGTTTTTTTGCAAATTCATTTAAAGAGTCAATATTCTGTTTCATCGTCCGGTGATACGTAAACAAAGTTCTTGGAAAAAGAAATATTGGTTTTTGTAATAATGGTCTAGACTATGGATTTCTTTAGGACGGGAATTGCGAGGTATGTAGTCTAAACTTGCGTTACCTATACTAACCAATCCGAAGTAATTAGTGGCGCAAGATTCAACGAAACTGTCGGTAACTGAAGGAACTTTTCCCGGTGAATACCAACCTTCTTGCCCTTTGTTTTGAAATAAGGTTACCGAAGGATTTCCAATTTGTACACTGAGACAATGAAGAAAGTGTAAGACCAACAGTAACATCCAAAGTTTTCTCATACGTTATTGATTTGTATCAAAAAAGTAAAAGTAAGAAAAACGAATTCCACGATCCATAGCATTGTCTTCTTTCGGTAAGATACCTAAGAGAAGAGAAAAACTAAATGTTCCAAAACTTTCAGTATTCATGGAGATACCGGGATAAAAATTAAAATACCTAAGATTTTTATCTGCGGCTCTATCAATTGGTTCCCTATATTCAATTTCTGTAAATATACGAACTAAATCTGCAATTGCAAAAGAGGGAGCAATACCTACTTGGTAGTACCTTTTGAATTCTTCCAAACTAGATTCTTTTCCATGTCGGTTAGTTTCTGTTTGGAACCGAAATTCAGACATGATTTGAAAGATACCGTATTTGTAACCGAGTCCAAAGTTGGGTCTGATTAAATAAAAGTCTGGATTTTCTCTTTCTCTGAACTCAGCATTCCTTTTTTTATCGTAAAGCCGTAACCCACCACCAATGAGAAATTGCGATGAGCCATTTTCAAAGACTTTACCATATTTGATTCCAGCATTCCAACGATCCCAAGTAACGTCTTTTGCCGTATCGGTTTGTGAGTAATCAGTGCGACCAATAGAGGAAATTACTGAAAGAGAATCTGTAAATTTGTATTCGCCTTCAATATTTATGTTTTTATTTATTTCTTTGACTCCATTAAAATCTTTATGCCAATAACCAACATTACCTCTTAGCTTTGTATACACGGCCACTGGTTCAATTTGAAGAGGGTGTGCAAAGCCAGTGTTTGTTGGTTGCGAGTATAAGGATGAAGTCAACAAAAGAATAAAAAAAGAAATGATTATTATATTTTTCATATTTAAAATCCTACATTAGTAATCGGATAGATTAATCTTGCAAATTTATCGGCAAGATAAGTATAACCTAAGTTATTTGCATGAATACAATCTAACATGAATTCGGCTCGTGAATTTGGTTTACCACCTAATGTATTTCTTAAATCTGCGTAGATGAGAGAAGGTTCTTCCCGAATGGTATCAAGAAGTAAGTTGTTAAATGCATCTAGTTGGTTAGAGGTAAACACAGCTGCGTCAGGAACAACAAGACCAATGCGATCAAACTTTGATTTGCATCCTTCGTCAGAACCAGCAATCACAGGAGTCATATATGGGTTGGGATAGTCGTATCCGTGGATGATCCATTTTAAAGGAGGACCCCCAAACCTGGAAATCTTGTAAGCGTTACCGGAAATGATCATTTGTTTGAGGTTGGCTTTGATGGTTGCAAATCGCTGTGCTTGAACGACTTCTATATTTCCGATATATTCAGAGAGGTTTGCTTGAATGTCATTTCCACCTAAGGATAGAATGATTACCTTCATGTCCGCACCACCTTGGTCTATGACTTGGAACTGGAGGCCTTGGCTGACTACCTGTTGTAAGGTTTTTCCACCAAGTGTAGCACCCACAAATTTATAGTGGAATCGATTTTCCAATTGAGGTCTGAGCGTTTCTACAGCTGGAAATCCGAGAAGGAGGTCTGTCCAACTATCACCAATGATACCAGTTTTTGCAGGTGTTTCACCATTACAAACTGCGTATGTAGTACAAAGTAGATTTGCTCCGACATCATCAAAGTAATCTTTTTTAGTATCACAATGGATAAGGAATACTACCATTCCTAACAAAACTGTGTATTTAATTTTTTTCATTGGGTTTAGTTTCCTTCCAGATATGGTCCATGATATATGCGCAGGATAAATCGCCGGTTAGATTTACTGAAGTTCTACACATATCTAAAAAGCGGTCAACTCCAAAAAGGATAGTGATTCCTTCAATGGGTATATGAAATGTATATAAGATGGAAGCAAGTATCACCAGTCCAACTCCCGGTGTCGCTGCAGTTCCAATCGAAGCTGCCGTGACCGTTCCAACTAACAAAAATAAGTCTATGGATGATAAATTTACTTGGTATACCTGACTCAGAAATACGGTCGCAACGGCTTGATACAATGCAGTTCCGTCCATATTGATTGTGGCGCCGAGTGGAAGGACAAAATCCGCCACAGTCTCTTTCAATTTTAACTTCTCTTTTGCGAGTTTTAAAGAATAGGGAAGCACGGAGCTGGAACTAGAAGTGGAAAATCCAAGTAACGGAATTTCGCGAACCTGGTTCAAAAAACGAAGGGGATTTTTTCCTGTAAAAAGCAGAATCAAAACAGAGTAGAAAACAAGGATACAAAAAAGTCCTAAAATTACTGTTCCAATATAAGAAACAAGTCCGAATAACAGAGAAAAGCCGATCTGGACCATTGCATAACTCATTAAACCTAAAACAGCCAAGGGAGCTAATTTCATTGCAGTAGCCACAACCCATAAGCAAAAACTTTCTAAGGAATGACAAAAAGCTTTTAAAGCGGCTCCTGTATCACGGGAAGTTAGAAAGAAAATCCCTAAAATCATACCAAAAAAAACTACTGATAACATTTGCTGTTTGGACCAAACATTGACTAGATTTTTAGGAATTATATTTGCGATTGTTTCTGGGACCGATTCTAAATTTTGATTTAACTTAGGATCTGAGTTGTTTGTGTTGATTTCTACTGATTGGGTTTGGATGTGATTTCCCGGTTTGATGATGAGTGTCAGTGAAATTCCGATACTTACGGATATAATTGTTGTGAATATAAAGTAGAGTAGAGTTTTACTCCCCAGGTTCCAAAGATCTTTTAAATTTCGTAAACTAGAAACACCGAGAGCGATAGAGACTATCACTAAGGGGATCATAATCATCTGAAGTAAATTTAAAAAAATATCTCCTGGGAGTTTCATCCACAGTAAATAAGGCTTCAAAGTAAGTGCAGATACAATTCCTGTTTCCGGATTTAGCAGGATTCCTAATAACAAACCTAACAATAAAGATACGAGAATTTGAATCCAGAATGCAATTTTGGGAAAGAACATTTCCAAAGTCTATCCTTTGGAAATCTAATGTAAATGAATTTAAATGCTGATGTAAGTTTGGAAGAGTCGAATTTTATGAAAAATTGTGGCACCATTTTTGATTTTGCGAATTTCCACAGTGTATTCGTCCTTTGCACGTTGGATTTCTTTCATTGTTTTGTGCAGAACTGCTTTTTTTTCAGGGCGATTGTCCCATTTGTAAGCGGCTTCTTGACGCATCAATTTTTCTTCTAGTTGGCGTATGGTTTTTTGGTGAGATAGTTCTACTTTGTATTCTTCTTTTTGGAATATGGACAAAGTTTCTTTTCTTAGGATTTCTTTTTTAATCTCTGCTTCCGATTCAACAATCGGATAACAATGGATAAATGCTTCTTCTAGTTTCGAAAGAGGGATTTCCTTTTCAGGAATATATGTTTTTACTTCTGTCCATTCCGGAGGTTTCTCCGTATATACTACAGTTTTCCTTTTTTTTAGATCAAATTCAATAAAGAAAAGATCCTTTCTTTTGAGAGAGAAGTCGAATTCTACTTGGAAAACAAAAAGGATTTTCTGTCCCAAGTTTTCTGAGATAAGATACTTTTTTTTGCGACCAACATCACTCTGAGTGAGTAGCTCCGTTACCTTCTCCACAAAAGGATGTCCGAATGCCAAAAATTCGAGAGAGTCATTGGTTAGAGCCAGGTCAGAATCGAAGGTAGCTTTTCTAACTTTGCCTTCTGTATTTTTGTAGTCGTAGGATCCTTTACTGATCTGTGTGAGAGTGCCGGGTAAATAGTTTTGAAAGAACTTGGATCCTTGCGCAACCACTTCTTCTAAATGGCTATTGTTCCATTCTCTTTCTTCCAGTGTATGATCATAATAATCTTTTAAATTAAAATCTAATACTTTAGGAGTTACGAGTGCATTGAGTTTTTCAAAACCTTTCTGAGCTACTTGTATCCGAAGATCAAATTCTGTTTCTAATTCTTCTTTGGTTTTAGTGCCGGTTACAAACTTCATTAGACTAGAATTAAAATCTAACTCTTCTTCGATAGTTCCGAGTAAGTCATCCGAAGCACCAATGGATTCTTCAAATAAACGGATTTTATTGGTGAGTACTTCTAAAATTCTTTCGGCAACTGTATCTTTAGAAGCAAAGTTAAAGATATAAACATTATCTTTTTGACCGAAACGATGGATCCTTCCGATTCGTTGTTCGATCTTCAGTGGGCTCCAAGGTAAGTCATAATTAAAAAGTATGTTTGCAAATTGTAAGTTACGGCCTTCCCCACCAGCTTCCGTACAAATTAAAATCTCGTAGTCTTCTTTGAATTTTTGGATGGCTACTTCTTTTTCATCCATGCTGAGGGAACCATGGAAGGGAGATACTTTGAAGTCTGGTTCTAATACAGATTGTAAGTGGTCTTGCGTGGTTCTAAACTGCGTGAAGATGATGAATTTTTTATGCCCTTCTTTTTTTAGGCGATAGAGTGTTTCTTTTAATTTTAAGGTTTTTTTATCTTCTTTGATTTGTTTTCCCAAATGGATGAGCCGATTGAGAGTGAACAACTCACGTTTGATCCTTTGGAAACTAGACATTTCTTCATCTTCTAATTCCGTAATAAATTCTTCGACACCTTCAGTTTCATCCAAATCCCAGTCGTCGAGAGTAGTTTCATGTTCCTTCATGTAATGGAATTTCGATTCCAACATAAATTTACGTTTTTGTAAAGCAGAGAGGAGGGCAATGACAGAGGAATCGAGTAATTTCTGAAATACCACCATTACAAAACCAATGGCTCGGTTTTTGGTCCCCATCGCCATATTGTATTCTCTTTTTACATACTCTGTAGTTTCGTCATAAAACGCGCGTTCGATGGGAGAAAGGTCAATCCGAACAGTCTTGGCAAATCGTTTGGTAAATCCACCCACTTCTACTTTTCTGCGGCGTAGGAGTACTTTAGATATCTTTTCCTTTAAGTCACCCTTTTGGCCTACTACATAATCATTAACGAAAGTGTGATAAGGCCCAAGGATATTTGGATCTACGAGGTGTAATAGATAAAAAAGTTCTTCTAGTTTTCCACGAAAGGGAGTGGCTGTGAGCAGAAGTAAACATTCTGTTTTACGTGCAATTTTTTCTGCAAAAAGATAACCACGTGTGATTTTCGAATAATCACGTCTGAGCCTATGGGCTTCGTCAAATACAACAATATCCCATTTGGTTCCTAAAATCTCTTCTGCATACTTTGGGTTTTTTATGAAATCAATAGAAGTGATGATTTTGTTAAAATTGCGCCAATGGTCTGGACCGTTTGTGACAAAGTTTCTTCTACGAACGATGGCAAATTCTTCGTTGAATTTGTTTTTCATCTCTTGTTGCCATTGGACAAGAAGAGGAGAAGGCGCAACCACGAGCACCTTTTTTAAGCCCCTTCGAAACATGAGTTCTTTAATGGCAAGGCCTGCTTCAATGGTTTTTCCAAGCCCCACTTCATCAGCAAGGATAAACCTTGGTTTTAAACTATTGGCTACAATGAAAGTGCACTCAATTTGGTGCGGAAGCAATCGAGTTCTGGAATTGGAAAGAGAGGATAATTTATTGAAATTATAAGTAAGTTTGAGTTGGCTTGCTGCTAGGGCTAAGTCCATGGCTTTGGGAAATTCTTCCCATTCGCGAAGTGATTCTGGATATTGATTTAAAAATTGTAATTGTTTGTTTGATTTATTGACTGTTCGAAAAATTTCCTTGGATTCAAAGAATAATTCAACCGAGGTGGCACTGTCTTTTGTGATTTTAGCAAGGCCTAACTCTGGTTCATCGATGAGAAACCCATACTCATTTGTTTGTTTTGGTTCAACCGTTGTTTCAAAATCTAAACTTAATTGAGTAGGGATGTCCATCAAACTCCTTTCTGATTTCCCCAAAGTACTTTGTGAATTTGTAGCGACAAACGACACTTAGGTGGGTTGTCTACTTTGATCCATTCAACAAGTTCTTTGGCATCCACTTCACCGTGGACTGGCGAATACAATATATTTGTCTGTATTTTTTGTTCGCGAATGACTTCGATACTTCTATCAAAGTCGATTCTATCTCGCACAACGAACTTGATTTCGTCAAGTGAATTATGTCTCTTTTCTAGAATCCTGAAATTTTCCTGATCCATACGATCTTCCATACCCGAACCAGGTAATTTGTAATCCATAGTGAAAATAAAAAAGGAATCTTCGGTAATCCGTTCGCTTCCATTAGTTTCTACACGGGATGCTGGGTAGGGCCTACCGACGTTCATTCTGTGTTCGTAGATCTGTTTGGCAAGCGCAGTGGAAAGATCGCGATTTTTTCCTTCTAAGGGTTCGCCTCCGGTGAGTAGTACTTGGTAGCCATGGTGCGGGTCTAATTTTTCTAGATCGTTCCAAACCGATTCCAAAGTTTTTTCTTCGCCTTGGTTCGGCCCAAGTGCGTAAGCTGTGTCACACCATAACGCTCTTGTTTCCGTTTTGCCACAACGTAAGGAACATCCAGCAAATCGTATGAAGACTGTGGGAATTCCTTGTGAAATTCCTTCCCCAGAAATGGAAGAATAGACTTCATGAATTTTTCCAAACATTGTATTGATTCTCTCTATGCCAGATTACTTTAAATTGTTCTTGCGAAAACATTTATTCAGAATTTCATTTTATGGTCATGTTCGTAGATGCCAAATTGGAATTTCCGTTAATTCAAGAAAAAGAGATACAAGAAAACCATCTCTTACTTCGATTTCGAACTCCTGCCAACCCAAAGATCGATGAAAGGAAACCTTTGGTGATTGGTCTTGCCGTGGACAAAAGTTGGTCCATGAAAGGTGAGAAAATGGAATCTGTGATTGATGCCTCTTGTGCCTTAGTCAATTGGCTTACAAGACATGATGCAGTAACCATCATTGCTTATTCGGCCGATGTCCAATTGATACAACCGGTGACTCACCTAACAGAAAAAGTTTCTGTTACTGACAAAATTAGGAACATTCAAGTAGCTACTTCTACCAATCTGAGTGGTGGATGGTTGTCCGCCTTAAAAAGTCTTAGCCAGTCGAAAATTCCAAATGCATACAAACGGGTTTTATTACTCACGGATGGAAATCCCACTTCGGGAATTAAGGAAAAAGAAGCCCTAGTTAAAATTGCAGCGGATCATTTGGCAATGGGTATCTCCACCACTACGATTGGGGTGGGAAACGATTTTAATGAAGAGATGTTAGTGGAAATTGCCAAAGCTGGTGGGGGAAATTTTCATTACATCGACAATCCAGAAAAGGCATCTGATATTTTTTTTGAAGAATTTGGTGATATTGGTGCTTTGTATGCACAAGCCATAGATGTAGAATTACAATTAGCTCCCGGTGTCCGTTTAAAACAGGTTTTATCCGAAACTTCACACCAAATAGCAGAAGAATTTGATGAATTTTTAGGAGATTCTAAAACTATTTCGAGGCAAAAAATCAATCTTCAGTTAGGTGATCTCAGAGCCGACGATATTCGCAATTTAGTATTACGTGTCGAAATTGATGACCGGGTAAACCAAGCGGAATCTCCTTTTTGTGAAGTGAATGTAACTTATTATAATTTGTTACAACAGAATGCCTTGGAATTAGTAAAAGAATCCTTTCGTTTTCCCAGAGGGAACCATCGAGGAAAACAAGATCCCGATGTTCTTGTGGAAATTCTGATAGCCAATGCAACTCTCGGTATCAGGGAAATTTCAGATTTTATCAAACGAGGTCATATAGACGACGCCAAAGTATTGTTATTTGGTCTTATCCAAGATATAAAAACAAACTTACATTTTGCTCCAAATGCACTGGGTTCAGTTCTCAATCGTTTACAAGTTTTGGAAACAAAAATTACAACCAAGTCGGATGATTTGAATAAACAACTGTTTATGAATTCCCAAATGATGATGAAAGGTCCGGAGAAGTTAGATTTGAAAGATGTGGTAGTTCACAACGAGATTTTTGAATACCGCACTGTAAGTGATATCGATTTGTATAAATGTCCTGAAATCAAACTTTTGATTGAACAAAAAATGTCGGAAGGATACAGATATATCATTTTTGATTTTGCCAATACCTCGCATATTGATTCGTCCGCAATTGGGATGGTGATTCAAATTGTAGGTTGGTTGAGGCGTCGTGGTGGAGAACTTGTGGTTGCCAACATTCATGATTCTGTAAAAAAGATTTTTGAAATCACACGGTTGTACAACCACATTCGAGTAGCAGAAAATGTCTCTTCTGCCAAAGAAGTGTTACAAAGGATTATTTATGCAAACGAAGGAGATGCAAACAAATAGTTGGTTTATGCTAACCAACGCTCTGCTTCTTCGATAGCCTCTTTCAATTCACCAACAAGAGTCGGTGCAATGGCGATCCCTTTTTGAGTGGGCTTCAGTTCTCCATTTGGATCGGTATACCAAACTCTAATATTAAAAAAAGTTTGGCCTTTGTATTCGGAGATCTCCACGCGGATGACTTCTCCTCGACCTTTGTCAATGTCTCGAATGATTCCTGTTTTTGCCATGTTAGTACGTCTCTACAAAAAGTTGTTCTTTTTCCTCTAGGTGTTTTTTGAATTCATCATACGAAAGATCAGTTGCGCAAGCAGACATGATTTCCTGTATCACTCCTTTTTCCATTCCCTTCGGACCGCCACAAATATAAAACTTACCGTTTCCATTGACAGCATTTTTAATCGCTTCGGAATTTTCTTTTACTCGGTGAGTAATGTACATTTTTCCGCCATCGAAAGAGTTTTTTTCCTCTCGGCTAATCGCTGTTATGAAGTGAAAATTAGAATGAGATTTTGCCATTCCTTCAAAATAATCGCGTAAAACAATTTCATCGGAATACGGTGCTCCATAAACCAACCAAACATTTCCTTGGAAGGCGATGAGTTTTTGAACGAGGAGTTCTTCCACCATTCCTAAATAGGGGCTGATTCCTGTACCTGTGGCAAAAAAGAAGATATCGCCGGAAAAATCCGTTTGAGGCAGTAAGAATTTTTTCCCGGCAGGGCCAGTCATTGTCACCGTGTCACCAGGTTTTAAATCACAAAGATAATTGGAACAAATGCCCTTATGAACAAGATTTCCATTTTCATCGTACACATTGTCGCGTTTGACCACAAATTCGATATTGTCCTTGGTTTGGCCAAAACTGAACGATGGTGAGGCGATGGAATACAAACGGATGGTAAACGACGGGTCAGCCGATCCTTTAGCTTGTTTTTCCGGATCTATGCCGGGTGGGATAATTCCTGCACTTTGACCGATCATATAGGGATAAGTGTTATGGTCGATAGCGATCGTGATTCTGTGGACTGCGGAATCCCCTTCCTTACTTGGGCGTTTTCCCTTACCGAGTTCGGGAGTCAAACGGATGTTCGCCACAACTTGGGCTAGGATGGGATTGGATTTCTTAAAGAGATTGATTTGAGGGGTAAGCAAAGTCGTCCTCGTAACAGGTGGTTTTTGGTCAAGTTTGGCATTCCGATAGTTCGGGAAAAGGAGAAGTTGGAGTTTTCATTTTTCCTCTTCGGAATTATGTCTCTTCCTTGACTCCATTTTTAGATTTTTTAAACTTTAGTCATTCCGGCCCCCTCGCCGATCCTATAGACAACCGGGAAAACAAACTGCATGAGATCGACTGAAGCACAAGAAAAGAAAACGTCACCATTTCCAAATACCGTCCTTCATCAAAAATTGGAATCATTCACGAATACAATGCTCCAATCTATGCAAACTAAGGTAAAAGAAGAAAAAACTTGGGCAGTTCTTTCGATGTCGGGAGAAATTTTAGCACACGGTCACCAACTTCCGCAAATCGATCGTAATTCTGATACGTTATTTTCAATCTAATTACGGAGGGTTCTATGTTTACCCGTAGTTACCGACTCTTTTTTAAAACTCAATTAACAGTTGTTAGCATATATTGTCTTATAATTTCTGTTCCCGTTTCTGCGGAACCTTACGGGATGGCAGGTTGCGGACTGGGTTCTATGGTTACTGTTTGGAAAAATGATATTGGCCAAGTTCTTGCTGCAACAACCAATGTTAGTTTTTCATCACAGACTTTTGGAATCACTTCAGGAACTTCGAACTGTACTACCGACGGAATTGTTCGAGCCGATCGAGCCCAAGAAGTATTTATCACTTATAATGAAGAACCATTGGAATTGGAAACCGCACGCGGAACAGGAGAAAGAATACGAGCGATCGCTTCTTTGTTAGGTTGTCCTACTCATAGTGTTGAACTGGGAAAGTTAATGAAAGAGAAACATTCCTTTATTTTTGATAAAACACAAGGTGTAGATTCATATTCCCGATCTAAGGTCATTCTATCTCGATTGAAATCAAAAATAGCCGAAGATTTTGATTTAAAAAAAGCCTGTTTGTATTAGTCGCGAATCACTCGAGAAATTTCTGAGTTGTATCGATGCGCCGCTTCCGTTTGGTTTAGATATCCAAAGGCACCTAGTTCAAATAAAAAGGCAGCTGTAATTCCATAGCCACCATCGGGAACATCGTCACATCCTTTTTTACCAGCAGGATGGATTTTCCAATCACGTGGATTGAGGAACTGAAAGTTTTCGGGACAAACCACGTGACCGTAATTTTTTCCATCAGCATGTCTTGCTTCGTGTAATAGAACAAGGATCCGATCCAATCGATTTAAACTAAAGAAAGCACGACCGAGTAAAACATCTCCATCATGATACATTGCTATGTATTCGCCAGTGGAACCAAAAGAATATTTTTTGATCCGTGATTGGATCCAGCGGGAAAGTTTTTTTCCTGAGAAACCAAACTTAAAAATAGATTCAAATTGTGTGAGACGATTGTAAGTAGATTTGTCGATTCTGATTCGTTTTGGTTCTAAAGTTTCTAAATAGGAGAACGATTCTTTTAAAACTTTAGATTGTTTCGCATTTAACTTTGATTCATCGGAGTACAAAGCAACTCCAGATAACCAATAAAGAACGATTACAATAAAAAATGTTTTCTGCGAATAAAGTTCAAAAAGTGGCTTGGAGTCCACCATAGTAAAACCTGGGACGAATAGGATTGTATGTAAGCTCGTATTGGTCTAGGACGTTGTCCACTCCTAAAAACAAAGACATCCTTCCGTCGAAGAATTTTTTCTCCATCCTTACGTTTAAGAGAGTAAATGGTTTTCCATATACAACTTTGTTGGTTTCCTCTGGAGTTTTTGTTTGTTGGTCGATGAGAGCTGTACTTGATCCCGCAGTAAATTCATTGGTTGTACTATAAAACGGCCGTTTGTCCAAACGTTTAGCACGAAGGGCAAATTCCCATCCACCGGGTGCATTCACAAAAAAGTTCATTGTTCCTTGGTGGAGCGCTCTTCCTTCTAAGGGTCTATCTGTTGTTAGGTCGCGAGTATCTGTTTGGTTGTAACCCAATTCCAAAGCAAAGTATTTGAGGAAACGAACCCGGGATCCAGCTTCCACACCTCTTGTATAGGCTCTTTGCACATTCTTTAATTGGAAATTGGCAAACTCGCTCGTTCTCGTTCCGAAACTGTATTGGATAAGATCGGTGATATCATTCCGAAACACGCTAAGTGAAAGAGTCCAAAATTTATAAGGAGTGTATTCAAGATCTGCATTGACCGTTGTTGATCTCTCTGGTCTTAATTTGTCGTTTCCATCTACAACATAACCAACACCTGGGTTTTCAAAACGTAAGTACAATTCTCGAAAAGAGGGAGGTCGAAATCCCTTACCGTAACTGGCACGGAAAACAAGGTCACTTGTGATATCCACTTTGGATGCAATTTTGGGTGTAGTCTGACCACCAAACTGAGAATCTACATCATGACGAACCCCTGGGACCAGCCGCCAAACAAAACCTTGGCGCCAAATGATCCATTCATCTTGAATGAAGGCTGCTCTTCTCGTTCTATAGGCATTCCTTCTTTGTAAACGATCCGATTGTAATTCTTCTGAATAGGATTCGACCCCAGCTGTCACCATGTGATCTTTATTAATTTCATGATCTACTTGAGCCACACCTTGGGAAGAAAATTCATTTGTAAATTCTTTTACGTCGAGTTCATTGGAATTTCGTTGGTCCAACTTATAGTGGTTTTCCCAACGAGAAAAGTTTCCACGTAAGGACACCATATTACGTTTTCCGTAGGTATATTCCATTGCACCTAACCCGAGAAAGTCGTTTGTGAGGTTAGTTCTATCGAAAACTCCACCATTGGATCTTGAATCAATTCCTGCTTGGTTACGATTTAAATAATTGATTCCTGTTTTAACCTTAAATTGACCATCTGGATTGAAGGTCATATTTCCACCTACGTTTGCATCTTGGAATGCATTTCCTGTTGTGGCTGGTGTTTTGGGATCTAAATCATAAGCAGCCGATTGGTTAAACCCACCAAAAAAATTAGAGGCTACAAAATTATTTTTGAAACCAACATCGGCGATCATATTCTTTTCGCCTTGGCTTCCAAAATTGGTTTGTCTTCCGTTTCCGTAAGAGGTTCGGAATTGGTAGTGTTCTGGTTTTTCTGCTTGTTTGGTGATGATGTTGATTACACCACCAATGGCATCGGCTCCGTATAACGAAGAGGAACTTCCTTTTACAATTTCCACCCGTTCAATGTTCTGAACTTTAAATCGAGTGAGATCAATGGTATTGTTCAACCTTCCCGCAACACGTTGTCCATCTACAAGAAACAGTACATATTTGGAATCAAGCCCGAGCATTTGGACTTGGGAACCGCCAAAAAAAGGAGTAACATTAATACCTGTTTGGGTTTCCAGCACCTCACCTAAGTTACGCGCACCAGTTTGTTCAATTCGTTTTCTAGAGATAACTTCTGTCGCAACAGCAGAATCTTTGAGTCGTCGTTCTCCGCGGGAGCCGGTGACAACAATGCCATTTTTATTATCCAAATCTTTGAACCGGTCCACCTCTTCAGACGGAACTTCCTCTTTATTTCCTTCTTCTGGAACTGGAGTGGTTTGTGTTGTAGTTCCTGTATTTTGTGGATTAGGATCTGTAGTATTTGTTTCCGCTGGAACCGTAACAGGAGTTGGTGTTTGGTCTACAGTTTTAGTTTTTTTTCCCGTTTCACGAGGTCGCGTTTGGGAATGGATCTCTCCAATAAACAATAGAAAGAGGCAAAGGATCGGTAAAAGAAATTGGGTAAAAGAAAGCATTAGGGAAGTTTTTTCCATCGGATGGTCGGATACCCTGAAGTTCCTGCATCACTATAATAATTTTCAATATGGACAGCATATATAGAAGAACTTGTTCCAGAACGAATGAGAAAAATGTCAGATTTCGGTGTTAAATTTCCAATCGTATAGTTGTACCACTCTGTAACTAGTGGGTTTCCTATATACACAGCACCAGCCCCACCAATTCCTTGTGTAGTCGAAGCACTGTCTATGATGAAGGAAGTACAACCTTGACTTGCTGCAGAAGTAGAACTAGCAACTCCAAAATCAGTCGTATTACTTTTGCAAGCTCCACCCAAACCCGAACGATTGGTTTCCCCTGAATTCGTCGCCACCTTGTACCGGTTAAACGCAATATCCCAAGTTAACTTATCTTTTTCAGAAAAGGGGATTTGTTTATTTCCTTCAAAATAGAAATAAATATAGAAATCTAAATTACTAGCATTGATGCGAGTGATATAACTCCCGTCAGCTTGTAAACGGGAGAAAACGATTTTGTCTAACGCATTTGGATTTCCCGCATTGATTGCACTAACAATCAACTGATTCACTAAAATTTCTTGATCCGTCAGGGCTTTTTCCTGACGGGCACAAAAAAAGAATCCGATTGTAATGAGACAAATGTAAATCCTTCGCATACGGTAAGAATTTTAGAGACTTATTGTATAGTTAATCTGTGCGGATTGACCTCTACTTGGGAGGGCATAGATTAAAATATAGATTCCTGCCGTGTTATTAGGTCCCGTAATAGCAATCGTTCCCGTACCTTCTAGTTTGTAAGCATCGGTAAAGGATGCATCCGCAGTAAGAGATCCACCATAAGTGATTCCTGTTTTTACTACTTTAGTCGAATCCAATGGACAAGATCCTGAACCATAAACAATAATTTCTGCATTGCCGGTTAATGAAAAATTGACTGCTCCTGTGCTTGCGTATTTTAACACAGCCGTTGGGTGACCCACAACAGGAACACTGCTCGTTTTAGAAATGGTTCCTGTTCCAACACCTGACGTTGTTGTCCAAGTATTGAGTGATTTACCGTTAGCAGCGACAGAACAATCACCTGCCATGCTAAATAGCGAACCAAGAGCCACTAGAGTCACAACATCTTTGTCGTTATTCTCTTTTTTTTCACACTGGAGGGAGAGTCCAGCCACCAAACTTAAAAGGATCAGTAATTTTGTCTTATTTTGAAGGGATTTCATAGAACCTCGGTCATTTTTATCCAGGCTCAAAGACTGGTAATGAGAATCAAATTCATTTTATCGATTGGCTAAATTTTTTAAGTCTCTGACAAAATCATGACAGATTTCTGAGGAATCGAATAGATTTGGTCATTTTATTTCCTAATATCCAAAGTATATCTTGTTTGAGCTTACAAACGTATCATGGAAAAAATCAATTGTAAGGAAAAGGATTTTTCGTCTACTATGCCTAGGTCATGTCTCTCAAACAAATCACTATCTATATTGAAGAGTTTGATCATGATTTTTATAACAGAATACTGCGCGACATAACGAATATTGAATCTTGTAATGTTCACAGTTTTCGTTCAATCTTGGACATTAAACCGGGCTCCATTAAGGAATCTGCAGTTTTTCTTTTTTGGAATGATCCTAAAGTATTAGAAAAACAAAAATTTATTTTTGAACAGTTTCCTGAATCGCCTTATATTTTGCTTTCGATTGCACCTTTAACACCGATCGAGTTAGCAAGAGCTGCGCACCCTACCTATTTGCACCTCGCAGAAAAAACTTATTCGGTTGGTATCCTAGACTTAGTACTAAACTTTGCTGAGCGATTGATTGAAGATATGAATCGTTCCATTGCTTACGATGAAATTAGAGAAAAGGTAATTGTCCTTCAAAATGTTTTTGAAGAGTCATTAGATGTTTTGATGCAAATTGATCCTGGCACCAAACAGATCATAAACGCAAACAAACAAGCTGTTGTTGTATTAGAATACCCATTGGAAGAGATAGTGGGTAAAGAATTTTCCTTCTTTATGCCGCCGGTGGAAGTAGATGAAGATGAGGAGTTTCAGGGAAATCTAATCGAAAGTACTGCTTTAAAAACAAAGTCAGGCCATTTGATTCCAACAGAGTCTTCCTTTCGATTGTTTCCCGTAAATGGCAATTTGGGCTACCTTTCGTGATATTACCGAAAGGAAAAGATCTCAAGAACAGGTTAGAAATCAAAAAGCATTTTATGAGTTTATTTTAGATAACCTCGACTCTGATATTGCAGTATTAAATTCAAATTTCCAATATGAATATACCAATCCCGTCTTTTTATCCAATAAGGACATTCGGAAGTGGTTGTTTAAAAAAACAGATCTGGACTTAGCTGAGAAATTAGAACTTCCTGCAGAATTTCATGAAAAACGTAAAAAATATTTAGAAATTGCTGCCAAAGAAAATCAAATCGTGGAGTTTGAAGAACTCATTCAAGACAGTAATGATAAAGTAACGTATCTATTAAGAAAATACATCCCCATTGATGATGCAGAAACCGATCAAAAAAGATTTATTAGTTTCGGGGTTGATATTACGGAAAGAAAATTATCAGAAGAAAGAATAACTTACTTAGCTTATTATGATGCCCTGACGGGTCTTTCTAATCGAACATTATTTATTGATCATGCAAACCAAGCCTTAAAAAATCATAAATCAACTGAGACCTTACTTGCGTTCTATTTCTTTGATATCGATAATTTTAAGTTTATCAACGATAGTTTGGGTCATACGAAAGGAGATATTCTTTTGCAAATGGTTGGTGCAAGGCTCAAACGTGTCATGACAGAAGTAGATACAGTGGCGCGATTTGGTGGAGATGAGTTTGCGATTTTAAAAGTGGACGTTGCAAACAAAAGTGCGGCCGCTGAATTTGCCCAAAAAATTCTAGATATCTTAAGCCAACCATTTCATATCATGGGACGTGATTTGTTTACTACCATCAGTATGGGAATTGCCCTTTCCCCAAATGACGGTGTTTCTTCCTCTGAACTTTTAAAGAATGCTGATATGGCGATGTACAAAGCAAAGGAACTAGGTAGGAATAATTATAAATTCTATACTAATGAACTCATCCTTCGCTCTGAAAAACGATTGTACATTGAAAACTCTTTGCGAAAAGCCATTCAGAACGAAGAGTTAGTACTTTTTTTCCAACCAAAAATTTCTACTCTCACCAATCAAGTTTGTGGAGCCGAAGCACTCATCCGTTGGAAACATCCGGAAAGAGGTTGGGTTCCACCTGTAGAATTTATTCCAGTCGCAGAGGACTCAGGTATCATCGAACGGATTGGAGATTGGGTTTTGGAAGAGGCTTGCCGGCTCAAAAAAGAGTGGAAAAAACAAAATCTTCCCACATTTCCCGTAAGTATTAATGTTAGCGGTAAACAGTTAGCACGCGCTAATTGGTCACATCGAGTTCAGTCTACAATTCTTCAATATAACATTGATCCAGAGGAAATTGAATTAGAATTAACAGAAAGTTCGATTATGGAGAATCCTGAAAAAAGTATCGAAGCTTTTGAATATTTATCTGGGCTTGGAATCAAAGTTTCTATCGATGATTTTGGAACTGGTTATAGTTCATTAAGTTATCTTAAAAAAATCAATGCAGATGTTTTAAAAATCGATCGCTCCTTTGTGATTGATTTGGAATTGAATGAAGATGACAGAGCCATTTGTAAGGCCATTATCAATATGGCACATTCGTTAGGGATGGAAGTCATTGCAGAAGGAGTAGAGAACTCTGCCCAAAGGGATTTGTTGCATGATTTGGGATGTTATATGATTCAAGGGTATCTTTACAGTAAACCACTTCCTTCAGAAGATTTTGTTGTTTTCGTGAAAAAATTTAACGAATCTGCAAAAACAAAATAGCCGAAATTGAAAGAGATGATAAGGTTTTTCTCTTTATTAATCCTAATTTTATTTTTTGTACGTGCGGTACCTGCGGAATCGCGTGAAGTCAAAAAAAAATCAATACGTGCCACTCCGACCAATTACTTTGTGAAAAAAGAGGAAAAGAATTTTTCCTTGTTAATGGAAGCGAGACGATTCGGGAGAGGTGAAGTTATTTTTCTTCGTTTAACTCCAAAAGATAAAAAATGGATTAATGAATCTTATAAAGTGAGTTGGTTGGGAAAGGATGTGATCCTGACCAAACGGGAAAAAAGTATGGTAGCTTTTTTACCCATTTCTCCAGACACACCTGCGGGTGCTATGACTCTGGAGATTGTATCAAAAATCTTTTTTGTAAAACGGGGACAAAAACAATACCAAATTATTTTAGAACCAACCAAATTCCAAGTAATCAAAAAAAATCAACAGATCAAAGTGGATGAGAAATTTGTTACCAAGGAACTTCCCAAAGAAACATTAGAATTTATTCAAGAATGTAAAACTGCAAAAGAAGTAGCCTTCTCAAAACAAAGTCGTTTACAATTTGGTGGTAATTTTAAAAATCCATTGGATAAGATTTTTATTACTAGCAAGTTCTATGTTAGGCGAGATTATAATAACAAACAAGGACGTCCTCATGGTGGTGTGGACTTTCGGGGAAAATCAGGAACCCCAGTGTATGCGATCCAAGACGGGGTTGTTGTTCTTGCTCGTAAAACTTATTACGAAGGAAATTTCACAATCGTAGATCATGGGAATAAGATATTTTCTTTTTATATGCACCAAGATGAAATTAAAGTCAAGGTTGGTGATCTTGTAAAACAAGGACAGGAAATTGGAACTGTTGGTTCTACAGGAATGTCTACTGGGCCTCACCTTCACTTAGGGGCAAAGGTAAACGATATCCTAGTGGATCCGCTTTCCTTAATTGCTTTGCAATCGATTTCCGAATCGAATTGAGGATAGAAAGTCACGAATGCCTTGTTCGTGGATTTCGCCTTTTTCTAAATTTTCTGTAATGTGTAACAATAGTTTGTCGTGATTGGGAGTGTCCACAAGTAGAAAACCAGTTTTCGCATACCGAGGTCGTAGTAGGTCATAAAATGTCCAAAATTTGGCTGTGAGAATAAAGGGTTCCAATTCCTTTTGTTGGATTTCTTGGATGTCTTCAATATCGCCTTTACTGACCTGAATTTTTAAAAATTCGGAGAACTCTGAGATGGCCTGGTTTTCTTGAAAACCTATGTAGTCAGGAAAATAAAAGATACGAACAAATGGATATCGTTCCGCATCATGATCACTGAAGGCAAGTAGACCCGCAATTTGTCCTGCCCCCGTTTTGTTTTCCATAGTTAAGTCTTCAGGTTTAAAAAAGTAAAATCCTTCGGGAAGAGTAAATCCCAATTGGAGTTCTTCATTCCAATATTGATTATTTTCTGTAACCGTCCAACCATTGAGATCCTTTTCTTCAATTTGGTATTTGTTTTTGAAAAGGAGATAGGCGGATAATACTTCTGCACCTTGTAAGGCCTTAAAAGCAATCAGCGCATTACTCGCAATGAGGCAGGCGGCCACCAGAAGACGAGCGTACTCCGCAAGATGCAACACACGAATGAGAAAAGCAATGGCGATAAATAAAAATAAAAAGACAGTTCCGGCCTCAAATACTAAAACTTCCGCAAGCCAGAGAGCAAAGATAAAAATAACAACAACACCTAACTCAATGATGGGATGGAAAGTTTCGGTCCAATAAAGTTGGATTACATACAAACTGGCATAGGTGATGAATAAGCCAACAACGAGAGAAACAACACAGAGTGCAAAGATATAATGCCAAGGTAAATGGGATTCATGATAAATGAAGAAGGGGATGGCAATCAGTGAATATAAAATGAGCAGGTTTCTTGAGGTTTTAGGTGCTAAGAACTTGGTAAAGAAACCACTTGCATGATTTTGGATTTTAGTTAGTATTTGTTTCATGTCGGCGATCACAGACTTCTTTCAAAAAATCCAAAACCAAATTCTAGAAATCCAAACTACCATCAACCAGATCAAAACCAGTTGGGAGAATTTTCAAAAGTTTTGGGATTTGTTTTTTACATTAGTCCCTTGGGAAGTTCTCCTCTTACTCATCTTTTCTGTCATCCTCCTTTCCATTTTCAATTCAGTTTCTCCCAAAACTCCTAAGGCCAATCTCACAATTGCGGTTTTGTTACTCGCAGCCCTTTGGATCTATTTTTGGGGACTGTTTTCAAAAGAGGTATCTTATGCCAAGGTCATCATTGCTTCCTTATACATATTGGTTCCTTTACATGCGATCGGTTTGTTTCAGCTAGTTTTCCTATGGGGGAAAAAATGGTACTGGAATAATAGACGGATCCAACCGAAAACTTGGGAGTCTGCCCTCCACCAACTTTCAATAGATTATCATCAATTGGTAGGTAAGGCCCATTTGTATCATGAAGAAATCCAAGAAAACCGGGACAGTCTGCAGCAAGAAATGGAACGATTGGAACTATCCTTGAAAGGAATTAAATCTCTTCTTTCAGAAAAGAACCATTCAATAGTTAAGCCATCAGAGTAGAGTCAAGGCGAGCCAGTAAAACCTATTTATTTTTACCAATCAACATAGGATAAAAACCAAGTGGGGACTGGACATCATGGTCGTGCGCAGGAACCACTTGTAAGTCAGGATTTACTTTTAAAAGTTCGTGAACTCGAGAGATTTCTTCGCCAAGAGTGGCTGTGTCGAAATCTACAATCCAACGAGCACCTCTTGGTTTGTGTTTTTGATTAAGAAAACCTTCTTGTCTCCAAACAATATCTCCCGTAAGAAAAAAAGTTTCTCTATTTTCGGTATGTAAAAACAAACCTACCGAGCCTTCACTATGTCCTTTCATGGGAACAAAAACGGCCGTCCCGTCCCCAAACCAATCCAAACTCTTCGCATAAGAGGCATAAGGTTTATTTTGAAATTCTAAAGGGTTCCAATTCACAGAATCCCCATCAAACTGGGAAGAAATATAACCTAACTCTAGTTTAGGATTATTTAATTCACTGAGTAAACTGTGGATTTTTGCTGAAGGAAAGTCTTTTAATCCACTCGCATGATCCCAATGGAGATGAGAGAAAAAAACATCTTGGATGGAATCCATTTTTACACCATTCGTTTCTAACTGTCCGCTTGCGGTTTGTATCAACTGGTAGTCCATGAGTAACTTTAAATATAAAGGAAAAACCTGGAATTGTTCTTTGATTTTGGTTCCAAGCCCGGTATCGAATAAAAAATTTCCTTTGGGATGTTGGATATAAAAACCTGAGTGAGCCACAGTCACTATTTTGAAAACAGAACCACCTTCGATGACAAGGGCTTCTAAGGTTTTTGCCTCTCCTGTTTTAAGGATCGAAAACACAAGGGATGATTTTTGTTTTGGTTTTGGAATGAGGGAGTTAGTTTCTTTTTGGTCTGAGAATAAAAATGCAATATTCTCATTAGGGTATCCAAGAAAGTACAGAACAAAGAGAAAGAGTGAAACAAAAGTTAGGCAAATTGTAATCAGAATTTTTGATGAGAGTTTCATATTCGATGAGTATCCTATAAAAAAATTAATCTTGTTTGAAGAGTGATTCGGCGGTTTTGGCAGCCACACGTAGTGGCTCGGGAGATTTTTGGAGTTTGGAAAGTAACAAGGCCCCTTCCCATAAGGAAAGAAGGGAAAGGGAAAGATTTTTGGCTATGCGAAGAGTGTAACCTTTACCCACAAGATAGGATTCAAATGTTTTTAGCCATAAGGAATAAACTTGTGTACAGGCATCAGATACCATAGAAACAGTACCGGAAGTTTCCATCGCAGTTGTGGCAATCGGACATCCTTTTTTGTACTCACTCGAAACAATCCGTTCTTCTAAAGCGTGAAATACTTGTTTGATGGCTTGAACTGGGGAATCTGTCTCCACCAATACGCATTGGAAAAACAAGTTTAGCTCGTTACCAGAATAGAGGAGAGCAAGGCTTGTCAGTTCTTCTTTCCCACCTGGAAAGTGAAAGTAGAGAGAACCCTTGGGAGTGTTGGTTTCTTTCCCGAGCTCACTTAGCCCACTCGCCCCATACCCACCCGTTTCTAACAGTTCGGCCATAACTTCAATCATCCGTTGTTTTGTGGTTCCACCTTTTTGCCCATACACCATTCACTCTTAAGATAATAGACCGGTCAACATAAAAAATATCTCGGGATCCTATTTCTGATTTTAAACTCGTTTGTCTTTGATCGGTTTCGAATTCCCCTGAGCCAAAATTTCCCAAAGAATAAATCTCATTGTTTTTTCCAGGCCCGGCCGATAAACTAAGTAGTACGGATTTCGGGACGAAGTATGATCAATAAGAAGCCATCGCTTACAGGAAGACAAAAGGCCGCCATCTTTTTGGTTGCTGTTGGAAACGATGTGGCATCTGAAATCTTCAAACACCTCCGCGAAGACGAGATCGAACAAATCACGTTCGAAATTGCTCGTTTAGATAAAATCACTCCAGAAGACAAAGAAAAAGTCTTAGTTGAGTTCAATGAACTCATGATGGCTCAGGAATTTATCACCAATGGTGGTATTGACTTTGCGCGGGGACTTCTCGAAAAAGCTCTCGGTAACCAGAAAGCTATCGATATCATCAACCGTTTGACATCGTCCTTACAAGTAAGGCCGTTTGACTTCATTCGTAGAACGGATCCGGCCCACCTCCTCAACTTTATCCAGGGGGAACATCCGCAGACCATCGCCCTTATTTTATCTTATTTGGATCCGCAAAAAGCATCTAACATTCTCTCAAACTTACCGCACCAAATCCAAGCGGAAGTGGCCAAACGGATTGCGACCATGGACAGGGTGTCACCGGACGTACTTCGTGAGGTGGAACGAGTGCTCGAACGTAAACTCTCTACTCTTGCCTCCGAAGATTATACTTCCGCTGGGGGTATTGATTCTGTAGTAGAAATTTTGAACTTGGTAGACCGGGGAACTGAGAAAACCATCATTGAAGCCCTGGAAGAAGAAGATCCAGAACTTGCTGAAGAGATCAAAAAACGGATGTTTGTATTTGAAGATATCGTTTTACTTGATGACCGGGCGATTCAAAAGGTTATGCGTGAGGTGGATAACACGGATTTGGCGAAAGCGTTAAAGTCGGTCGATTCCGAAGTGCAAGATAAAATCTTTAAAAACATGTCCAAACGTGCCGCAAACCTACTCCGAGAAGATATGGATTTTATGGGTCCTGTTCGTTTGAAAGACGTGGAAGACGCACAGCAAAAAATTGTAAACATCATCCGTAAACTGGAAGAAGCGGGCGAGATCGTTGTGGCTCGTGCGGGAGAAGACGAACTTGTGGTTTAATCCATAAGTTGTATCTTTATTTCGAGAATTGCTATTATTCTTTTCTTAAAGTTATTTGATTCGGTTGCTAAACTTTCCCCACTTCGGTGGAAATTCTATAAGCGCATCCTTCGGAGAAATTTCACCACGTTCTAACCTTTGGTTGAGAGTGATTAGTTTATGAAGGTTTCCCATAGAAAAAGAAAATTCTGTAATATCAAAATCGTCCAAACGTACTTTGGCATTTCTACAAAATAGTTTGAGTTCCGATAGAATCAAAGTGACTCTTGCATTGGCATAACGAGCTACAATTTCTTCAAATTCTTCTTCATTAAAAAATTCTTTTTCTAAATCATAATCGAATTCGTGTCGGATGAGATCGATAAGCGATAGTCCCAGTTCTTTAGCGACCAACACGACATAATCGAACTTGGATCGGATCCAATCTTCGGATTCCAAGAGTTCTACAGCAGAACGAGGAATATTCAATTTTTCTGATAATTCGATTCTAGTGAGTTTTCGTCTCTCTTGGTAGTTTCTGAACTGGTTTACTTTTTCCATGTTTTAAAAAAAAATTCTAAATTTCCGTTAATAACGGTCTGAAAAGGCTCCAAAAACGTTTTAAACGTTCTGAAGGAATAAGTTTCGCATGGATAGGGTTGACGTTCTCTTCGAAAGAACTGTTAGGCTCAAATTACGCTAAATTTCCTTTCTGGAGTCCGCCACCGAGGTTAGCCTAGGTGGTGTGCTCGTTTTTTCCAGCCTTTTCTTATTTCTTTCCCCCGAATTCCTTTTTTTTCCCCTGTTTTACGATGGAAGGTCCTTGGGTCGCAGGTATTTCCCCTAAGAGCAGAGTGGTTTTCTTTTTAAGATAGAATCAGAAAAAATTCTTTCTAATCACTATCAATGTTTACGATGGAATCCGTTAGAAAGGAAACCTTTGATGAACAAAACCCAATCTTTTAGAATTAGTTTATTCTTAGTTTGTATTGTACTTTATTCCACCAATTGTGCCACTGTGGAATCGCCCAATCGTTTGCGTAAGGTGATTGATTTACAAGGACATCGTGGGGCAAGAGGACTCAAACCAGAAAACACTTGGCCCGCTTTTGAAGAAGCAATCAAGTATAAGATGGTAACCTTGGAGCTTGATACTGTTCTTACCAAGGACAAACGAGTGGTCATCCACCATGATTCTGATACCAATCCAGTCATTTGTCAAAATGCAGATGGTACAGAGATTAAAAAAACATCTCTCTACGAACTGACATTAGCTGAGTTACAATCTTACGACTGTGGATCTAAAAAAAATCCAAACTTTCCAAAGCAGATTCCCGTTCCTGGAACCAAACTTCTTTCTTTGGAAGAATTTTTTGAAAAGGTATTGGCATCGGAAAAAAAATCGAAAGAAATTTATGAATTCAATATCGAAACAAAATTTCCAGATGATGGATCAGCTCCTGATAGTTTGGTCAAAGAACATACGGAAAAACTAATCCAAATTATTGAAAAGTATAAAGTAATCGAAAGGTCCACTATTCAATCCTTTGACCTTCGCACCTTAACGGCTTCCAAATCAAAAAACCCTAAAATCAAAACTAGCGCTTTGTTTGTCCCAACCTACTTCCAAGGTTTTCTAATGACGATTGGGTTAGGGAATGGATATCGAGAAACAATTTTATCGGCAGCAAAAGAAAAACAAGCCGATATCATCTCCCCATATTTTTTGTATGTCACACCTCGGTTTGTGAACGAGTCGCATAACAAATCTATGTTGGTAATTCCTTGGACAGTGAATACGGACAAAGAAATAAAACGACTAGTATCTTGTGGTGTGGATGGAATTATTTCTGACTATCCAGATTTACTAGATTCAGTAGTTCGTAAAAAACCTTAAATTCCCGAAACCACAGTACAGAGCGAAGAATAGAGAGAGAGGTAGTTTGTTGCCTCTTTTTCAATTCGATAGATATCCACAATCCCTCCGGCATTGGCCGCAGAACCAATGCTTGCGTTACCAGATGTAAAAAAGAATCCATAGCGCTTCACACAAGCTTTTCCTTTTTTTAAAGGGAGTTTGGGGAGATTCCTTTCGGATAGGCCTAAAGAATAGGAAGCATATAAAAGCCCTGTTGGACCCAAACCTTGTGGCTGCCCTAAGTTCACACAACCGGCTGTAAAACTCCCAACAGAAACCAAAAATCCAAAAGTGAATGAATGCAGAGAAATCAGTTTCGGTTTCATTCGTTTCCTGAGATTTCTACGCAGAGGTTCGCATAAATGCCGAGGATGGCAAAGGTTGTCCAATTGGTTTCAGTTACATTTTGAATTTTGGATCTGGACTTAAGAAATTCCAAAGAGGCATCGCCGTAGGAAAGAAGACCTAGGACAGAGTGTACGCAAGAAGTGGCTCTTCGTTTGGAAGTTTCACCAGTTCCAAAAATTCCAATTTTTGTCTTTGTGTATAAAAACCCCCTAGGGCCAAATCCAGGGGAGGCGCAGTTACAAAAAAACAAACTAGAGATCAAAACTAGTAATGTAAAAAAATTAAAAACTCGATTCAAAGAATTTCCTTAGTTGTTAATGAGTTCTTTATGTTTGTTTTTGATTTGGATGCACTTTTTTTCTGAATCAATTTGTTTCAAAAGAGTTTTTTTGACAGGTGCGGGAAGCCTTGGATGGTTACCGGTAAACTTCTTTAAAATAAGTAGTGTTTCATCAGTGCAAAAATCGGGTGCCAAACTTTTGGCAAATGCATCCAAATAGTTTTCATCTTCACCTCTATTGAATCTATCAAGTGCATCAAAATACGTATCTAAAAAACTCAATTGGATGTCTTTTTGGTGTTCGGGGAATAAAGAGTAGGAAACCACTCGTAGAGTTGAGGATGAGAATTTACTAGACTTCGGATTCAAAAGAATTTGAATCCATTTTTCTTTTACGGAGCGATTGGGTTCTGCCCCTTCGGCCGCCAAACTGGAGTTCACTCCTCGGCTAGAAGGATCTACTTTTTTCTCTCGATCGATGATGGATTGGATTTGGGTTCTATCTTTTTCTACGGAACTGAGTTTTACAATGAGACTCCATCGTAGATCCTGGTCGATTTTCAATCCGGGGATAGAGAGTTTATTCTCCAAAAAGTCGTATAAGCGTTTTTTCGCAGTCGTTGTATAAGTAGAATCAATTAGCGAGATAAACAAATACCTTTGTTCATCACTTCCCGGTTTTGCTTTGTTTAGTTCTTCCCATAAAAAACTTTGTAAAGCATCGAAGTCACGAATTCGTTTCTCTTCGGGAAACCAAAAACGACTGGTTACGTAAGTAGAACCGTTGTCGCCAGACAAACGAGATAAAATCCAACGTCTGTTTTTCGTATCTGATTCTTTTGGATAAAGACGGACGGCAGTGTCTTTGAATTCATCAAACGTAATATTTGCAAGTTGCACTTGTCTAAAGTAATCAGTCCACAAAATGAGTTTTCGCATGGGATCTGTATCAAATTCTAAAACATATTCCAAATTTTCTTTGTTAGGTTCTGTCCATTTCCAAATGGCAAAGTCATGATCTTCTGCATTGATAAAACTATAATCGGGACAAGATTTTACAGGAAAAATGGCATTGGTAGAGCGACCGGAATAAATCACTGGAACTTCTTGAAAGGAGAGTTGTTTGTTTGGTTTATCAAAAAAGTAAAGTCCGAGTATAGTTTTATGGTCTCTGAGTTTGTTTTCTAAACCAGGAGCTGATTGGACAATTTTCCAATAGAACTGGTTATCAGCACAAAGTGTTGTTAACTCTACTTGGTTTGTTCCTTTGGTTTCCAACCAATCTTTGGACCATTTTTTCATGGGAAACCCACTGGCAAATTCCAGCTCTTTTAAAAAGTCAGTGAGTGTAGAATTCGAATAGGAATACTTACGAAGGTAATTTTGAACTCCTCTTTGGAAGGCATCTTCTCCTATAAAGTAAACCAATTGTTTGAGAACTGATGCGCCTTTGCCATAGGTGATTCCATCAAATTGGGTGAAGGCTTCTTCTGTATCGGATACTTTTGCTTCTACGGGATGGTTCGTAATATAACTATCTTCTTCATAAGCCCATTGTTTCATTTTTTCAAAAAAACTAATCCAAGTTTCTTTGAATTCGGAATTTTTTGCTTGGGCTAAACTTGCCATATAGGTTGCAAAACTTTCATTGAGCCAAAGTCCATTCCACCATCGCATGGTGACCAAGTTCCCAAACCACATATGTGCGATTTCATGTAAAACTACATCCGAAAGGTTTTCTCTTTGAGATCTTGTCATAGGAGCACGAGAAACAAATCGTTCAGAAAAAGTAACAGCGGCTACATTTTCCATTGCTCCAAAATTAAACTCAGGTACAATGATTTGATCGTATTTTAGGAATGGATAAGGAATTCCAAAATAAGAATTAAAAAAAGCAAAACCTTCTTTAGTAAAGGTAAACCAGTCTTTGGGATCTACATATTTAGCGAGTGACTTTCGAACAAAGAGTCGTAAAGGAATAGATTCAAATTGATCTTCCCAAACTTGGTACGGGCCGGCGTGCAAAGAAAAAACATAAGTGGCGATCTTTGCAGATTCAGGGAACGAATAAGAAATTTCGTCTGGGTTTGTTCCTTTGGATTGGACTTCAGGAAGGGTTGCCGAAATGACCTTCCAATTTTTGGGAACTGTAGTATTCAGTCGGAAGGTAGCTTTTAAGTCGGGTTGGTCAAAACATGGGAACATTTTGTTCGCATGGAAGGCTTCAAACTGAGAATAAAGATACACCTCTTTATCATCTGGATCGGTAAACTTGTGAAGTCCGTTTCCCGTTTTGGCATAAGGGGTTTCAAACAAAACAGTGAGAGTATTATTTCCAATCATCAAACTGTTTGCTGGAAGTTGGATGTGGCCGTTTTTGTAAGGAAGGTTGGTTAAATCTTCTTCATTAAGAATGATGGATTTGATTTTTCCTTCATAATAATCCAAACGTAGGTCTTTCAGTTTTTTCCCAAAAAATCGAATTTTGACCTTTCCTTCGAATGAATCTTTTGGACTCAGATGGACATCTAGTTCATAATGAATGTCTTCTAAAATTTCAAATCGACTTTCAGCCTCACCTTGTGTTAGGTGGTAAACTGGTTTTTTCAGACGGCAATCCAAAACCAAAACGATAGAAAGTAGGGAAAGAATTTGTAAGATTTGTTTCATAGAGGCTCCGTCTCGTTATGGTTGAAAGTTACGATATAAAATGGCCCAGTCGATGGACTTTCGATTTTTCCATTCTGGTTCGCTATAGTATTTGCCACCAATGGAATTTAGGATCATTTCCATATAATCTTCCCCTGGATCAAAGTCTTTTGCGTTTAAGAAAATGGAACCACCCCATTTTTTTTTGGCTTGGGTATGGCTAAAGACACCTACTAAATCTTCGACTTTTTCATTAGAAAGGGGAATCTTATATTTGGATGTGAGTTCTGTCACAAGTTCTTTGACAGTTTGGATTTGGTCTGGTTGTTTTAAAAGTTCTTCTGTGTCTTTGGCCACAATTTCAATTTGGATACAATTGTCGTTAGTGCCAGTAGCAGCAGCAGCCCTGTCTTCTAAAACATCCACCAGTTGGTAGGCCTTTCCATTATTGTCTACCATGATGGATGCAGTTAGATTTCTTGCCTCAAGTGTACGCAGGGATTTAAAATATTCGGAAATGGCAGTATAGTGCAAAACCACACAACTGGGTTTTATTTTTCCTCGGAACAAATATTTGACTCTGTATTCTTCGGGAGGGAAACCTTTCTCATCTTTTTCAATTTTTGATATGTTGATCTTTTCTGCTTTTGTGATCCCTCGGCCATTAGTGGGTTTGAAGGTTTCTTTTAGAATTTCTTTGTTTTCTTTTTTTAAGACCCAACCTGTGACAAAACGATCTTTCCAATCATCTTCTTCAAAAAATTTTCCATCAATTTCTGAAAGGATTTGTTTTAGGGCTAGTTCACTTCCGCAAGGTGAAAAATCTACAAAACCACCAAATCTTCGTTTGGTTTGATTGTGAGTGAAAACTCCTCGTTTGGAAATGACATCATAATTGGATTTAGGGATATCAAGTTCCTCTGCCAGATAGGAAATCATTCGGTTCAAAGCACCGCGTTGTTTGCGGTTGTTATACAGAGTTTCTTGAGTGCCTTCGTATACAATATGAATGGATTCTAAATCAATGCCAGGGGCAGCCGACCATTCATGATTTAAAAAATTGGGATCTCCGAAAATAATTCCTTCTGAGTCCACATAGACGTGGAACATAAATTGGTTGTCCACAGAAAGTTTAAGGAAGTCAGGGAGCTTTCTTTTTCCTGAGTTGTGAAGGATGATGGCAGAGATTGATTTTGGATCTCTCTGTTTGGAAAGTAAGTTCCATTTTACATTCTTAATCGACTCTAGTTCGCTATAAGATACCAAACCTTCGATGCGAATGGAAGGATAGTCAGGTGCCTTTCGAAAAATGCCAATACATCCAGTGGAAATAAGGAAAATGAGTGATAATTTTACAAGATTCTGACACAATGGGTTCAAAATCATAGCAAGGAAAAGAGATTTGGAGCCGTATACACCCTTTACTCTATCGCGAAATCGTTTCTTAAAATTTTCTCTCAAATGTTTTGCCCTAACCGCAGTTTCGATTCATGGAGTGAATTGTGGTCCTGGTCTGAACACTCCGGCCCTCAGGGGGATTTCACCAGAACAATACCACAGTTTTCGTAGCTTACAAGAAGTCTTCCTCCAAGACAACCCCATTCCGAATTTTGATCTAGGATTGGCATTGGACCAGTATGTATATGGACATCCGTATCCGATCGAAACTGAAAGCGTTTTACAACTGTTAGCTAGTGTTCCTTCTTCAATTTTAGCAGCAATGGCTCTTGATTTTTCTTTCACTCCAATTGTAAAACTTCCCATGGAAGAGAGAATCAAACGATTGCAAGAGTGGAAACATTCTTCTCTCGGTATCAAACGTGGTGTTTATGCCATCCTTAGGCAAATTTCATTTTTCCTTTTAAGTTCTGACAAAGATTACCAAAAATTTGTCGGTTATATCCAATAAGGCGGACTAGATATGGGAATTCCTATTTTTAACCAAAAAATCATTACTCCAAAAAAACATTCAGAAATTATCAAAGAAAACAAAATCCAAAACGGAAAGTGGGAACTGAGTGCCGATGTTGTTGTCATTGGATCTGGTGCGGGCGGTGCCGTGGCTGCAAGTGAACTAGCACGGAACGGTTGGAAGGTGGTCCTCATTGAAGAGGGGAGTTACTTCACTCCAGCACAATTCAATTCTGATGAATTCATTTCGCAAGCAAGACTCTATCGAGATGCTGGCTTTATTGTTACGGAAGAACAAACATTATCTATTTTGCAAGGAAAGTCCATCGGTGGATCCACAACGGTAAACTGGCAAACATCATTATATCCTCCAGATTACGTAACAACGGAATGGAGTGAACGATTTGGGTGGCAAGGGTATTCAAGAGAAGAAATGGATTCCTTTGTTTCCGAAGTACATGAAAGATTAGGTGTTCATGAAGTTCCTGATAATCTAGTCAATGCGAACAATAATGTCCTTCGTGTTGGTGGAAAAAAAATTGGACTCACTCCACAGGTCCTTCGAAACAATAACCGTGGTTGTATTGGTCTTGGTCGGTGTGGCCTTGGTTGTCCTATCAACGCAAAACAATCGGCTTTTTTGACTTGGATTCCTGATGCGATTGAAGCCGGCGCCATAGTTGTTTCCAATATGCGAGCAGCAAAAATCAAAGAGGGAAAAATCAAAACTGTCATTGCAGAGTTTACACCAGATGCTTATGAAACTGCTCCTTCAGAAGTGATCGAAATTATGGAAATCCAAGCACCGGTTGTGATTGTAAGCGCTGGTGCCATTGAAGGCCCTGCACTCTTACAAAGGAGTGGGATTGGAAATGGATGGGTGGGTAGAAATTTAAAAGTCCATCCTACATCCACTATCTTTGGTAAGTTCGATTCGGAAATCAAAATGTTCCATGGTCCCCCGCAGTCTATCGTGATCAAGGATGGTCACAACCAAAATGGGACTGGTTATGGTTTCTGGTTGGAAGCAGCTCCTTACAGACCTACCCTTGCTTCTTCGCTGGTTCCTTTTTACGGCAAACAACAGTTTGATGTCATGAAAGATTACACCAAATACAATGCAGGGATTGTTCTTGTGCGTGATGGTGCCGATGGGGAAGCCAATGCGAGTGTGAAGTATAGTTTAGGAAGACGAAAGGTCTATTTTGAACTAACACCTACAGACGGTCTCAATATGCTGCGAGGATTGAAGGCCCTGGCAGAAGTGACAGTGGCGGCAGGTGCGAAGGAACTCATCTTTCCTTTCACAAGATTTACAGAGCCTTACAAAGTGACTGGAAACGACAACTTTGATTGGATTTTGAAAGAAAGTATAAGACCGGGGGACCTAACTGTTGGTTCTGCGCATCCGCATGGATCCATTCAGTCAGCAAATGATCCAGAAAAAGGCGCAGTTGATTTAAATTTGGAAATTTATGGCCATAAAAACATATTTGTCATGGATGCCTCAGTTTACCCTACGGGATTATCGGTGAACCCACAAATAACGACTATGAGTATCGTTCTCAGAGCCTCTAGAAATTTGGCCGCACAAAAAGAAGAAAGAACGAAGATCTAACTTTTTTCCAAAAATCCCTTTCATTCCCATGGGTTCCAACTAGTTTGGAATCCGTGCGGAAATATCTTTCCTTAGTTTTTATCTTTGTAATCCTTCACACTACACTCTTCGCCATTGACAGTGATGCGATGAAGGAAGGCAAAAAAGCTTTCTCAAAAAAAGCTTATGGCGAAGCGATTAAAAAATTTACAAAACATGCCGACTCACACCCGCAAGACGGTGAAGCCTATATGTATTTGGGGTATATCTATGAGTATAAAAAAGATTATCCTAAATCCATTCAAAACTTTAGAAGAGCCGCCGATTTGGATTTGGACAAAGACCAAAGAAAAACAGTCCTTCTGAAACTCGCACTTTTTTTTAACTACCACCAAGATTGGAATTTATCTGCAACTTATGCGGCTCGTTATTTGAAATATGATTCCAAAAATGAAGAAGTACAAAAGATATACAACCGCGCTGTGGGAAACAAAGGAAATCCTTCTTCTACACAAAGTTATTCCCATAATGTCAAAGTAGAATCCAAACCTTCGGAAGCAAAACAGTCGGATTCCAAAAAAGATACATCTAAAAAAGTAGAAGAAGTTTCCGATAACGCAGAAGGTACTAAACCAAGCGAGCATTATGAACAAGTTTTAGTAGGCCAACCAAATTTGGAAGATGTACGTTGGGATTATGTTTTAGCATTGTTTGAAGAAAAAAAATATGATCTAGCTGAAACCAATCTAAAGAATCTGATCGAAAAAAATCCATCTCGTTCTAGATACCACTACAAACTTGGGATTGTAAAACTAAGACAAGATGATCCTAAATCGGCAATTGAATCTTTCGAACGTGCCAAAAAGAATCCTTTTTCCAAAGACACAAATGTATTTTTGTATTATGTTTATCTAAACGAAGGAATCGCCTATCAAAAGTTAGCTGAATTAGATAAGGCAGAAACTTCCTTCCAACAAGCATACAAACAACTGCAAAAAGACCCGCCCCTTTTAGCATTAGCAAGATTGTACGAACAAAAATCAGATTGGGAAAATTGTATTTCGTCGGCTGACAAAGCTCTTTCTCTCAATCCAGAACAAATAGAATCCCATATATTTCGTTTTGTTTGTATGTTTGAAGCCGGCAAAAGGACAAAAAAATTCGAAAATAGTTTTGCTAAGTATTCTGAATTTATTGACTCAAAATATCCTGACTTAACCCAAACTCCAGAAAAATACCAAGTGGGTTTTATTAAACTCGCAAGGCGTTATACGGAAACCAATGCATTCGAGAAAGCAGAAACCTATTTTTCATTTTTAGAAAAAGTTCCAGCAAATTTAGAGTCGAGAGAGTTTTTATTCTACCGTGGTCGGAATTATTTTTATTCGGGAAAGGTAGATGCGGCCATTACTATCTTACAAAAAGTTTCCGGTTCCTCATCAGGATACTATCTGCTTGCCAGATGTTATTCTAAAAAAGGGGATCTTACAAAAACCAAAGAACAATTTAAGTTAGCTGCAGATTTAAAACCTGAGTATTGGACTTCTGAATCTTTAGAGAAAGATTTTAAAGATGTTTGGAAAGATGTCAGTTTTCGTGAATTCATTAAAACAAAAGCGGGCACAGTCAGTGCCCAAAGCCTACCTTAATTCCAGGAATCAAACCTAGTTGTATTAACCAACCTCGGATAAGATTCTCTCGCCCGAGGATAGACTACATTCTAATCTTCTTTAGAATCTTTTCCGGAGTTAGGACTTTTAAATAAATCGGCTCTTAGTTTTTTAAAGGTGTCTACTGAGATTTGACCAGGTGCTTTTGCTTCACCCAATGTCATGTAGGTGAAAGATGAGTGAAATTTGTCTCCGAAAACTCGAGAGATAATTCCAAGTTCCCCCATACAGATTCCAATCATAGTATTGGATTTGGATAAAAGTTTAATATCATTCAAAAAATCTGCCGTTTCTTCAATGTCTTCTGGTGTGATGGCAAATTTGAAGATTGGATTTTTCTTTTTTACAGGCTTTGCTTTATTTATGTAATTCGTCATTTCATTGGCAAGGATCGATTTTTTAAACGAATGGTAGGAATAAATAATCCGATAGTTAAGCGTATCATAATTGCGAAAGATGGTATCTTCGCGATTCAATTCGATATCTAAATAATTTGCATTATCATTAAAATCTTTTAGAATTCCTTCTACATCTTCATGGAAGAGTTTTACATAGGAGCGAACACTGCTATCTTCTGCTCTGCGATAAGTAAAAAGCACGGGAAGACCTAAAGCTTTTAGCTTTTTTTTCATTTCTTTTTGGATGTAGTTTCTGGAAAAAAGATCCAATCGGACTTCGATCACGTCGACTTCCTTTACGTCTTTTTTTTGTAAGTGACGAAGATCATCTTCACCTACGGAAGCTATGATTTTGTAAGATTCTGGCATTATTTCTTATAGTCCTTTTTGTAATAAATCGTGAAGGGATATCATTCCTACAAATTGGCCCGTTTCATCCACAACGGGAGCAACGGAAATAGGACGATCCCGACCTTCCATTTTAATTAAAACATCATAAGCTTTTTCTTCAGGTCGAAAACTGCTTGGATTTGCATTCATCATGTCTTTTGCAGTCACAGTTGGTAACAGTGTTTTTTTAGTTAGATACTTTCTGATATCGTAGTCAGTGATTAGGCCAATGAGTTTTGATTCTGAATCCACAACACCCGTGGCACCAATTCCTTTTTCAGTAATTTCTTTGAGAATGGTTTCAAGATTAGCATTTACGGAAATTGACGCGTTTCTTTCTCCTTTTCGCATAACGTCCGATAGGTATAGAGAAAGACGTTTCCCGAGTCGACCTGCTGGATGGTACAAAGCAAAGTCGTTTGCTTGAAAGTTTTTTAATTCCATCAGTGCTACGGCAATGGCATCTCCGAGAACTAGGGCAATGGTGGTGCTTGATGTGGGTGCCAAATCCAAGGGACAAGCTTCTTTTAATACAGGAGTGATGATGACAATATCGGAAAGAGCCGCTAACTTTGATTTAGCGTTTGCAGTGATTCCTACAATTTTTGCTCCAATCTTTCTAAGTGTGGGCAAAATGTAGTTTAGTTCTTCGGATTCTCCACTTTTACCGATAGCAAGGACTACATCATCAGGTCCTACAATCCCTGAGTCACCATGTGAGGCATCGGTAGGGTGTAAAAAATAAGCTGAAGTTCCTGTCGAAGAAAGCGTATGTGAAATTTTTTTGGCAATGTCTCCAGACTTACCAACACCGGTGACAATGACTTTCCCTGATGAATTTAAAATTAAATCGATACAGTCTTTAACAGATGGATCGAGCTGGTCGCGAAAATGAACCAGAGATGATATTTCATCATCGAGCGCTTGTTTTACGATAGATAGTGTATCTTTTTCTTTCATACGAGTAATTCCTCCCAGGCTAAATCATCCACTTTGATTTCATGAGTAATCGCAGTGTCAATGCCTGGAAACCTTAGGACCACTAAGGTTTTATTTTTAACTTTTAAAATTTCCAATGTTTTGCCACTAAACGCTCCACTGACAATACGTACCAGTTTCCCTTTTTCCAAAACCGATTCTGGTCTTACTTTTAGTGAGTCTGCATATTTCTGGAGGCCTTCTTCCAACAGATCTAATTCCTCTTGTGACACCGTTGCTGGTTGGCCCTTATGAAATACAAAATGATGGGAACCAGGTAATTGGAGGACTTTATTTTTATCTCTCCAGAAAACAATTTTTACAAAAATATAAGAAGGGAGTATGGGTGTATGGATCCACTTAAACCTGTCGGTCCATTTTTTTCTTTCTTTGCGAATGGGAACATAGTTTTCTAAAGTATACTTCGTGAGTAACTGACTCAGTTTTTTTTCGGCCCTGGGTTTGGTATACACGATGTACCAAGCACTTTCTTCAATTGGGGGATTAGTCTCGGACATCTAAACGGAACCTAATGGGTAGAACAAATTCTTTACCTTTGGAATATTGGAACTGCCAATCGGCTAGCTGCCGACGCACCTGAAAATCAAAGACCGCATACCTACACGCGGTGACCACTGCAATTTTTTCTAGAGTACCATCTTCTTTGATGGTGAGTTTATAAATGCAAACATCTTCTAATTTCTGTTCCAAAGCGAGTGCTGGGTAACTCAATCGGTTTTGGAATTCGGAGATTTCGTCTTCTAAAGTTTTGGTACCTTCCTCATGCGATGGATTTCTAGAGTCAGACTCAAGGAATTTTCCAATTCCAGAAGAAAATTGTAAATGTATGGTCGATGCGGCCCCACCTTCTTTCCATTTTAAAAATGGCGAATCTATGTCCCTTTGCTGGCTATAGGCAATTAGGGCAAATAGTAACAAGAGGTGAAATCCAAAAGTTATGACCAGAGCCTTATATTTCTGATCTTCAAAGAGAATGTGCATCCCAAGATCATGAAAAACTTTATTGGAGAGAATGCAATCTCCATTTTCATTGTCCGTATATGCCTTCAAGTTGGGGAAAAATTTTTCGAGTATCTACGTTTGGTGAGTCCCACGGAACTTCCGTTGGTGTTGTTGTGGATGGGGTTCCTGCCGGCCTTCCCTTCCCAGAAGAGGAAATCCAAAAAGATTTAACACGCCGTAGACCCGGCCAAAATGATCTCACCACTCCACGTGATGAAAAGGATCGGATGGTTGTGGAATCGGGAGTGTTTGAAGGTAAAACTACAGGTAGCCCTATTCTCATGAAGGTGAACAACCAAAACACGATTGGTAGTGACTACGATGAAATGGCTCACGTGTTTCGGCCTTCGCATGCAGATTATACATATTCAGAAAAGTACGGACATCGTGCCCATGTGGGCGGTGGTAGGTCTTCGGTTCGAGAGACGATCGGTAGAGTGGCAGCAGCGGGTCTTGCTCGAGTCATCTTAGAACGCGAGTTAGGTATTTCTACAGTTGGTTGGGTAGATGCCATTGGCCCCATCGATTCTCATATCAGTGAATCGGAATATCCCATTTCAAGGGATGTTGTGGATAAGTTTCCGACAAGATGTCCTAAACAATCGGCCAATGATGAAATGGAAACTCTCATTCGCAAACTTCGGGATGAGGGAGATTCTGTGGGTGGGGTTGTAAAAATTGCAGTTCGAAATCTACCTCCAGGCCTCGGAGATCCCGTATATGACAAGTTAGATGCAGATTTAGCAAAAGCGATCCTTTCTATTTCTGCTTGTAAGGGATTTGAAGTGGGTTCAGGATTTAGTGGTACTCGCCAAACAGGCAGCATGCACAATGATGAGTTTTATATAGAAGAAGGAACGGGAAAAGTAAAAACTAGAACTAACAATTCTGGTGGGATCCAAGGTGGGATTTCCAATGGAATGGATTTGGTAATTCGTGCTGCTTTTAAGCCAACTTCCACCATTAAAAAAGAACAAAGAACCATTAACGATAAAAACGAAGAAACCATTCTCAAAGCTAAAGGTCGTCATGATCCTTGTGTGTTACCAAGGGCCGTTCCCATTGTGGAAGCTGTGGTAAATCTTGTGCTCGTGGATGCTTACCTTTACCAAAGAGCATTACAACCGAAATGGTTTATGAAATATGCAAATTTAGATTCTATACCAGAACAATAAAGGAATCCTAATAAAGATGAGCCGACCAAAAGTTTACAAAGTCCTCCTCCTCGAAGATGATGAAAGTAGTGCTAAACTATTATTACATACTTTGGAAAGATATAACTTTGACGTCACTCATGTCGTGGATGGAATGTCTGGGCTTACTAAAATCAGAAACAATAGTTTTGATTTGGTGATTAGCGATGTGAATATGCCATATTTGGATGGGATTAGTTTTTTAGAAAAAGGAAAGGATATGTTAAAGATGACGCCGGTCATCATGTTAACTGCGGTAGGTGATAAGGAACAAGTCCGACGAGCTGCTCTTAGTCATGTCACGGCTTATCTTCTTAAACCCATTGCTAACCAAGCTCTTTTGGAAAAAATCGCACAAGTATTGCAGCTAAAACCAGAGAACATCATTGATAAAAAGGAATTTCCATTAGTGATCAATGTCACTGAACTCTCCATTTCTCAAATGCTTTTGGAAATCAAGGGTTGTCCGGGGAAAAAATCCACAGAAGTGATTTATGATCGGTTTATGTTGACTCTGGGTGGTCGCGCCACGTTCTCCAATTTGAGAATCAATCTCGATAAGGCCTTCTTTTATGAAACGAAAGCCTTACAGATATTGGATGACCTCGTAGCAAAAATTATCAAACACACCAATATTCAGGCTAGTTCCTTATTCTTAGAATCCGAATTCTTTAGCGACAACGTAGTGGATTTACAGCCCTATCGCCACCTTTCCGATGTAAATATAATTTCAAAATGAAGGTTTGACAAAAACGTAAGACCTAGGTCTAATCAAACCTAGGGGGCCAGTTCTTTGGTTAAGATAAAGATAGACGGAGTCGAATACGAAGTCGACGAAAAGAAAAACCTCATCGACGCCACAAAAGAAGTCGGAGTCGAAATCCCTTACTTCTGTTACCACCCAGCACTAAGTATTGTCGGTATGTGCCGCATGTGTCTCATTGAAATTGAAGGTGTTCCTCGTTTACAAGCTGCTTGTAACACTCCTGTAAAAGAAGGAATGGGGATCATTACCAAATCAGATCGAGTGATAGAAGCTCGTGCTGGTACTATGGAATTTCTTCTCGCTAATCACCCGTTAGATTGTCCGGTTTGTGATAAAGCTAGTGAATGTCGTTTGCAAGATAATGCATTTGGTTCGGGAACTGGTCATTCTCGATTTGAATTTGATAAACGTAATATTCCTCAAGAAGAGATTGGAACCAATCTCATCATCAATCATAATCGTTGTATTGTTTGTTATCGTTGTGTTCGTTTTGAAGAAGAAAAGGTTGGAGAATCTAATCTTGGTCTTTTTGAAAGGGGAAATCATTCCATCATTGGCCTTGCGAAATCAGAGCCAATCGACCACAACTACCAAGGTGCTTTGGCGGATATCTGTCCCGTAGGAGCACTTCTCAATAATAAAACATTGTTTAAGTCACGCGTTTGGTGGTACAAATCTCATAAATCAGTTTGCCACGGTTGTTCTACGGGTTGTAATGTAACAACGAACGTACGAGACAATAAAATGTATCGTTATATGGTACGTGAGAATTACGACCAAGGAATGTTTTTCCTTTGTGATAAAGGTAGATTTGATTTGGATTGGATGAATGAAAATCGTCTGCATAGTTATCTAGATCACGGGATTCCTTCCACTTCGAAAGAAGTGATTTCAAAAATTGCCGATAGAATGAAATCTGCGAAGTCCATTGCAGTTCTTGGCGGAGCTCATGAATCCAATGAAACATTGGAAAAATTAAAAAAAGGTTTTGCACAGATCTCGTCGGAACTTGGTGGAAAGTCCATCCAATGGGAATCACGTGTGATTGAAGCACAAAACAAAGATACTGAACAGATAGATTTTTTACTCACAAAAGATAATCATCCGAACACACGCGGAGCAATAGAATTAGGAATCACCACACAATCGGGAATTTCTGGAATTATCAGTGCCGTTAAGTCGGGAGTTATTGATTTAGTGATTGTTTTGAAAGAATCTATCCCTGAAGGAATTGATCCGTCCAAAGTGATTGTTTTTGATACTAATTTGACAGAGGCAGCAAAGAACGCTAGTTTGGCGGCACCGATTCAAATTTTTGCAGAAGCAAGCGGTAGTTTTACCAACAAAAACGGTCTCAAACAAAACTTTGAACAGTCTATGAATGCTATCAAAGGATTGTCAACATCGGCAGGAGTTGTCGAATTGATCTTTCAAAAACTGACCGAAAGAATGGAGGCATCCGTTGGGAACAGTTAATGTAGTCAACGTCGCTAAAAGACACCAGTTCTCTTGGTATGAGAAGTTTTATTTTTGGTCTATTGGCAAAGGTCTTTGGATCACACTGAAACATTTCCTCAAGGTAGCTTTGTTTAACAAACAGGTTACCATTGAATATCCGGATAAAAAAAGACAGTATTCCACTAGGTTTCGCGGAATGCACTCGATGAAACGAGATGAACAAGGTCGGGAAAGATGTACTGCTTGTTTTTGTTGTATGTGGATTTGTCCTGCCAATGCCATTCATATCGAAGCGGCCGAAGTTTCTTCGGAACGCCAACACCTCCATCCAGAAGACAAATATGCGAAGAAGTTTGAAATCAACTTACTACGTTGTATCTTTTGTGGACTTTGTGAAGAAGCCTGTCCTAAGGGTGCTATCTATTTGGATGGAACGGGTGAGATGGCGGCTGACAACCGTGAAGATTTATTTTTAACGAAAGAAAGAATGATGGAAAAGACAGGTGGCCCAATTCTCGGCCAAAGGAATTAATTTTATTCTGCCATTTCTACTCTATTCCCCGGTAGATGTTTCCTATAGGAAACCGCCGGGTTTCTTTTTTTTAATTCTGCTTACTGATTTAATCTCATACAATTTGTGAATTTAACTCCTTTGTATTTAAAACATATAAATAGTATTTCTTATATAAAATTCGCAAACATTTTTAATGTAACGAAGTACTCTAAAAATTTTGTTTGTATTTTTGTTTGGTTGGTACTATTTGGATTTCCTTTTGCACTTTCGGCAGAGACCACCATCATCGAAAACGAAGAAGATGAAAAACGTGTTTTAGAAAATCATGCCTTTGAGAAGTTACGATTTGGTCTCGCCAATCATATTCATTATTACAAAGTAAAAAAAACCAAAAACACTGTGGTGGAACAAAGATCAGGTCGTAAACGATTGTACGACCACAATTTGATTCTTCGTTCTATCTTTCGAAATCGAATTTTACACCATGAGTATGGTTCCATTGGACGTTTGTTAGATGGTGCGAGTTTTATTGATTTTGGAAGTGCCATTCTTTATGAAGAAGGTGCTGTTACAGTGCGAGATTTGTATGAGGATCAGTTCCTCTCTCGTTATATCAAAAAAATTGTCGCCACTGATATTAATGACCCGGAATACGATCACACTCGTTATATAGAAATTCATATAACGGAAAGGGATCCTTTTCCCTTTGCCTTCAACGAAATTCCCTACCGCCTGGATGACCCAGAATACATTCGGGTCCTCACAAGGATCTACACTCCGAATGAATTTTCACCGGTGATTTTTCGTAGTACCAATTCTGGGCCTGACTTGTTTTATACGGTGGAAGAGATGCGGGAACATTTCCGTTCGGTTCTGGATGCGAACCCGCACCGAACCATTCTGTACTTCTTCAATCGTTACATTTTCTTCCGAACTCCTTGTGAATCCAAATTTCAACTCCTCGGAACCATCGATGAAAAGGTGGGAGTGAACCATAGTTTCAGCGCTTGGCGCTATGTGGACTGGAACAAACGGGAGTTTTCGGAAGCCATTGATCCCAACTTTCGGTACATTCGAATCGCAGAAGAACGAAATGAAAGCAAAGCAGATCGCTTGGATTCCCTAATTTCGAGCTACAACTGCCAAATCCGAGCGAAAATAAACCACTACCGTCACAAAATCATGAAAACTATGACGAAATGATGATTTTTTTACTTTTCTTGTGGAGCGAACTCTGTACGTTTTTCCTAGAAACACCCAGAGAGAGGTAAACCCATGGGGAATTCCTATATTATTGATGCTGTCCGAACTCCGAGAGGAAAGGGCAAAAAACGCGGGACACTTGCATCCGTCCACCCACAAGAATTAGCTGCCGCCACATTAAAAGCCATCCAATCACGTACCGGAATCGATCCAAAAACGGTTGAAGAAGTTGTAATGGGTTGTGTATCCCAAGTTGCTGACCAAGCTGCATGTATCGCACGTTATGCGGTTATGGCTGCTCATTGGCCAAAAGAAGTTCCAGGTTATACTGTGAACCGATTTTGCGGTTCTGGATTACAAGCATTGAACAACGTGGCAAACCATGTTGGATCAGGAGCTATGGAACTCGGAATCGGTGGTGGAGTAGAATCCATGAGCCGAGTGAAAATGGGTGATGATATGATGGGACGTGATTTTAACGTTGGTAACGATAAAATTGCATCTTATTACAACCTAGTTCCACAAGGTATTTCTGCTGACCTAATCGCAACCAAGTATGATATTTCACGTGAAGAAGCAGATCGTTTTGCTGAATCTTCACAACTTAAAGCACATGCTGCAGTTCAAAACGGTTACTTTAAAAAATCTGTGATCCCAATTACTTTGGATGATGGAACTGTTGTGACTGAAGAAGAGAACCCACGTTTGGAATCGGATTATGCATTCCTTTCTGGACTTGGCCCTGTATTCAAAACCATCGGTGAAAAAGAATTGGATGCCATTGCATTACGTTCTTATCCAGAAGTAACAAAAATCAACCACATCCACACACTTGGTAACTCTTCCGGTATCGTGGATGGTGCTGCTGCGATTCTTGTAACTAATGATGAAGGACTTAAAAAATACGGTTTAAAACCACGAGCAAGAGTTCTTGCAACAGTGGCAACTGGTGAAGATCCAACTATCATGTTGACTGGTCCTGTTTCTGCTTCGCAAAAAGCTTTGAAACAAGCAGGTCTTAGTGTAAAGGACATTGACCTTTGGGAAATCAACGAAGCATTCGCCTCTGTAGTGTTATATGTAAAGAAAACACTCGGAATTGATGAATCCAAAATCAATGTAAATGGGGGAGCGATTGCTCTTGGACATCCACTCGGAGCAACGGGAGCCATTCTTACTGGAACCGTTCTAGATGAGTTGGAAAGAAGAGACCTTCGTTACGGCCTCATCACTCTTTGTATCGGTGGTGGTATGGGTATTGCCACTATCATTGAAAGATTGAAGTAAAACCTTAAAAATTTGAAATAACACGTTTAGATTCCGCACAAGGAATTTAAACGTGTTTCGTTTATTACGCCATTCTCAAACAGAGATTTAGTCCCATCGGTATAGCTGAGACGATTTTACCCTACCCGAGAGATTTAAACGTATTGCATTTATTTCACAAAAAAATGAGTAATGTTCTATGAACGTAACAGAAACTCTACCTGGCACACACTGCAAACAATGTGACTTTAAAGTGGCAGAGGTAACAGAAGGTTGTCCTTCCTGCGGAAGTGAATCCGTAGAAATGGTAGATTTAAAACAGAACGGGATCATCCATTCTTTTACAGTTGTGCATGTTGGTTTTGGTGCTCTGTCCAACCGTGCTCCTTACGTTCTGGCGATTGTTCAAACAGAAGAAAATGTAAAACTTACAACTGTTGTGGATGGTGTAATAGACTTTGGATCAGTAAAAATTGGTGATAAAGTTCGATTCAAAAATGTGGATCCAAAAATTGGCCCTATATTTCAATATTAGGATTTCTCATCGGATTTGAATCTCCAAAACATAGAATCATGTTTAAGGGTTTGAATTTAGGAATGGAAGGCCACCTAATGAAGATCAATTCAAGGCTGATCCGGTGAAAACAAATTCAAAAACCAAACAAAAATATCCCATCCCTTCGGATTTGCTCTCCTCTTATTATTTCAATTTAACGCCCGTAATGCTGGATAAGGTTATGGAAATTCGTGATTGGGTTTATGACCTGTCCGTTGCTGATGCTCGCATCGGAGAGATTGAAGAATGTATCAAATGGGGCCAACCCAGTTTTCTAACACCGATAACAAAATCTGGTTCCACCATTCGGATTGGTAAGGTGAGTGATACGGAATTTGCACTATTCTTTAATTGTAAAACCACCATTGCACAGGAAATTGCGATTGAATTTCCTGAATTAAAATGTGATGGGAAAAGGGCTTTGTACTTTGCAGCAAACCAGAAACTCGCTAAAACCAAAGTGATTTCTTGTTTGCAAAAAGCATTGTTGTATCATAAAAGAAAATCCGACATTCATTAGTTAGGCGTAAATTTTCTTGTTTAAAACGATATGAAACAAATCAGTATAACAACCATCGTCCTTCTTCTTCTTTTCCATTGTGCTGATTCGGAAAGGCAAAACTGTCGGGAAAATTCGGAGTAACTGACTTTCAATGAAAGCAAAGGAAGATTTCCAGCATTCGTTCCGAGTTCGGTATTCGGAAGTGGATTCTCAAGGGATCGTTTTTAACGCAAATTATCTAAACTATTTAGATGTAGCCATTACAGAATATTTTCGTGCCAAGGGCATTTCGTATTCTGAATTTATAGAACGTTTCCAACTTGATTTTCATGTAGTACAATCGTTGATTGATTATCGTAATGGTGCAAAGTTTGATGATCTGTTAAATGTTTTTTTAAGTCCGAGTTATAAATCTTCTAAGATCTATTGGTCGTTTCAAATTTTATGTGAAGGGAAAAAAATTTGTTCGGGGATGCTTACTTATATTACTGTGAGTCATGTAACAAAGAAGATTGTATCATTGCCGGATGAAGTGAGCGAGTTGTTAGAGTTTCAAAAAATTCAAATATAAAAGATTAAATTTAATTTAACCTCCCTTCATTTAAAATCACAGTAAAAATATCATTCTTATTCGAATCATTCTAAACTATGTTTCCAAACAAAAAAAGATAACTCACATCAAAATATCAAAGTTAATCCTCAATCATACATATACCAATTGGTAGATTGGACAAATGGTTCAAAATTTGTTTTTGAATTGACTTATCAATTTATTTCCTTTTAAGATTCCAGACACTTCATTCATAATAGGAAACCTATGATTACCAATAATTCCATAGTACGATTTTCTTTAACCATTCTGGTTTTAGGCATTGCACTTACTAATTGTGCTAAAAAGAAAGTGCAACCATTAGACCCACCCATGCAATTCTATTTCTACAATTCAAAATCAGAATTAGAAATTCTTCAGGATACAAAGTTTCCTGGAAAAATGATCGGAAAAGTAAATGCGAAAGACATTGTGGAAGTAACCGCAGTCATCGAAGTAACAGAAAAAGATTCTACCTTATCTTACTTTGAAGTGTTATGTCCTGAACGATTAAAAGCAGATTGTAATGACGGGAAGGCATATTTCCAAAGTAAGTTTCGATTACATACAAATTCAATCAAATCGAGTGTCAGTGAAGGACATGCTGTTTTTCCAGATATAACAGTTGGTACCATAGTTGCCAAAACAGAATACGTTACATTAAACTCAATACGAGAATGGTTACGTAACCCTGAAAAAATCAAATCAATCGATCTAACGAATGTGAATGATAGCCTTTTCAATACAGCATTGGGAATCGAATTTCCAAAAGTAGATGATCGTTTGAAAGTAGTAAGTGAAATCATTCTTTTGCCAGCACTCAAAGCAAATCCTAATCCAAAAGATACGAGAATGCAATTAATTGCGAAACGTTTCTCAGGCCTTAAAGAAAAAACCAATGGGATCACTTTACCTTCTGGATCATCGACAGATTTATTTGATAAACTAAAAGAACAGCAGGAAAAAATATTAAACCAACTTTTTGTCGAATATCCAGTTCGAGCAGATTCCTACAAAGGATTGGTTTCTCAATTTAATAAGTATAAAAATCAATACTTAGTGACGGAAAAATTATTCCAACTCATAGCAAAAAATGGTGCATATTCGGCAAAGGGACTACCTTTTCAATACTTCTCATATTCTGAATCAAGCCAATCGGCAATGGAGATTGTTAAAAAATTCCAAACAAATATAGATCCTTCTGCAGTTGTAGCCAATGGCAAGTTGGTGTTTAAAGAACATGATGGAGTCTATTTGGAAATCACACAAATGGATGCCAGTGGAAACCTAGGTTCCGATGAAACTTTAGAAGTGATTTCCATCACTGCTGAAGAATCAGGTAAATCAATTGGGTTTCGTATCAAATTGGCTGCTGGGGAACTGATATTGAGTCCACTAGCCACAACAGATCTTTTGTTAACTTCTGGACAAGGATTTAAAGAGTTTTTAGCAACAATCCCAAAGGACTATAAAGAAATTCTGAAAACAAATCCTTATGAAAAAGCACTGGTTCTTATCGCTGCAAAATTTGGTGAAGGTGGGTATGATGAAACGATCGGAGAAATGCAATATCGATTGTATACAACGGATCGTTATTGGATGATTTACGAAATTGTTCGCTCCCATCCCAATATCAAACGTGATAAAGAGTCAAGTGGATCTTTTGTGACAAGTCATGGAAGTGCCGAAGATGGAACGTGTTTCAGTGATTTCCAATGGAGGCAACCGAAGGGTGAGTTTTATATGTCTGGAATTTATTCTGGATGCCAAGGGGAAGGTGGATCAGAACCAACACGCGAAGAGGAATTGTGTTTTTCGGAATCCAAAGGTGATTTGCTACTGATCACTTTTTCTGCAAAAGACTTAAGAGCCGACAAACCAAAAGTAGATTTGGAATTAGAAAGTATGGGAAGTATTTGCCAATATCTCAATCGATTGGTTTTCCAATCGAGACGCTACAATGAAGCAATTGGTGAATAATTAAAAGATAAACTTTGAATGGAAAGAAATTAAAAAAAATATAAAGGCATCGTATGAAGGAATCAATATTTAGAAATTTTAAAATGATAATGATGGTAAGCATTGCAGTGATGTTTATGACAATCCATTGTAAAAAAGAAGTAGAAGGTCCAACGGAAGCGGAGAAAGCCGAAACGTTACGTTTGCAAGAAGAGGAACAAAAAAGAAAAGAGTCTATCATTGTTGGTTTAAAAAAATCAAATGAACCAATTACTTTTGAGAGCATTGAAGAAAACATAGGTGGAATTACGATTACCAGTTGGGGAAGTCTTACAATAGAAGAGGTAAAACCTTTTCCATATTTTTGTGAATCGTCTCCTGTAAATTTTGGTATCAAAATGTATCCTGATTTTACTGTAACTTCGCAAAGTGATTACGATGTTCCGGAATTAAAGGGGGATTGGAAAGTGTTATCAAAAACAAAGGCATCCTTCAATTTAAATGACGGAAGTGGGACTACGACTATTGAAGTTACCGAAAAACCTCAAGTGTTAAAATTATCATTTATGAGCAAAGGAGAAGAGATAGTTCGCTTCCATACTTTTTGTTATGATGAAACCCATAAATTTGCACAAGAAGTTGTGATACCGAAACTTTCTTTGTAAAAAAAGATTTTGATTCAGAATTTTGAATCATTGTGTTCCCGCGCCACTGATTGCAGCGGAAATCCTTTCCGTGTTGGAGGGTAGGTTTGCTACAAATGGATTGGAAAGATTGGAGCGAAAAGCGGGGTCATTATACTTTGAGATTGGGAAACCTCGAACCATTCGAGGCGCCCCACTCTTAGATCAAAAAATCACCTGCCAAAGATAACAGCTTCATTCGGGAACAATACTAAACCGCCAGTGTCCAATTCCTTTTCTAGTTCAAATGATGAGGTTCTGTTTGCTGTGCTGAATAGAATTTCGTTTAGGATCCATTTTCTAGGATAGGAAACTTTGACTGGTTTTGCAGAGAAGTTTAAAAAAATATAAGTATCTTCTTTTCCGTCTCTTCTGCGATAGTATAGCGCTTGTTTGTCGTCGGATATTAATATTTTTAACTTACCTTTTCGCAGAGATTTTCTATCTTTCCTTAATTGGATTAGTTTTTTGTAAGTATGAAATAGTGAGGTGGGATCTTCCATTTGTGATTCCACATTCACTGTGTTTGCTTCTTCGTACAAAGGAAGCCATGCTTTTCCAGTAGTGAAACCTGTGGTTTCTGAACTATTCCAAGGCATAGGAATTCGTTCGGGATCTCGACCGGGATGGAAAGGCCAATAACGTTTTCCCACAGGGTCTTGGATTTTTTTGTAGGGAACTTTTTGGCGTTTCATACCAATCTCTTCACCGTAGTAGAGGAAAGGTGTTCCGCGAAGCGTTAACATCATACAGGCTGCAAGTTGGGCGCGGGCTTTTGTATCGACACCTTTTTCATAACGAGTGATGTGGCGAGGAAAGTCATGGTTGGAGAGAGTATAGTTCGGCCAATTGTCTTCTCCGAGTGCGGATTCAAAGTCCTTTACAATTTGAAAAAATCGTTCTGCTTTCCAAGGAGAAAAAAGAAACATAAAGTTGAATGCAAGGTGTAGTTCGTCGTTACGGCCACAATAGGTAGCAGGAAGAAGGACGTTTCCTGGGAAGTCTTGCATGATCTCACCAACAAACATACGTTTATCGGAATACGAATCGAGTAGTTTGCGCATACGTCGTAAGATCCCATGCATTTCGGGACGGTCACGATCATAAGTATGTACTTGTTTGTCGTAAGGTCTTGGGCCTTTCATAAAATAAGAAGCATTGTTTCGGAGGAATTCATCTTTTACATATAAGTTGACCACATCCAAACGAAACCCATCCACACCCATATCCAACCAATACTTCATCATTCTGAAGATGGCATCTTCTACATCGGGATTACGCCAATTGAGATCTGGCTGTTCTTTCAGAAAGGAATGGAAATAGTATTCACTGGTACGTTTGTCGTATTCCCAACCCGATCCGCCAAAAGCACCGAGCCAATTGTTAGGTGGTCCTACATGAGTTGGTTCTTTCCAAATGTACCAATCTCTTTTAGGGCTATTGACAGAGGATCTGGATTCTAAAAACCACGGGTGGAGGTGAGAGGTATGGTTGACCACAAGATCCATATGATTCGGATTCCACGTTTGTGTGCTTCCTTTAACAACCGTTTGAAGGTTTGAGTGTCACCATAAACAGGATCAATTTCTTCATAGTTTGAAATATCATAACCAAAATCAAACATGGGAGAAGGATACACCGGTGATAACCAAATCGCATCAATCCCAAGAGAATCTTTGGAACCTGCAAGATAATCCAATCTTTCGATGATTCCTTCTAAATCACCAATGCCATCTCCATTGGAATCTTGAAAACTACGTGGGTAGATTTGATAGATAACTGCTTCTTTCCACCATGCCATATTAAAAGTTAATCTCCATGATTCCTAGGTTTTCTTTCACTCGAGCTACCGAGAGGATTTTTTCTTTGATTGCCAGTAGCAGGCCTGTATCTTCAATTTTTTTACCATTTTTGGTTTGGATATGAAAGGAGTCATAAGCAAAATCCGCACTGGTTGAGATCCTAACAAAAATCACTTCGAGTTCAAAGTCGAGTAATGTTTTTAAGATTCGATACACAAGTCCAATGGAATCAGGAACTCTGACTTCTAAAACAGAATAAGATTCAGAAAGATCGTTGGCAAATTTGACCAACTCTTCTACCATTCCGTCGGGAATTTCAGGTAGTGTTTTCCAGATATTGGTTGTGGAGGCCAAATCTTCAATATTGGTTTTCCCTTCGATACAATCGGCGAGTGTAGATTCAATGTCTGATATTTGTTCTTCTGCGATCTCACCACTTCCGAATTCATCAGTGATTTGTGCTTGTAAAATGAGTTGGTCCTCTTCAGTTCTAAATAAACGGAGTCCTACCAAATTAAGTCCTAAAGAAGAGATGGTTCCCGAAAGGTACAGTAACATTTGTTTGTCGGATTGGGCAAAGATGGACAAAGTGACGAAGGCAGGTTCTCTTTCTGCGATCATCCGGAATGGCAATCCTGAACTTTTCCAATCATACAGTAAGATGAAATGCTGATACACTCGTCTGGGAGTGTTGTAGTTTAAATAGGAGGAAGGCCTTATCTGCATTCCAAACTCAACAATCCGTTCCGATTGTTCGGTGGTTAGTCCTTCTTTTTCGATTAAGTAGGTTTCGAGAGTTGATTCAATCCGTTCTTGGGTATCGGCAAGATTTCCTTTTTGCAGATATGCTAGAGTGGAAGTGAATAGGAAATGTAAGATTTCTTTTTTCCAGTTGGTTAGGATTCCTTGCCCTACTGACTTAGTATCGATAATGGTAAGTATGTATAACAACCGCAAGGTGTTTTCGTTCGAAAATTGTTTTGCAAAAGAGGCGATGAGTTTGGGATCATAAATATCTCTTTTAGAAGAAAGTTCTGACATCACAATATGTTCGGCAACGAGGAATCGTAAAAGTTCCGTATCTTCTTCTGACAACCGAAACCTTTCTGCAATGATGAGAGCAAGTTCCGCACCATATTGGCTATGGTCTCCTTCTTTAACCTTTCCCGCGTCATGGATGAGAATGGCTAGGGCCAAAATCTCAATTTTTTCACATACATTAAATACATCTTGAATTTGTCGGTCTTCCCATAAATCGGCGATGAGAACATCAAGTTCCCTTAAGATAAGGAGAGTGTGTTCGTCCACGGTGTATTGGTGGTGATAACTAAATAGAGGAAAGTTTGTACAAGCGCCAAATTCAGGAATCAGTTTTCCAAGAATGTTACACTCATGCATAAGAGTGAGGGTATGCCCAACACGTTTTTTTTGCCGTAACATGCCGAGAAAAGTATCTAAAACAGATTTTTGGTTTTTGAAATCATCATCTAAGAAGTGTGATGCGAATCTGATTTCATTTAAATCGATTCGAGAAGGTTCTTCTTCGTTTAATTGAGATTCCGCAAAGAATTGGATGATGTCATCATACAAACTGTCCGGATTAGAAAGTTCTCTTTGGATTCTTTTTTTGTTTCGATTGGTTTTTTCATCCAAATATGTTCCAATATAAAAATACACTTCCTTTTGGGCTTTGTAGAATTGGCTCATAAAGGATTCGAGAGTTTTGATTTCGTTTTTTGGTCCAAAACCTAAAAACTCCGCCACTTCCGCTTGCAAACCCAAATCCAATCGATCATTTTTACGACCGCTGATGATGTGAAGTGCCGATCTTGTTAATAGTAAAAAATCGTAAGCTGATAGAAGAGTTAAACTATCACCAATCAAATAAAAATCGAAAATACCCCCATCAGCGGAGTCGGCCAAAGGATTGGTTTTTTCAATCCAATACATATGTTGTATATCACGAAGTCCTAATGGATCATTTTTAATGTTAGGTTCAGAAAGTAGGATGGGATTGTAAGAATTGATGATTCGTTCGCGAAGGTAAGACAATTTCCATTCGTTAAAAACTTTGATGGTTTTTTCAGGAATTTTCCCGAGAAATTCTGTTTTGTATTTTTGAAAAAGGACTTCTGACCCCACAAGAAACCGCGAATCAAGGACAGCATGGAAGGTTTCGATTTGGTCTAAATACAAAAAAGATTCTTTGATCGTGCGGCAAGAATGCCCCACTTCCTTTTCGTTGTTATATAAGAATGTGTTAATTTTTGAAATGATTTCGCTTAGGAGTTTGTCGGAGAGTTTTCCGTCATGCAGATAAAGAAGATCAATATCGGAATAGGGAGCCAGTTCCCTTCGGCCATACCCACCAACGGCAATCAAACAAAGATGGTCTTTTAATGGGATCCCATCGGATACTTCGTTAAAAAGAGTCCGAATGGACTCATCAACAAGATTACTCAACTGGCGTGTGAAGAGCCGACCAGATGAAACTGTTTTGGCTTTTGGGAATGTCCGTTGCAGTTTTGCCTTGAGTTCTGATTTCATCATGTTAAGATGGGATCTCCTACCTTATTGGACAACTTTAACATGAATCCGAAGATTAAAATCACAATTCAGTTTATTTTCAGCCATCTTTCCGCTTATCTCCTGGTTTCGATTCCCTACTTCCAGTTGGTGATGAAGGATTATTATGAAGGGGACAGTGCTGTTTTCCCATTGTTTCTTATCACAGCAAACGATGGCGCCGCTTGGTCAAGAGCTATGACTTGGTTATTTCCTGCTTTAATATTTCAGGCAGTCCTAATGGTGAGTTTTTTAATCGTGATTTGGGATTGGTTTCGAACACAGAGCTTCGGTAAACAAATGTTTGTTTTGGTTTGGATGAGGACAGTCCTTGGTGGACTTGCTGCGATCTCTCCTGCTGTGGGGAGTTTGGAAGGAATGGTATTCTTAATTCCAGAGGTTTCTTTTTCGATCCATCTCTATGTGGTATTCGAAATTTTTTTACAGTCACTTGTCCAAGCAGGAATTTTTCTGGGCCTCATGAATCGTTTTAAATAATTCAGACAGCAAATATCTATGTATTTTAAGTATTCTAAATTGTTCACTAAATCAAGTCGGAAGAAAAAGATTTCCTTTTTGGTGAGTTCTTTCTTTTTCTCTTTTCTTGGATTTATAATATTCATTTCTACTAATGTATTGTTTGCTGATGGATGGGAATCTTCGATTTGGAAGGATAAAACCTACCGCAACCAAAGGATTTCCAGTGCCGATCCTACCAATGGGAACGATGACTTTATCAAAATTCCAAAAAAGAAAACGGTGACTATCGCTGAGATTAAAACCAGGGGTGTCATCAAACATATTTGGATGACACTTGCCAGTAAAGATCTTATGGCTCGTAAAAATGCGGTGATCCGCATCTATTGGGACAATCATAAACATCCTTCCGTGGAAGTTCCGTTAGGTGAATTTTTTGGACAAGGCTGGGGAGAAGAATACATTTTAAATTCAGCTCCTTTGGTAGCAGCTCCCAAAAAAGGAAAGTCTATGAATTCTTACTTTCCTATGCCCTTTGAAACAGGAGCAAAAATTGAAATAGAAAATGAATCGGATGAGGATATCAGTAATTTTTATTTTTATATCGATTATGAAGAATGGAAAGAACCATTAGATTCCAGTTTACGTTTTCATGCCCAGTGGAATCGCAGTATTACACAACCTAACACCAGCAATGGGAAGGAAAATGAATGGGCCCTTCTTGGAGAAACAGAAAAGACTGTTTTTAAAAAAGAAAATTACTTCTCCGTTCTCGAAACAGAAGGCAAAGGGCAATTTGTCGGACTCAATTTATATGTAGATTCCCCAACTCCCCTTTGGTATGGAGAGGGAGATGATTTAATTTTTATTGATGGGAACCAAACAGAAGCCAATCTAAAAGGAACAGGAACCGAAGATGTTTTTAACACAGCTTGGTCACCAAAAGAAGTCTTTATGCATCCATACTTCGGATATCCACGAGTCTCGGATTCTGTTGGTTGGTTAGGTAGAACTCATTTATATCGATTTTGGGTGGAATCCCCCATAAGGTTTGAAAAAAATTTCCTATTCCTTTTAGAGCATGGACATGCAAATTCCTTGACCTTAGATTTAACCTCTGTTGCTTATTGGTATCAGAGTCTGATTCCAAAGCCAATGAAGGTTTTGCCGAAAAAAGAATTCCGCGTCAACAAACCGGAAATTAATTTTCGTCACATCCACAAGTGGCGGGATTCATTCCGAAGCGAAAAAGGTTATGGGGAAATTTGGGGAAATGAATGAGATTAATACAGATGTGTTTGCGAGAGAAATTGTTTCGCAATCCATCGATGCCATCGTTGTTTTAGATACAGATAGTAAAATACTTTTTAGTAATTTAGCATTACAGTCGTTAACTGGTTTTTCGAAAGAGGAATTAGACCAAAAAACGTTTTCTTTTCTTTTTCCTCCGAATGAGAAAGGGGAACAAAATTCCATAGAAACCTTTGTTAGTTCCAAAGATTCCCACTATATCGCCGGGTTTTTAAAAGAATTGGAACTTGTCACAAAACCAAAAGGCACCATTCCGGTAGAAATCCGTGCCTTTACCATTCGCAATGAAGACCAAATGTTTTATGCAGCAATCATTCGTGATGTGAGGGAACGTAGACGACTTGAAGAACAAAAAAATGTTCTTATCAATAGTTTGAAACGATTGGCCTACATGGACGAACTCACCATGTTGCCCAACAGGCGTTCCTTTGCTGAAACCTTACAAAAAACAGTCGCTACCGTCAAACGACGTAACAGGGAATCAGTTCTCGCAGTCCTCGACATCGATCATTTTAAGGTCATCAACGATACTTACGGCCATGACATTGGGGATTTGGTTTTGAAAAAAATGGCCAATATCTTTGTGGATTGCCTACGAGAAGAGGATACCGTGGGAAGGATCGGCGGAGAGGAGTTTGGTTGCATTCTGCCAGATACTACCACCGAAGGGGCTTCCATCGTTCTGGACCGCCTTCGGGAATCTGTGGCTAGCCACCGATTTTTCATTTTTGATAACTATTATCTCAATATCACTCTGAGTATAGGTTTTACTAAGGTGCACCCGATCCAAAAACCAGAAGAGATTTTGAAGTTGGCTGACATTGCGCTCTACCAAGCCAAAAATCATGGGCGTAACCAGATCCAAGTTTATCCTGTGTGACATAATTTTAGCAGATTCTTTTAAACTCTGCTAAAATTCCAGGCTCCAATCTTCTTCCTGCTCGACGAAAAAATACCAAATCCGTAAACTTTAAGCATAGATTAGCACTCTAATCATCAGAGTGCTAAAGGAAGTGCCAAGAAGGATATGGATCTTTCGCCTAGACATCGTTCTATTTTGAAAGCTTTGGTCGAGGAATTTGTTTCGGATAACAAACCAGTCGGATCCAAAACCCTTTCTGAAAAATACGATATCGGAGTCTCACCCGCTACCATTCGATCCTGCTTAGCAGAATTAGAGGAGATGGGTTTTATCGTGGCACGCCATACTTCGGGAGGTCGGGTTCCGACAGAACGAGGGTATCGGCTGTATGTGGATAGTTTGGTGACTCTTTTTGAGCTTACCATGCGAGAGAAACAAAGGATCCAGGAAGAGTATCTTCGGATGCAATTTCGATTGGACCAAGTGCTCATCGCCACATCCAAAGTATTGGCTTCCCTTTCGCAATCTGCGAGTGTGGTTCTTGGTCCGGAAGGATCACTCGACACACTCAAACATATTGAACTCATCCATGTAAATGGTGGAGAGGTTCTTATGATTCTTGTTATGCGGTCAGGAACTGTGCTTAATCGAAATATTTTTTTCGATTACCACATCTCGCAAGAGACCTTGTACCAAATTTCAAGATATTTGAATGATAACGTCAAAGGTTTTGATGTTCATGAAATTCAGAGTAATCTGATTCCTAAGATGATGATACAAAAGGAAGGTCCAGAAGGATTTTCTCAATTTGCACCATCGATTGCGAGAGCCATGGGATCAGATAGCCAATCTGTTGATAACTTATACATCGATGGATTGAAAAACTTATACGAAAACTTTAAGGATGAAGAGGAACAATTAGAAAACATCCTGCATCTATTTGATGAAAAGCAGTTCCTCAAAGAGTTTTTTAGCGATTATGTTCCGATGGATGGTGTTTATACCATTATTGGAAAAGATGGTAATGAGAAGTTAGGTGGTGTAACCATCATCACAACAAATTACCGAATGGGAGAGAAGAGGATCGGTTCCATGGGAATCATTGGTCCTCAGAGGATGAATTATAACAAAGCATTACCTTTGATTGAATTCACCTCAAAGTTAGTTTCAGAAATGATTACGAAATTGAGTAGATAGTAGGAGGAAAAATGGCAGAAGAAACAAACGGGTCCGTGGATGAACAAAATGTGTCCGTCGAAGAAGGGCAGACCATTACGGATGAAGCCATTGAACAAGCAGTAGAAGGTGCCGAGAAGGAACTCGATAACGCTAAAAAAGAAATCGAGACTTTAAAAGATTCTTGGTTAAGAGAACGTGCGGAGTTTCAAAACTACAAACGTCGAACTGCAAATGACTTGTTAAATGCAAGAAAAGAATCCATCAAGAAGTTTGCGGAAGGACTCACTGGTGCCTTGGACAATTTAGAACGAGTGTCCAATGTTCCGAACCAAACTCCGGAAGTAGTTGCTTTCGTTGAAGGGATCAAGATGGTTCAAAAGGAATTTTATTCCGTATTGGAAAAAGAAGGAATCAAACGTTTGGATCCGAAAGGAATGCCGTTTGATCCAATGCTTATGGAAGCAATTGCTTCTGAGGAAAGTGCAGAGTTTGTTGAGGAGACGGTTGTGGAAACTTACCAAGCTGGTTATTACCATGAAGAAGGTGAGAACAAACAATCCATTCGCCCTGCACGTGTAAAAGTGGGAAAACCACAAAGTTAATATAAGTAAGAAGGAGAAGATTATGTCTAAGGAAAAAATTATAGGTATCGATTTGGGAACCACTAACTCTTGTGTGGCGGTTATGGAAGGTGGAGACCCTGTTGTCATTCAAAACTCAGAAGGGGCAAGAACCACTCCTTCGATTGTTGCCTTTACCGCAAAGGGTGAAACCATTGTGGGTCAGTTCGCAAAGAACCAGGCAATTACGAATGCGGTAAACACAATTCGTTCTGCAAAACGTTTCATTGGTCGTCGTTTTAACGAAGCTGGTGATGAATCCAAGATGGTATCTTACAAAGTGATCCGTGCTGGAAATGATGGAGTCAAATTTGAAACCGTTTCTGGTGAATTCACTCCACAAGAGATTGCGGCTCGTGTTCTTCAAAAAATGAAAAAGACTGCGGAAGACTTTCTTGGTTACGAAGTAAAGAAAGCTGTGGTTACCGTTCCTGCATACTTCAATGACGAACAAAGACAAGCAACAAAAGATGCTGGTCGAATTGCTGGTCTCGAAGTGGAACGTATCATTAACGAACCTACGGCAGCGGCTCTCGCTTACGGTTTTGATAAGAAAAAAACTAGCGCCAAGATCGCAGTATATGACTTAGGTGGTGGAACATTTGACGTATCCATCCTAGAGCTTGGTGACGGTGTTTTCGAAGTAAAATCCACAAATGGGGACACTCATCTTGGTGGTGACGACTTTGATAACGTAGTTATGCAGTGGATGATTGATGAGTTTAAAAAACAAACTGGGATTGATATCTCTGGAGATAAAAACACAGTACAACGATTGAAAGAAGCTGCTGAAAAAGCTAAAATCGAGTTGTCTGGAACATCTTCCACTCAAATCAATCTACCGTTCATCACAGCAGATGCATCTGGTCCAAAACATTTGGACATGACACTCACTAAAGCAAAGTTTGATGAGATCACAAGATCACTTGTAGAAAGAACTCGCATTCCATGTATCAATGCATTAAAAGATGCAGGTTTGTCTGCGAGCGAAATTGATGAAGTCATCCTTGTGGGTGGATCGATTCGTATCCCTGCGGTCCAAGCTCTTGTAAAAGAAATTTTCGGTAAAGAACCGAACAAATCTGTAAACCCAGACGAAGTAGTGGCAGTTGGTGCTGCAATCCAAGGGGGAGTTCTTGCTGGTGATGTTACTGACGTATTGTTACTTGATGTAACTCCACTTTCTCTTGGTATTGAAACTCTCGGTGGTGTGATGACAAAACTCATCGAAAGAAATACAACCATTCCGACAAGAAAGTCACAAGTGTTCTCTACTGCGGCAGACAGCCAAACAACAGTTTCGGTTCATGTATTGCAAGGGGAACGTGAGATGGCAAGTGCCAATAGAACCCTCGGTCGTTTTGACTTAGTGGGAATTCCATCGGCACCAAGAGGAGTACCTCAAGTCGAAGTCACTTTTGATATTGATGCGAATGGTATCGTTCATGTATCGGCAAAAGACTTAGGAACAGGGAAAGAACAAAAGATTCGTATTGAGTCTTCTTCGGGACTCTCTGAAGAAGAAATTAAAAAGATGGTGAAAGATGCAGAAGCTCACGCTGAAGAAGATAAAAAACTTCGCGAAGCCGCTGATACTAAAAACGAATTGGAAGCGATTGTTTACCAATTAGAAAAAACCATCGGTGAATCTGCTGACAAACTCGATGAATCAGAAAAACAAAGAGCTCAGGACGAAATCAAACGTGGCCGTGAAGCAATGGAATCTGGTGACATCGAACGTATGAAAGCTTCTCGTGATTCCATCCAAGAAGTAGCAATGCAAATTGGACAAAAGATATATTCACAAGCAGGTCCTGAAGCTGGTGCTCCAGGTGCGGATCCTGGTGCAAACGCAGGTCAAGGTGCAAGTGAATCTTCTGCCGGTGGCGAAAAGGTCGTCGATGCGGATTACACCGTAGTCGATGAGGACAAAAAATAAATAGAGAAAGAAGCAAAACTATGAGCGACCGTGGTTACTACGAAGTATTAGGCGTTTCGAAAGGTGCCTCTGATGATGAGATCAAGGGCGCCTATCGTAAGTTAGCCATCAAATATCACCCTGATAAAAATAAGGGTGATAAAGAAGCGGAAGAAAAATTCAAAGAGGCTACTGAAGCCTATGAAGTGTTACGTGATGCACAAAAACGTGCGGCGTACGATCAGTTCGGCAAGGCCGGCGTCAATGCCGGTGCGGGCGGAGGATACGGAGCAGGTGCTTATACAGACTTCTCTGATATCTTTGGAGACTTCGGTGACATCTTCAGTGAATTTTTTGGAGGTTCAGGTGGCGGCGGTAGCCGTGGTGGTGGAAGAAGGTCCGGTCCTCAAAGAGGATCGGATTTACGTTATAATTTAGAAGTCAGTTTAGAAGATGCGGCCCTCGGTAAAGAATACAAAATTGAAATCCCACGACTGGAAACTTGTGTGGATTGTTCTGGATCGGGAGCATCAAAAGGATCTTCGCCAACGGTATGTCCTGATTGTTCGGGAACAGGCCAAGTCAGACGAACACAAGGTTTCTTTAGTGTCACAACCACTTGTCCACGTTGTAAAGGAAAAGGAAAAGTCATTTCCAATCCTTGTAAAACCTGTAAGGGCGAAGGCCTAACAGAGAAAAGACGAACCATTCATATTAAAATTCCTGCAGGTGTGGAATCAGGAAGCCGACTCAAAGTTTCTGGAGAAGGTGAGTCTGGCCCGAACGGTGGTCCAAGTGGGGATTTGTATGTAGTGACACATATCAAAAAACACCCAACCTTTGAACGCCAAGGGAATGACTTAATTGTTCAAAAAACGATTTCGTTATCCATGGCTTGCCTTGGGGGAGAAATCGAAGTGCCTTCCATTGATGGAAAGACCATCCAACTCAAAATTCCGGAAGGAACCGAAAGTGGACAAATCTTCCGATTGAAGGGTCACGGGATTCCTTACCTTGGTTCTTATGGAAAAGGGGACCAACATGTAATCATCAAAGTCGAAATTCCTAAGAAACTTTCTAAAAAACAGAAAGAACTTATGGAAGAATTTGCCCGCGAGTCCGGAGAAAAGGTGGGTAGTGGTGGAAAATCGAAGTTGTTTTTCCGCTGATCTTTTGGAGTATTGAGAGCATCTATGGAGAAAAAAGTCCGACTCGGAGTCATTGGTACTGGCCACATGGGCCAATACCACGTAAACGTTGCCAAACAGCTTTCTGATGCTGAACTCATCGGGATATTTGATGCCAACTTAGAACGTGCCACTCAAATTGCTGAGAAACACAAAACAAAAGCGTTTCCTACAGTGGAAGAATTGTTAAAGGAAACGGATGCCATTGTCATTGCCGCACCTACTTTCCTTCATCATAAGATCGCAAAGCAAGCGTTAACTGAAAAGAAACATGTTTTGGTGGAAAAACCTATTTCACAAACAGTGGAAGAAGCAAAAGAGTTGGTAGCTTTAGCAAAACAGAACAACTTGATTTTACAAGTGGGTCACGTGGAAAGATTTAATGGAGCCGTTTTGGAATTGGGCAAAATTGCAGAACACCCGCTCCTCATTGAATCCAGAAGGATTGCACCTTATAACAGTCGCATCACTGATGTTGGTGTAGTTTTGGATATGATGATCCACGATATTGACATTGTTTTGAACTTGGTAAAATCTGAAGTCAAAGAAGTAAAAGCAGTTGGTTCTTCGATTGTTTCCAATCACGAAGATATTGCTAGTGTGGTTCTTACTTTTGCTAATGGATGTGTTGCTTCCCTCAATGCGTCTCGTGCTTCCCAAGCAAAAATCAGAACTCTCAATATTTCTCAAAAAGATTCTTATGTATTTTTGGATTTTACCAACCAAGAGATTGAGTTGCATAGACAAGCAAGTTCAACAACTCAACTCGGAACTGGCGAAATCAAATACAGACAAGAATCTATCGTGGAAAAAATCTTTGTTCACAAAGATAATCCTCTCAAACAGGAACACGAACACTTTGTTAAGTGTATTAAAGGAGAATCAGAACCTATGGTGAAAGGTGATTCCGATATTAGTACATTAGAAGTGGCTTACAAAATCCTGGAAGAAATTCACGGCAAAAAATAATGACACAAAATCCTGATTCAACTCGCGGAAAGTTACTCATTTCCAATTCTAGCGTGATTCAGGATTTTTTTCACAAAACCGTCATCCTTATGGTTGATCATGATGATGACGGTGCTTTTGGTCTGGTTATAAACAAACCTACCGACCAAACAATGGAATCATTGATTAAAAATCTACCAGAGAGTGCCTATTCCAACAAACAAGTGTTCTCTGGTGGCCCTGTAGACAGTATGTTTGTATCTATCATTCATAATGGTAAACAAACGGAAGATCCTGGTGTGGAAATTGTGCCAGGGATTTATATGGCAAGAAGTTTTGATACTATGCTTGAAGTTCTTTCTTCTGATCAAATTCAGTTTCGCGTTTTGCAAGGATACGCAGGTTGGTCTTCCGGCCAATTGGAAAGTGAATTCGAAAGATTGTCTTGGGTAGTTTCTGATCAAGTAGACGAATCAATTATTTTTCGGGAAGACGAATCTGAGGTTGTTTGGCGAGAAGCTCTTCGAAACAAAGGTGGAATTTACAAATACTTTGTTGACCACACAAAAGATCCGTCTCTCAATTGATCCACTAAATCAAATTGCCGATATGAAACTTGCTTCCAAAAAGATTGTGCTTAGTTCAGGTTCCTCTCCTTTGGGAAAAGAACTTTTGTCTCTACTTCTTTTGGAAGGGGCACTCGTTGTAGTTGGTGATTCAAATCCAGAAGAAATTCCCAATCATCCGAATCTCCAAAAATATAAAATTGATCCTTCGAAACCGGATCAAATGGAACGATTGATTGAATCGGCTATTGAAACCTTAGACAAAATCGATGTATTCATTCTAAATTCAGAACAAATCACTTATGCGGAAGATGAAAAGGAAGATTGGAACAAACTAAAAATCCTTTTTCATTCGAATACACTGGCACCAATTCATACGGTGCAAAGGTTAACCAATTTAATTTCGGTAGGACTTCATATAATCGTTGTTAGTTCCGATTTAACAAAGATCCCTACTCCTGGATTCGGATTGTATGGATCGACAAAATCCGCTTTGGATTATTTCTGGGATTCCTTTCGTAAACAAATAGGGAGAGAGTTCCGATTTTCGAGGGTCATTGCCCTTGAGCCGAAACTTTCTGATCCGAAACGACTGGCACTTCGTGTTTTACAATCGGTGCTACGGCCGAAGAAGAGAAGGTATGAGCATATATCTCAGTTGGGAAATCGGTTTATGCTAAAATTTTTACCTTTTTTGCGTTTTTTCCGAACCTTGGCTTATGCATTTCGGTTAAAACAAGAGAAAAAGAAGAAAATTTCCCCTAACGATTTGTCGCCATCCACTGAAAACTAATCATTCCGTACTATTTATAAACACCTACATCCTTCCTTTTCCTACAATGCTTATTTTATAAACACCAAACTCCCTCCCCCTAACCTTGTTATGTCGGATGAGCCTGGAATCCATCCTTTTGGGTCATATCTTCCATTTGGTACAAATATTGCTAACTAAGTAAGCAGAGGGTACCCCCATGTTTATCGCCGACTATAGTGAAAAGAATATATATGATGAGATGTTTTCTAACGAAGGTTATCCGCGTAAAAGTTACGACTTTGTAAAAACGAAAATGGAGAGTTTGGGTGGGATCGAACTCGTAAAACGCAGTAGTTCTGCAGAAAGGGCACTCATGTCACTCGGTATCACCTTTACCTTGTATGGCGATGGTGGCGAACAAGAAAGAATTATGCCTTTTGATGTCATTCCCCGAATTGTACCGAGTGAAGAGTGGATCAGTTTAGAAAAGGGACTCAAACAAAGGATCCAAGCACTTAATTTATTTTTAACTGATATTTATGGAGAAGGAAAAATTCTCAAAGATAAAATCATCCCTAGGGACATGATTGAATCTAGTTCCGGATATCTCAAACAATGTATTGGTTTGAAACCTCCGAAAGATATTTGGATTCATATTACAGGAACAGATTTAGTAAGAGATGGAGCTGGTGCCTTCCATGTGTTAGAAGATAACCTACGTTGTCCTTCTGGTGTGTCTTATGTATTAGAAAATCGTGAAGTGATGAAACGAACTTTTCCCGAACTTTTCGAAAAGTTAAACATTCGCCAAGTTTATGATTATCCTTACCATCTAAGGTCCATGTTAGAAAACCTAACAGACGTTTCAGATCCAGTGATTGCTGTCTGGACTCCTGGGGTTTACAATTCCGCATATTATGAACATAGCTTCTTGGCTCAGAAGATGGGAGTGTACCTTGTAGAAGGATCGGATCTCATTGTAGAAAATCATAAAGTCTATATGAAAACGACCAAAGGCCTCCGCAAAGTAGATGTGATCTACCGAAGGATTGACGATACCTTTATGGACCAATCGAGTTTTAGGCCGGACTCTTTGCTTGGTGTCAAAGGAATCTTTGAAGCATTTAAAAGAGGGAATGTGGCGCTCGCCAATGCACCTGGAACTGGAGTTGCTGACGACAAAGTAATTTATTCCTATGTTCCAAAGATCATTAAATACTACTTAGGCGAAGATCCGATCATTCCAAACGTTCCTACTTACCTTTGTTCCGAAGGTCCAGATTTACAATTTGTATTGGAAAACATTCATAACTTGGTCGTAAAGGCAGCTAATGGTGCCGGTGGGTATGGAATGATCATTGGTCCAAAATCGACAAAACAGGAGCAGGAGGATTTTAAGGAACTGATCAAAGCAGATCCAAGAAACTATATTGCTCAACCAGTTTTGAATCTTTCCACAGTACCAACTCTCATTGCCGATAAAATTGAATCGAGACACGTCGATCTGAGGCCGTTCATTTTGTACGGTAAGGATATATATGTGATGCCAGGTGGGCTCACTCGAGTAGCTCTTCGAAAAGGATCACTTGTGGTCAATTCATCCCAGGGAGGCGGTTCAAAAGACACCTGGGTTCTAGGATAAGGATACTATATGTTAAGCCGAGTTGCAGAATCAGTTTTTTGGATGAATCGATATATCGAGAGAGCAGAAAACTACTCAAGGTTTATTGACGTCAATCACCAACTATCTTTGGATTTAAACGAAGAGGTTCCGAACCAATGGTTACCACTTGTACATACAACAGGTGACGTTGAACTTTTTGAGAAAAGATACTCAGAGCCAAGTCCGTTGAATGTCATACGGTTTATGACTTTTGATGAAGAAAATCCTAATTCCATATTCCAATGTCTCTCCAGAGCCAGAGAAAATGCTCGAACCATTCGTGAAAATATTTCTACCTCCATGTGGGAAGTGTTGAATGAATTTTATCTTTTGATTAAAGATTATCGTAAGGTTTATATGGAAACTTCGGAATTACATGGGGACACTCTTTCCATGGATTTGTCTGAGTTTTTAAGCACGGTTAGAAAGAGCTGCCAAAGTTTTTATGGATGTTCGGATGCTACCATTTCCCATGATGAAGTCTGGAATTTTTCACTTCTCGGAAGATTTTTGGAACGTGCGGATAAAACAACTAGAATTCTAGACATGAAGTATTTCATTCTACTTCCTTCTGTTCATGATGTTGGTTCAACCTTGGATTTATTGCAATGGTTATCATTACTAAAGTCGGCCTCTGCCCATGAGATGTACAATCAAAAATACAAACGAGTGGATCCAACAGATATCGCTGAGTTTTTGATTTTGAATGAAACGTTTCCGAGATCGATATTCTTTTGTTTACAAGAGATGCAAGAGGCTTTGGAAAAAATCTCTGGTATTAAGGAAGGATTGCCGCGTAACTTAGCCCAGGATGCGACCACAGTTTATTTGAATCGGCTTAGATCAGAAAATATAAAATCCATTTTTGATAAAGGTCTACATGAATACCTAGATGATATTCAAATTGAATTAAATCACATCGGTGCCAAAATCGTGGAACGATTTTTTACAAACTAACTATGAGTATACGAGTTGCACTTTCCCATATCACAACCTATCAATATGACAAGTCTATTAAACTATCTCCACATGTAGTCAGATTAAGACCGGCCCCACATACTAAAAATCATATTGTTTCTTATTCATTAAATATATTACCGGAACAAAAATTTCTAAATTGGCAACAAGATCCATTTGGAAATTATTTGGCTCGATTAGTATTTCCAGAAAAAACCAATATATTACAAGTAGCGGTTGATTTAGTTACTGATTTAAAAGTAATCAATCCATTTGATTTTTTTGTCGAAGAATATGCGGAGAACTTTCCATTTACTTATGATAAGGTTTTAAAGAAGGAACTGGCACCTTATTTAAAAGTTAAAAAACCGGGGAAACTTCTCGCATCTTATCTAAAAACAATTGATTTAGAACCAAGAAGGATCGTTGAATTTTTAGTGGCAGTGAATGCTAAAGTATACTCTGACGTTGGTTATGTGATCCGAATGGAACCGGGAATCCAGCCAACTGAATTGACATTATCTTCTCGTATGGGTTCTTGTAGAGATTCTGCTTATTTACTCGTCCAGATACTCAGAAATCTGGGGCTTGCCGCAAGATTTGTATCCGGATATTTGATTCAATTGAAAGCGGATGTAAAATCTTTGGATGGTCCATCGGGAGCTGAATCCGATTTTACAGACTTACATGCTTGGGCGGAAGTTTATATCCCAGGAGCTGGATGGGTTGGCCTTGATCCAACTTCTGGTCTTTTTACAGGCGAAGGCCATATTCCATTGGCTGCCACTCCGGAACCAGAATCGGCCGGACCTATTTATGGTTTTGCTGAAAAAGCAAAATTGGAATTTTCATTTCACATGAGTGTGGAAAGAGTTTTAGAAACGCCTCGTGTCACCTTACCTTACCAAGACGAAGATTGGAATCGAATCATTCGGTTAGGTGATTCCATTGACAAACGAATTAAGAAAAATGATATCAGGCTTACTATCGGAGGGGAACCTACATTCGTTTCTACTGAAAATAGCGAAGCTCCTGAATGGAATTTTGATGCTTTAGGTTTCGAGAAATATTCCAAATCAGAACAATTGATCAAGAAACTCAGTAAACACTTTGCACCAGGCGGACTTCTGCAATATGGACAAGGAAAGTGGTATCCAGGGGAACCTCTGCCACGCTGGGCGATGATTTCCTATTGGAGAAAAGATGGAGAGCCTATCTGGAACCATCCGTATCTGCTTGCAGACGATCGTTATACGGGATCGGCCACAACAGAGGATGCGAGAAGGTTCATTAGTGTTCTTGGGGAATATCTTCGAGTTCCTACTACATCGATCCATACGGCTTACGAGGATAATTTATATTATCTTTGGCAAGAAGCCAATCTACCTGCTCAAACAGAATCGATGTTAGATGATCTAAACACTTATGATGAGATGGAACGTAAACGTATTCTTAAAGTAGTCGATTCTGGTTTACATCGTGAAGTGGGATATACTCTTCCTTTAGATTATGATGTAGTCAATCAATCTTGGACATCGGATGAATGGATTTTTCGACGTGGGAAAATGTATTTAATCCCTGGAGATTCACCTGTCGGATTGAGATTACCATTACATTCGTTAGGTGGAAAGCAAACACCTTCATCCCCTGAAGATCCAGCTGCTCCCAAACCAGATCTGCCCAAAGCAAAGGAATTAGGCCAGTCACCATTTCTCACAACTACAGTTAGTTATGTGGCAGCAGAAGAACGAACGCGTACGGCTCTTTGTGTTGAACCTAGAAATGGAAACATCAGAGTATTTTTACCGCCAATCAAGTCATTAGAGGGTTGGTTACGTCTGATTTATGCGATTGAACAAACAGCCCTTGGTACGGATATTCCTATTGTATTAGAAGGGTATGAAGCACCGCATGATCCAAGATTAAATCGTTTTAAAATCACTCCCGATCCAGGTGTCATTGAAGTTAATTTTCATCCTTCCTCTTCTTTCGGAGAGATCATTGAAAAGACAAAAATTCTTTATGAAGAGGCGCACCAACTTCGTTTGACAGCAGAAAAATTTTTGATAGATGGTCGTCACTCGGGAACAGGTGGAGGAAACCATATCACTCTGGGTGGTGCTTCTGTGGGTGATAGCCCGTTCTTACGTAAACCTTCGCTTTTACGAAGTTTGGTGGCGTATTGGCAAAACCATCCAGGGCTTTCTTATTTATTTTCTGGTATGTTTATTGGTCCAACTTCTCAATCTCCTAGGATTGATGAAGGTAGAAATGATTCTTTACATGAATTAAAAATTGCATTTCAACAAATTGATTCCAGTAAACATACTTCACCTTGGATGTTAGATCGAGTGTTAAGAAATATTTTAATCGATATTACCGGAAATACACATCGAACAGAAATTTCTATAGATAAACTTTTTGATCCTGGATCTCCTACTGGAAGATTGGGACTCATTGAAATGCGGGCTTTTGAAATGCCACCTCATTATCAAATGAGTGTGATCCAACAAGCATTTATGATGGCAATCATCTGTCGGTTTTGGGAAGATCCTTATTATGGAAATCCCATTAATTGGAATACGGACTTACACGATCGATTTATGTTGCCCTACTTTGTTTATCGTGATTTTAAAGAAGTAATCCAAGATTTACAGAATAGTGGATTTGGATTTTTATCAAAAGACTTTGATCCATTTTTTGAATTTCGATTTCCTCAATATGGAATTTGTTATTTGGACGGTATGGAAATTGAACTTCGTATGGCCTTGGAACCTTGGAATGTCCTTGGTGAAGAAAATACGGCGCAGGGAACTTCACGTGGTGTAGATTCTGCAACAGAACGAGTCCAAGTAAAAGTAAAAGGCTTTCATCCAGAAAGGTATAAATTGAGCTGCAATGGGTACGAGGTTCCGCTACAAGCAACATCTGTTCATAATGAATATGTTGCTGGTGTTCGTTTCAAAGCTTGGTCACCTGTTTTTACTTTACATCCTCACTTACCTGCACAACAATCTTTGGTATTCGATGTTTACGATACTTGGAATCACAGAGCGCTTGGAGGATGTACTTACCATGTTTCTCATCCAGGAGGATTGTCTTACCAAACGATTCCTATCAATGGGTATGAAGCGGAATCCAGACGAATTTCCCGTTTTTGGACTCATGGTCATAAGATTGGAAAGAGTTTACCACCGGTCCGGTTGGAAAATAAAGCCTTCCCATCAACATTGGATCTTAGGATGGTAACATTCAAATAGATGATGACCCAAGATCCTTATCAGTTAATCGGAAATTATAAAACGATTCCTGGAGTTTATGATGAACTCTATGATGCAGATGGTCAAATTCGGAACAAATATAAGTTCTTAGTTAAATCCTTCCAAGAGCTAGGGCCTGCTGAACTAGTCAATCGACGACGTGATACAGATCGAATTCTTAGAGAAAATGGAGTCACATACAATTTATACCAAACTGATTCACCGGAAGCAAAAGAAAGGCCTTGGGACCTGGATTTATTCCCATTGGTTATGGAAAGTGAAGAGTGGAGACTGTTAGAGAGAGGTCTTAACCAAAGAGCTGATTTATTAGATGCGCTTGTAAGGGATGTATATTCCAAAAGACGACTGTTACACGAAAAAAAAATTCCTCCAGAAATTCTTTTTAACGAAACTTCCTTTCTACGTGCTTGTGATGGTATGTATGATTCGAATCACTTCCTCGCTAAGAATCCTGCCCTCCTATTTTTTGTTTGCGATTTGATTCGGGCCGCCGACGGAAACTTTTATGTTTTGAATGATAGAGTCCAAGCTCCCTCTGGTTCTGGATATTCACTCGAAAACCGTATTGTACTCTCTAGAATTTTTCCTAGTATGTACCGTGATGCAATGGTTCATCGAGTTGCGGTTTATTTTCGATCATTGCGAAAATCCTTAACTCAACTTGCAGGTGTTACTGGGCGCGAACCTGTGATTGTATTATTAACTCCTGGTCCATCAAATGAAACTTATTTTGAACATGCTTATCTTGCTGGTTATTTAGGTTACACTCTCGTGCAAGGTGGGGATCTAACTGTTAGAAAAAATAAAGTTTATATGAAAACTGTGGAAGGTTTGCAACAAATCGATTTAATTTTGCGTCGGGTGGATGACAATTTTATGGATCCACTCGAACTAAGAGGGGATTCACTACTTGGGGTTCCAGGGCTTTTAGAATCAGTGCGTTCTGGAAATGTAAAAATTGCCAATCCGATCGGAACGGGTTTTTTGGAAAACCGCGCATTGTTGCCTTTTTATTCAGACTTAAGCCGTTTTTATTTAGGTGAAGATTTAATACTTCCAATGGCACCAACGTATTGGATGGGAACACCACACCACTTTCAATTAGTTCTACAAAATCCAGAAAAATATGTTTTTAAAACTGTATCTCGTACGGATGAAGAAAAACCGGTTACCTTTATTGAACTGAGTGGGGACAGAAAGGATTCCTTTTTGTGTAAGCTGAAATTATCCCCCAATCGTTTTATTGCGCAGGAAATGATTGCTTCTGCCACTGTTCCAGTGTTAGGTGAAAATGGATTCCGCCCAGGTCGCGCTATTATGAGAACCTTTGTTTCTTCTTCCGGATCTGGTTACCAAACAATGGCAGGTGGATTGGTTCGAGTATCACCTTCATTAGATGATTTTTTTATCACTAGTCAAAGAGGAGCCTGGAGTAAGGATTTATGGGTTCTCGCAACGGAAACGCAAAAAGAGGAATCACTGCTTGTTCCAAAATCAGATCAAGTTTTGATTTCAAGAAAAAGCGCAGGAGTTCCAAGTCGGGTAGCAGACAATTTATTTTGGCTAGCAAGATATTTGGAACGATCAGAGAACCAGACAAGAGTTATACGAGAAGCTACTTTTAAAATTTTACAAGTGGAAGATGGTTACGAAAGAGAATCATTGGAGAATTCGTTAAAATTAGTAACTCACGTCACCAATAGTTATCCTGGCTTTATTGGGGATGATGCAAGTGAATTATTTGTAAATCCATTCCCAGAGTTGCAACGACTGACGTCGGATCGTCAAGTAGTGGGTAGTTTGGCTTTCCATTTAAGAAGTTTGGTAATTGCTTCTAAATCGGTTCGGGATCGTCTTTCTGAAGATATGAAAAAGATATTATTACAGTTAGAAGATCAATCCAATCATGAAATTGAATCTTATGATCAGATTATAGATTTTTTACAAAAGATCATAGTGAATCTATCTTCTTTAACTGGGTTGTCCTTTGAAAATATGAGTAGGGAAGCCGGTTGGTATTTCCTAAACTTAGGTCGCCGAATTGAAAGATCTATCAATATGATTTTGATGTTACAAGGAATGATTCGATGGGATAGTTTTAGAGATAAGGCTTCTTTTGAAACATTTTTACGAATTAACGATATCCGACTAACATACAATCGACGTTATAGTGGGAAAATAGATCAGGAATCGGTATTGGATATTTTGTTATTTGATACAACCAATCCTAGGTCATTTGCATACCAGTTAGAACAAATCAACTCAGATATCCAGTTTTTACCGGGTAAGGATGAGAAAGTTGTTTATTCGGAAGACCGCGCAGCCCTACAATTGTATACCCACTTTAAGATGAAAGACATATCTATTTTCTTTGAGTTGGAAAATCCATTAGAATCGGTTTCTGTTTGGTTAGAAGAATTGCATAATTATTTGAAACAATTGTCAGAAGCATTGTCAGCACGATACTTCAACTATACCGAAGAACAAACGAGGATCGGTGATGGCAATGGCTGATTTTAAAGTAATTCATAAAACAAAGTATAGTTACGACGATACAGTTGCTTATTGTCATAATATGGCACATATGTACCCATTGACATCCCCGCACCAAGATTGTTTTAGAACACATGTGACTGTGAATCCAAAACCGGTAGTGTCTTCCTTTCGAAGAGATTATTTTGGAAACCAAGTATTTTTATTTTCTGTTGAGGACCCACATCGATTTCTAGAAGTCGTTGTTGAGTCAACAGTTCGGACACATCAATCTCTCGGAACAGACTTATATAAATCCACACCTTGGGAAAATATATATTCACTTATCCATGAATCAACGTTAGATGCAGATTTGTTATCCATTGAATACATCCAACCTTCTTCATTCATTGCAGCAAAAGATAGTTATTCGGATTTTGCCAAGATGTTTTTTACAAATGGCAAACCTGTTTATGCTGCTGCCTTGGAGATGACTAGTTATATTTATCAAACGTTTCAATACGATCCAAAGGCAACAAGTATCAACACCCCTATTGATCAAATTCTTCATGAAAGAAAAGGAGTCTGTCAGGATTTTTCACATTTGATGATAGCTGCACTTCGATCATTAAAGATTCCTACACGCTATGTGAGTGGTTATTTGGAAACACTACCTCCTCCCGGTACTCAAAAATTACAAGGAAGTGATGCGACGCATGCTTGGGTATCTGTTTATTGTCCTACTTTCGGCTGGATGGATTTTGATCCTACAAACGGAAAGATCATAACGGAAGAGTATATCATAACGGCTGTTGGGCGAGATTACGCAGATGTATCTCCCTTAAAAGGAATTCTATTTGGTGGTGGAAAACATAAACTTAAAGTTGAAGTAGATGTGATTCGTGAACAAATATGAACTTTTAGAAAGAATTTTACTGAAGAAGTGAATTCTATTGGAGAGATTCAGAGGTTTGTGATAAAAGGAATGCATTGGGAGGCGGGTCTAGTTCCCCACCCTCAAATCGGGCGGGGTACACATATTCCCGCCGCTACCCCAACTTCCCCTTCCACTCCTCTTCTTTAAACCCGACCAAAAACCAACCGTCTCCTACGACAAACGGCCGTTTGACCAAATTTCCGTTAGCTGATAGTTCCTTGTAAATTTGATCTTCCGTGAGAGTCCCTAATTTTTCCTTCCAATTTCCCTCACGGTAATCCTTCCCCGAAGTATTAAAAAGTTTTTTAATATCACCTAAGTATTGTTTTGCTTTTTTTAGCTCGGTGACTGTCGGAGGAGTCTCGCGGATAGGGATTTGTTGGAAATCTACTTTTTTAGATTTCAAATATTTGAGGGCATTACGGCAGGTGCTACATCCGGAATATTCGTAAACTTTGGGGTTGGAACGACTCATAAGACTGATTTTCTTACTTACGATTTTTGCGGAAACTTTTTATTGGAACTATGTTTGTCCAAAACAATATTCCCTTGGCTCCACTTACGACAATGCGTTTGGGTGGTGAGGCAAAATTCTTCATTTCAATAAAGACAACGGAAGACCTGGCGAATGCCTTAGAATTTTGTAAAAAGGAAAATCAAAAATTTTTTATTTTGGGTGGAGGATCCAATACTATCTTCAGGGATTCTGGTTTTCCTGGCGTTGTCCTTCAAATGCAAATCCCTGGCATTCGTTGTTTGGATACAAATGAAAATCATACAATTTTTCAAGTAGGTGCTGGTGTCATTTGGGATCATTTCGTTGAATATACAGTAAAACAGGGATTAGCTGGAGTTGAATGTCTTTCTGGAATTCCAGGTTCTGTAGGTGCCTCACCCATTCAGAATATTGGAGCTTACGGCCAAGAAGTCAAAGACTCCATTCTAAAAGTGGAATGTATGAATGCTTCTGGCGAAATTATAATAATTTCAAATGAAGATTGTAAATTCCGCTACCGAAATAGTGAGTTTAAATCTGGAATTTATAAAGATTTTATTGTAGTATCTGTTACATTTCAATTATCTAAGTCGACTCCTCCTTGTTTGCGTTATCCAGAAGTACAAAAAGCATGGGATATTTTCAATGAAGAGAACCCTTCAAAAGAGATACCTGACTCGGAACGGCGCAATTTTCAAATGGAGACCATTAGGAATTTGGTGATCCAACTGAGAAAGAAAAAATCAATGGTGTTGGATGATAGTGATCCAAACACCCGTTCTGCGGGCTCTTTTTTTACGAACCCCATTTTAACGGAAACTCAAACCAACGAGTTTTTGAAAACCGCCAAAAACCTTGGGTTTGAAAATCCACCGCTGTACCCAGAATCACCGGGATTCAAGAAACTCTCTGCCGCTTGGCTAATTGAAAACTCTGGTATCCAAAAAGGCGCCAAATATCCCGGGGGAGTAGGCATCTCAGAAAACCATTGTTTAGGTCTAATCAATATAGCAGGCACCACTACCTCACTTTTGGAGATGGCTGAATCGGTAAGAGGAAGTGTTTTTGAAAAATTTTCCGTTCTGTTGGAAATGGAACCGGTCGTAAGACCCTAAAAAAGATTTGGTAATTGTCGATATAACAAAGAGAATGGGGATGGAATGAACTCGAAACTTAAAAAATACCTGATTCTATCAGGACTTGGTGTTTCCTTACTGCTGGTTTTGGCCTTAATTGGTTTTTTCGTTGTCGACGAAATCAAAGGGGGAGCTGTTGGTGATGGTCAAAACAAATACGAACTCATCATCGATTCAGGGGAGCCATCCTCGAGTGTAGTGCGCGAGTTAGCTGCTGCCGGAATGATTAAATCCTCCGTGTATTTCAACTATCTGATGAAGTTCACACGAGCAGGAAACAAAATCAAACAAGGTGTCTATGACATCAATGATGGTATGAGTTCCCGCAAAATTCTAGACGTCATCATTTCAGGTAAAGTAAAATTAGTAAACTTCACTGTACCAGAAGGATATAACAATCGTCAGATTGGAGATTTATTGGTTTCAAAAAAACTTGCGATCTCCCGAGAAGAATTTTTGAAAGTGGCTCAAAGTCCCGCACTACTTACAAAATACAATATCCCCGCAAAAACTTTAGAAGGTTATTTATTTCCAGAAACCTATTCGGTTCCACTAAATTATCCTTTGGAAAGAATCACTGAGATGATGATCAAAAGGTTCTATAAAAAATTAGAATCTATTCCTGAAGCAAAAGACATCAAACCGGCAGACCTTCATTTTCGTGTAGTTCTTGCATCGATTGTGGAAAGAGAAGCTGTAAGAAAAGAAGAAAGACCCATGATGGCGGGAGTCTTCCTCACTCGCATTGAAAAAAATATTAATTTGGAATCTTGTGCCACTATCCAATATTTGTTTGATAAACCAAAAAAAAGACTCTTTGAATCTGATCTAAAGATTGTATCTCCATACAATACCTATATCAATGGTGGATGGCCACCGGGACCTATTTCTAACCCCGGCTTACCAGCATTAGAAGCCTCATTCAAACCAATGAAATCTGATAAACTATTCTTTCTTCTAAAGCCAGATGGGTCTCATTATTTTTCTGCGACATTCAAAGAACATTTGGATGCAAAAAAGAAATTCATAGATGTTCTTTACCAATAGAATAGAAACCAACTAGCTTTATGGATGAAAACATTGTTGAATTAAACATCGCCATCGGTGGGATTTCTAAGGAACTTTTAGATGTTCAAAAAGCTTTAGATGCCTACCGAGAAAAACAAAAACGTAAAGAGGCCATAGACGAGGAAGCCATGACTTTTGTTTCCAAAGCGGAGCTTGTCATTGAAAAAGCCGAAAATGGAGGTCTCCAACTAACCTCAGACCAAATTCGTCGGATCAAAAGTAATCTCGTGAAAATTTTACAACGAATCCAGAAATAACCTCTTAACCAAACCTTCATAGAACCTTCACCGGCTTGTCATTCCTCTGTAACATATAAGGCGCATATTTATCTGTAGCTAGAGGGAGATTTTTTCGAATCCCTTTCGGGAAGACCCGCTGGCCAAACAAATTCGATTTTTTCGAAAGAGGATTTAAAATGAAAAAATTTATCAATAAAGGTCTGGTGTTGGCTCTCATCGCGGTGATGGGATTAGCATCAGTAGACTGTCAAAAGAAAAAAAATGATAATACTGGCTTATTGCTTGCTGCATTGTTTTTCTTGAACCAACCCGAATACACTGTAGTTCTTACTGGAACATTGAAAGGGGCAGATAATTTGCCTATGAAAGATGGAAAAGTATCCATTTCTGATGCAGAAGGAAGTTCTTTTTTATCAGGTGGACAGGGAACAATTTCTGATTTTACCACTTGTGCTACAAATGGTGCTCCACCTGCTAGTGGAACGGTGGATGGAGAATTTACGCTTCTATTTAAAACTCCATCTCTTAACGGAAAATTAGCATTTGCTCCAACTGATGCAGCTTCCGCTACGAATGCAAATGGTTGTTCTAGTGGTACAGCCCCATTTATCAATAGTCTTGCTTCAAGTGATTTTACAAACGTTACCGGCGCACCTGGTATACTATCTGTGAATTTAAAACTGGAAGACAGACAAAACATTGATCAGGTAGGATTGAGTGGAAATTCAGGATATTCCATTACCGTCAAATCAATCAACGTATTTGTAAAAGGGGAATACACTCTACAAAGCCCTACAGTTGGGGAAAACGTTTGCGATGGTCGTAGGTTAGGTGGAGGCCCAAGAATTGTATCTGGTTCCTTAACTGGATCAGAGACTTGGAACGGAGGAATTTTATTACAGGGAACTGTTTTTGTTGAGTCTGGAGTTACAATTAATGTTGCACCTGGAACTGCAATTTTTGGTCAAAGAGGTTCCTCTATCTTTTTTAAACGTGGTTCTAAATTAGTCGCTAATGGAACAGCTGCCGATCCAATTTGTTGGTCGTCCGCAAGTTCACTTGGTTCTCGTTTTCCTGGAGATTGGGGTGGAATCGTTACCATTGGAGATAGTGGGGCGACTCGAGGTTCCAATACCGAAGGAACAACTCCGCAATCCTATGGTGGAACAGGTTCATTACCAGGAACAAGTAATTTAGAGATGTCTTATAACATCGTTGAGTTTGGTGGAAATGAGGTAGCTCCAGGAGATGAGTTAAACAACTTAAGTTTATACGCTTCAAATACAACTTTAAACCATGTTCAAGCTCATAGAGGTCTCGATGATCAAATTGAAGCTTGGGGTGGAACAGGTTCTTGGAATAACATCCTAGCTACTGGTGGATTGGACGATGACTTAGACTTGGACGAAGGGTTTGGTGGTCCAACACTTGGTTCTGGCGCAACAATTACGAATTTCATTTCCCACAAATATCCTGCTGCCTGTGGTGGTTCAGTTTCTACAGATCCTCACGGTTTGGAATGGGATGGGATTCATAGTGATGGTGGGGTAGCATGTAATTCACCTAGTGCTCCGTTACTCGCTCGTTGTACTACGGCTACTTTAAATAAATTTACCCTAATTGGAGCTGGAATTGCTGGCGGACAAGCAGCAAGACTTAGAGAAGGTGTCCAGGCAACTTTATCAAATGGAATTGCTTACGGACATGCTTTAGGATTCCGTGTGGATGGAGCAACTGCAGCTACTGTTGTTACGTTTACAGCTGGAACTGTTCGTGGTCAACAAGGACAAACAACGAATACAGCAACGGGTGCACCTACTGTAAACAGTACGGTAACCTATAACGTATCTGCGTTACCGATTGTATCCGATGGTGGAATTAATACCGAATCGAATTGCGGGTTCGCAGCTACTAAGCCAGATTATACACTAAATGCAACTTATGCAGTAGCTGGACAAGGTGGAGCTGCTGATGGAAAATGGTGGGATGGATGGACGGTTTTTAGAGCTCGTTAATCTAACCATCTAAACTTGAAAAGAAAGAAACCCTAGCAAAAAAGCTAGGGTTTCTGCATTTGGAACTATGAAACAATTTTACATTATTATATTTTTTTTATTAGCATTCTCCAGCATTTTTTTCACCAGTAATTGCAATGAAAATGATTGGAGGAATGATCCTCAATACCAGAACAAGGAACTGGAAGCAAAGCTCCAAAAATCCAAAACAGAAATCTTATCTAAGAAGAAAAAAAATTATGAGCTAACCTTTGGCTATAATTCAAAACAAGATGCGATTAAATATTTTCTAGAAGAAATTCAAAAATCAGATAAGTCTATTCCGTTAAAAAGCTTTATTTCTTGGTCAGACCAAGTAGACGTAATTTTTCCAAATACTTACGGATTTGGGACAGCCCTTGATTCAAACTCACTCGAAGACTATAAAGTAATTTTATACGAAAGAGAAAAATTAGGAATGGAGATGATCCACTCGACATTATCAACTTCTTTTGCGATTCAAAATATTGAATGGGAAAAACCTCGGTTTTACAATGAATTAAAAGCTCATAAGCCAAAAGTTGTGATCCGAACAAAAGCAGGACTTCAAGAGTTAACTCAGATCAAGATGGTCTATGAGATAGGAAATAAATACATAGTAGGTGTTGTAGGGCCTTAAGGCTCTACATATAATATTACAATTTTGTAACAAACGATTCATCAATTCGTAACGTATCCGAAACTCCTTTTCATTTACCCCTCGGCTTTTATTCGAATGCTTGCCATTAGCAGGCAATTTATGAACAATTCAAAATTACTTGGAGCCATATTATTCTCTCTTTTCTTATGGATTCCAAATATAATTCATGCACAAACATCTGGAACCGTGCGCGGAACAATTATTGATTCTGAAAACGGAGAAGCAGTATTCGGTGCAACAATCGTTGTCCGGTCTGAAAAGAAATTTGCGAAAACAGATTTTGACGGTAAATACAATTTAGAACTTCCAGCAGGTAACTACCAAATAGAATACCAGATGTATGGATATGGACCTCAAACCAAATCTGTGACAATAATCGCTGGAAAACCAGTTCAGGTGAACGTTACTTTTGGTGCACAGGTATTACAAACCGTTGAAGTAAAAGATAGGGCCATCAATGAATCTGATGCTTCTTTATTGCAACTTCAGAAAAAAACAGCTTCGGTTTCAGATGCGATTGGTGCTGAAGCAATTAAAAAATCTCCAGACTCTTCTGCCAGTGAAGTAGTTAGGCGCGTAACAGGTATTACAATCATTGGAGGAAAATATGTATTTGTTAGGGGACTTGGTGAACGATATTCTTCAACATATTTAAACGATGCATACATACCCTCGACAGAGCCTGACAAACGAGTCGTTCCTCTTGACCTATTTCCCGCAAATTTAATCAAGAATATCAGAATCATTAAAACATTTGTTCCGGAAGAATCAGCTGAATTCTCCGGCGGGTTAGTTAAAATTGAAACTAAAGAATATCCTGACGATTTTACAATGACCTTGGGATTAGGTTTAGGGGCTAACTCTAACACGACTCGAAACAGATGGCTTTCTTTTAAAGGAGGCGATTTTTTAGGTAGAACAACGGAAAACCAAAAACTACCTGATCTCGTAAGTGCAGTTCCAAATTATCTCCCTTTTGAACCAGGAAGTCGATTTGGCGGTATCGATCCAAAATTGGTTAGTTTGGGTGCGGTTACATTCCCTTCACAATGGACACCTGATCAATCAAAAGCTCCTTATGATAAAAACTTTAATTTTACAGTTGGTAAAACTTTTAAATTAACTGATACAGGCCAGAGATTAGGTATTATTTTTGGTACAACACACTCTGTTGACTATAGGTTCAGAAGACAAAAAGATGCTCGCTATGTTCCCGTAAATTCTGTAGCACCAACGATAAATGAAGCTACTACTTTGAATCCTATTCAGACTCAAGATGCTGATTTATATGTAGAAGAAAGATTGTTTGGTAACAATTTGAATTTAGCGTATGAGCCAAAAGCAGGACAACAATTCTTCTTAAAAAATTTCTACTCTATCTCTTCTGAGAAATCGGTAAGAGATGCCAGTGGTTCAAATAATAGGGATAGTTTTGACTTCTATAGCTTAACAAATGATTTTATCAGTCGTCAGCTTTTTAATTCAAGTTTTGGTGGTAAACACGCATTAAACTTAGGTAGTTTAAGTAGACCACATACTTTAGATTGGCAAATGAATTATGGGGAAGCTAAGAGAGATGAACCGAATCTTACACAACAAGTTTGGCGTAGGCCTCAAGGCTCTTCAGTTACAACAATTCCAACTAGACTTGGAAACAACCCTGATGGCTCGCGATTTTATTCAACATCTGGTGATACAGTTCGAAGTGTAAGTTTTGCTTACGAGATTCCTTTTGACCAATGGAACGGATTAAAATCGTCCTTTAAGGTAGGTGGAAGTGCTCTTGATAGATTTAAAAGTTTTACATTTAGAGAGTTTGGATCTAAATCAAATATTGGTTCAACACAATCTGATTTATATCTAGTCCCTGGTGAAATTGTTTATAATCCATTAGAGTATGTTCGAACCAATTCCAATGGAGTTGGTAATAAAACTTTCTCCGAAAGACAAGTTGAGCCGAATGCTTATGATGCTTACCAAAAACTACATAGTTATTTTGGTCAAATTGATATGCCATTAATCCCAAAACTACGGTTTATTGGTGGTGCAAGATATGAAGATTCATTCCAAAAAGTTAAAACATTTGTATTAAAAGAACAATTTGATGTAAGGAAACCTGGTTACGGATGTGACTTTGAATCTGAATATGAAAGAATAGCATTAATCAACAATAAAGTTTGCCCTGCAGATAATAATGGTGTTGGTGTGATTCGTACTCGTGATGTTCTTCCGAGTGCCAATTTTGTTTATGAATTTCTTCAGGATCAAAACCTAAGGTTCGGTTACACTCAAACTTTAACAAGACCTGATTTTAGAGAGATGTCTCCTTTCGCTTTCACTCCTTACTTTGGTGGTGATAGAATCAGAGGAAATCCAAATTTACAAAGAACATACATTCATAACTTTGATTTCCGATATGAATACTTTATGGGTGGTGCAAACTATGTGGCAGCCGGTGTATTCCATAAAGATCTATCCAATCCGATTGAGTTGATTGGACAACCGGTGGCAGGTCAAATATCTCCATTTTTTACTTATGCAAATGCAAATCGAGCAACGATTCGTGGGGTTGAGCTTGATTTCAGAAGAGAATTTTTTGATAGATTCCGTTTCGAAACTAACGTATTTTTTATTAAATCTTTAGTAAACGTGATCTCTTGGGAACAATTTACTGTCGGAAAAGTTGGATTGTTAGATCCTAACGATAGGGGATTTTCTTATGATCCAACAAATATCCGCAGGCCCTTACAAGGTCAGTCTGACTTTGTTGCTAACTTGAAGTTCGACGTATATTTGAATAAATTAAAAACAACAACTATAGGTCTTTACTATAACTATTTTGGAGATCGGATTTTCATTGTTGGTGCAAATGGTTCACCTGATGCCTATGAACGTGGTGTTGGACTCACTGACATTGTATTCTCCCATAAAATGGATGATAAATTAGATTTTAAATTTGCAGCAAAGAACGTAACTGATCAAAGATTTAAAATCTATGTTAAGGACGAACTATTAAACGAAGAAAAACTATTCCGATCTTATCGAGAAGGGGTTTCTTTCTCTATGTCTGCTAGTTATAAGTTCTAAACATTCTGACATTACATTGGTAAACACTGACCCCGCAAAGCGGGGTTAGTTACTCTTGTTGATTTCGCCAACCACTCACTAAAAATTTAAACTCCTTACTTTATTTCCCTTCCGTATTTACGATAATCGGTAATCCATCTTTTCCATTCGGAACAAAAATCAATTTGTTGTTTGGGTTCTCCATTGCCTTCAATTGAATGTATCTCGGTGTCAATGATTCTGAAATCATCCGTTGCGCCTTTGCTTGCGCTTCCGCTTCAATGAGTACAGCCTTCGCTCTACCATCAGCAGAGATCTGTTGAATTTCGGCATCTCGTTTGGCAATATTGATTTCAAACTTCATTTGTTCTTGTTCTTGTTGTTTGGTGAGTTTGCTTTCGATAGCTTTAAGAATCGACGGGCTATACTCCACATCATCAATAATGACATCATCTATTTCAACATGTTTGTCTTTTAACTTTTCAGTGAGGGATTTTTTAATCTGGGCAGATACATTAGGTGTTTCTTTGGAAATGGAAACCATATTGTATGCGGATAGAATATTTCGTATTGCTGTGCGGAACTGTGGTTTTACAACTTTTTCATAGTAGTCTCTTCCGATTTCCATTTCTAAATCATAAATTTCGTTTTGGACTGGCCGGATGATGATCGCCGCACTTACTGTAATTGTTAAATCATCGCGTGTAAGCACCTCTACCTTCTCTTGGTGGCTCATCCATTGGATCGAGTAAACATATACACTATTCCAAGGCATATAGGTTTGTACTCTGGATTCTAGAGGTTTTTGGCTAAGTCCAGTGCTATAGGGCCGCCACATAAGTCCTACCTCTCCCGGACTAATGATGGAGAGACAGGATACAAAAGAGGAAAGGCTAACACCTAAAATAGTAAGGAACTGGAAACTGTTTGGAAAAATGGATCGACGTTTCATAGTTAAACCATTAGACTAAAACCGATGTTACAATTTCTATCCAGTCGATTTTTAATTCCGAAGCGGTTCTTTCTCATTTTTTTGACAACCCTCGGGCTTGGTGTTTCGTGTATGGAGGATGAATCCGTCGTAAAAGCTCCTATGAGTCCAGAACTACGTATTTTCCAAGCTGTAGAAAAGGGAAACTTAGAGCTTGTGAAAGAGCTTTTGTCAAATGGTGTTTCCATCAATGCTAAGGATTCCTTAGGCAATTCCACTCTCATCAAAGCAGTGGATGAAGAAGACCTTACAATCGCAAAATTTTTGATCGCAAAAGGTGCCAATGTCAATCTTCGCAATACCACGGGAGAGACAGCTCTCTACCGAGCCATCTATCGTGGCAATTTAGAATTAGTCAAAATGCTTGTATCGGCGGGTGCAGAGACCAAAGTCAAAACAGTGGGTGGGATCAGTCTTGTGGACCTTGCCGAAGAACGGGGCGAAGAGGGGATTCTCAAATATCTGGGTTCTTTAAAATAGGAAATCCAACTAACGAAGCGATTATACCTATACATAGAATAGCCTATTCGTTAGGCGCAAGGCTCTAGTAAATTCAATTAAACTTTTTTAACTATAGGACCCTGCACATAACAGCGACTAACGATATCTATAGAGATAAACTTTATCCATAGAATTAAAATTAGTAGATTCCAAATCTTTTTACTATAAAAGCAATAACGTAGCCACTATTCTAAGTTAGGTGGCTACGATTGTTTTCGGCGCGGATTAATTTTGACTTTGGGAAGCTTCTACTAATAACCGTCTGTCTGTTTCTCTAGTCACAGATAAATCTAGATTTTTATTTCTCTTCTACTGATTCATCTCCACAAGAGTCTCAAAAAGAATCTTTGTTCCCAGTTCCAAATTATCAATTGTCATATTTTCGTTTTTTCCATGCATCCCATCAATGTCTTCCGTTTTGAGAACTGCGGGAATGAGCCCGTATGCTTTGATACCCACTCTTCGTAAGTAAGAATTGTCTGTTTTTCCTGGAGAAAGGAAAGGAGTCACTGTACTGTTGGGAAATTTATTCACCGACACAGCAGCCAGTGTACTAAAAAACTTTGTATTGATAGGAGATACATCGGTGGGATTGATATCGGTAAAAGTAATTTCTGCTTTATATTTTTCTGCGATTTTTTTTACTTTCGAAGCAAACTCTTCGATATCCACTCCAGGTAATGTTCGTATGTCCAATCTACCGGAAGCTTCACCTGCAATGACATTCTCTCCACCTTCACCCTCAGAAGTACGAAATCCAGTAATGGACTTTGTATTGGTTGTCATCGCTGTAAGGTGACGATTACTTCGAATTGTTCCATGTAATAAAGGTTTAATCAGAGGGTTTCTAGCATTTTTTAAGAAGAATGATTTAGGAAAGGAGCTGATAGTCCCAAGTTGATAAAAGAATGCATCGGTTTCTTCTGTTATGCGAATGTCGGATTCTAACTCTCGAACTTCATTAAAAAATTGGATTAAGGACAACGCCGGGTACTGAGGAGGTGGAGAAGATCCATGCCCGCTGGTTCCGGTGATCTTTGCTCGTAACCAGATATTTCCTTTCTCCGCATATTGAATGTTAAAGATGGTGGCACCAGGAATCACAATATCTCTTGTGGCCACTCCACCTTCGTTGATGGCATACTCATAACCTTCAAAAACATGTTTTTGTTTTGAAGTCATATATTTCCCACCTAAGACAGATCCTGATTCTTCATCGGCCAAAGCCAGATACATAATTTTTCTTGTTCTTGGAATTCCCGATCGTTTTACCTCAAGAAAAGCAAGTAACTCCATAACGGCCATTCCCTTCATGTCAATTGCTCCGCGTCCCCAAACACGACCTTCACTTACCGTTCCCGATAGGGGTGGTAATTTCCACTCCTTTGCATCAAATTCAACGGTGTCCAAATGGTTTGCGAGGATGATCCCTGGCTCGGGATTAGGAACGGTTGCTGGCAGTTCAGCAATTAAATTGGGTCTTGTCGGGAATTTGGGATCAAAAACAAAACGAGAAGGGATCCCTTCCTTTGCGAGAACTCCTTGGATGTATTTTGCCACCTGGATTTCATTTCCACGAACAGAGGGGATCTTTAAGAGGTCGGATAGAAGTTTGACTGCTTCTGTTCTACGGACTTCCCAATTGACTTTGGGATACGACTGCTTTAATTCTGCATACTTTACTTTTTGACCGAAGGAACATTGTAAACTGAATACCGTTACCAATAAAAACGAAATAAAAAACTTCATGAAACTATTTCTCCCTCTTCTTCCAAAGAAAGAGAATCATGAATTTCAAAACTTGAAAGAAAAAACTAACTTAGATTTTTCGTAAAACAAGTCGGACGATGGCCGCCTTTCCTCTATGGAACGGACTTTCGTTTAGTTCAATTTCCAAAGCCTCTTCGTATTCAATGTTCATTTCTGAAAAGTCCATCCTTAAATCCTTTAGATTGCATAACATATCCGGATCTTTGGGTCCACCAGAGCTGTATTGTAACTGGTCGGGGGAGAATGCTTCTAATAATAAAATTCCACCTGGTTTCAAAGTCCTAACACAATTCCTATGAACAGTAGTGCGAATGGATTTATGAAAATGGCAATAGATCAAAGCAACCATATCCATTTGTTCAGGAGCATAAGGATAATTCAAAACATCAGAGATTTCATAATGAAAGGTTACATTTTTTTCTTTCGCGAGTGCTGTAGCCTTCTGTTTTCCTGCTTCTGATTGGTCAAAGGCAAATACATCCCAACCCAAACCCGCAGCAAACACAGCATTTCTTCCTTCTCCCTCACAAGGAAAAAGGATTCTTCCTTTTTTTAAATTTGGTAGACGAGTGCGTAAAAAATCGTTTGGGTCCTTCCCGTAAACATAGTCTTCACTCGCATAACGTTCATTCCAGAAAGTTTTAGAATACATACTGCCTCTACTGCTTGCAATTTTTTATGGTCGGATCATCATATACTAAACTCTCCAATTCAGAAATGTTTTTTTAATAGAAATGAAGTAAATCTTCGGCTGATTCTCGCGGGGTATGGAAACGATTGAGTTCAGAATCAGGTTTTGGATACCCAATACTTATTCCCATGATCACCTTTTCTTCTTTGGGTAACTCGAGAGAACTTCGAACCACATCGGGAAAGGCACCGAGGGCTGCTTGGGGGCAGGTTCCCAAACCTTCTTCTCTTGCTAGGAGGAGAACCGATTGAACAAAACAACCCAAATCAATGCCTACAAAAAAGTTAAGATCAAATTTAGATGTGATAAAAACAGCCGTGGGTGCGCCAAAAAATTCAAAGTTACGGAGCATAAATTGGTCCCTCGCATCTTTGTCTTTTCTATCAATTCCAGCCACTCCGTAGATTTTCATTCCTAAATCAAACATCCGTTTTTTGGCATCACTGGGATAGGACTCTGGCCAATTCGTTTCCGGCTGCGGAGTGGATGTGCGTGCCGCTTTTGTCAATTCTGCTGCCAAAAGATCTCGTTTTTCCCCACTGACAATATGAATCTTCCAGGGTTGGGAGTTTTTCCAACTGGGTGTACGTAAGGCTTTTTTAAAGATTTGTTTGAGGGTTTCTTCTGGAATGGGTTTGGGTAGATATTCTCGGATGCTGTGCCTGGTTTCCAAGGCTTCGGTGACGGTGGTTGCCATTTCGTGGATGGATATCATTTCAGAGTTCATTTACTTTTCTCCTAAACCACATACATACCGGTCGGTATGTATCGGCAAGAACTTTTCATACAGACCAGTTGGTATATTGTTTGCTTGGTTTCTAGATTAATTGATTTTGGAGGAGATATGAAAAAAGAACCAACTCGCATACGTCTCTTACAAGTCAGTCGGAATCTCTTTTTAAAACAAGGATACTCGGAGACGGGGCTCAATCAAATTGTAGAGGAAGCAAAAACGGTCAAAGCCAGTTTGTATCAACATTTTTCTTCTAAGGAAATGTTAGGTAAGGAGGTGCTTCGCCTTTATTCAGATGAAAACTTAACACTTCTTAGATCCTTAATGAAACGAAATCCGAAACCACTCGATTTTGTTAAGGCTTGGGTTCGTATTCTTTCAAGGGAGGCTAGGGAATCTCAACTCTATGGATGCGGAATGGCAAATTTCCGCGCTCAAATCGCACCACACGAATTGGAGATTTTGAAAGAAATTGAGAAAATCGCAAACAGTACGATTGATTGTTTGGAAGATTACTTAGAAGAGTCGGTGGAAAATGGTCACCTACCTTCTAAAGTAGATTGTCGTTTACTCGCCAAACATTTATTCTTTGTCTATGAAGGGGTTTTGCAAGGATACAGGTTACTTGATGACAGAAGGTCATTGGATGAATTATACCGAATGGCAGAAAGTTTGATCCCCGCTCCTAAATGAAACAATCGCACTTCCATTTATTTATATTATTCATTTTGTTTGGTTGGTATCATCCCACCTTAGCAGATGGTAATATAGAAGTTATATTTCAAATTGTAAAATCCAATTCAGGAAAACCAGTCACCAACGCCGTAGTCATTTCTAAAAAAGGAAAAACTAGTGGAGTTTCGAATGAAGAGGGAATCGCCAAACTTCGGTTTCCCGAACCAGGATACTATGAAATCAAAGTATCCACCGCAGACAGAACTGAATCTCTATTTCGAGAAGTTCGGTTCAAGGGCCAAATCATTTTGGTTACTATATCTGAATCAAATTTAGCGGGAATTTTAGTCAGTGGAGAAAGGGATAAAACTCCACTTTCAAGGTACGGTCTCGTCCAGGAAGAGATCAAACGACTTCCCGGAGTGTCTGGTGATTCCTTAAAGGCACTTCAAACCATTCCTGGTGTTGTGATTGGTGCTCCCGTGGGAATTCTACCATCGGTGTTTACAAACATTGGGACCAATTTACTGACAGGAAATCCTTATTCCAATAGTGAAAGGGGAGACTTGTCACTTCGCGGTGGAGGTACAAGACAAAACCAATATTACTTCGATGGATTTCCCCTTCCGTATCCTTTCCATTTGGGAAACCAATCTTCAGTTCTCAATAACAATCTTATCAAATCTTTTGATGTTTTTACTGGCGCTTTTCCAGCTAAATATGGTTATGCGACCGGAGGAATTATCGCCATAGAAGGAACCGACCGTGTGGATGAAAACAAAACTATAATTAATACAAATTTGTTTTTATCAGATGTTTATAACCAATCTAAAATCCTCCCAGGCCTCGCCATGATTAGTTCTGGTAGAAAAAATTATCCGAACTTAGTTCTATTACAAGTCTACCCGAAGGGAATTCCGGAAGATGCAAAATATGCGGAATACCAAGACTACCAATGGAAACTAATTTGGGATATCAATTCGGAACATCGTCTGTCCATCCAAACTTTTGGAACCAGGGATAGACAAGCCTATACCAAAGCCCAGGCTGATTTGGAAAGGGGAGGAGAGGATCCGCGCCCGCCGACTGGCCTCGACCGGATGTTTCGAACCGATGCGATTCGTTATATATGGAAAGGAAAAACCTTTCGAAATACTTTGTCTTATTCTCGAACTTCGTTTAATGAATTTTTTGAACTCAGGTTTACCAATCCACTGACGGCAGAAAATATCTTTGGCTTACAGAATAGAACCGCCGATTCCATTACCTATGTTCACAATGCTTTCGAATGGGAAATCTGGGAAGAACATCTCAAACTGGAAGCAGGGGTACAAGGTAGGTTTCGAGAAACCACTTTAAAGGGAGAAAATATTTCTTCTTACAACCGATTATTCTATAATGTATTTAATGATCTTTTGAATTCCAACGCGGCCTTCCGATCTGTGATTGATGGAGATCGGATTCGTTATCGTGAAAAATCTGCCTATGCAGAACTTCCATTTAAATATGGCGGATTTCGCCTAACACCCGGTGCCCGCGTTGACAATTATTCTGGAAGTAACGAAACCAATTTGGCTCCCCGGATCACCGGAGGGTACCTCTTTGAATCCACAAAAACTGGATTTATGGCGGGGCATGGAATTCATTACAATGCTCCTGTTTCCGTGGAAGCTCTGTCTGCCAAGTCAGGAAATCCTAATCTCTTTATGGAGAGAGCCGAACACAATTCTATTGGTGTGAGTCAGGAGTTTGCAAACAACTGGCAAATCAAAGTCGAGGGCTTTCGCAATATCTTTCAAAATATCATTGTCCCTGATACTTTTATTGTCGATCCCTATGCTTTGAATAATGACACTCGGATTTTTGTGAATGAAACAGCCAAGGTTCTCGCCAATCCTGTCACACCCAAAAATCTAAACTATTCCAACGCAGGGTATGGCCATTCGGAAGGCATTGAGATTTTTATCAAAAAAACCAAAGATCCAAGAGAACAGTCAGGATTATTTGGCTGGATTTCTTACACCAACTCCATCACCAAACGAATCAATAACCAATCTCGGATGAACAGTGATGAATCTAGAAATAGAAACTTACTCAATAATTCTAGAACCCTTCTCGCGCAAGGGAAGATGGGAACAAACTATATCAATTATTATGATGATAATAATTTGGAAGTGATCTACAATAATGACAAAGAGCAGTTATATGATTTGGACAGAACTCATATTCTCAACATTGTATTTGGTTATAAATTCAATCCGGAGTGGATGGTGGGCGGAAGGTTTCGCTATTTTTCAGGAACTCCTTACACTCCCATTACAAGTGCTACACGGGCAAACCAAGCGGCCACTTTCGGCTTGAACTTATATTTTCCGAACTATTCTGGAAATTATAACAGCGATCGATTTTTACCCTTCCACCAATTTGATTTGCGTATTGATCGAATTGAAAATTATTCCTGGGGTTATATCAATACCTACATTGAGTTTGTGAATTTCTATGGCCGTCGTAACCAAGCTGGGTTTGAATTTGATAATACAAAAAATTATCAGAGAAACCAAAACCCCGCACCAACTTATGATACAGTCAATTCTCCATTCATCATTTCCCAAACACCAAACGGAAAAATGGCAATCATTCCTCTGATTAATATTGGAATGGAGGTACGGTTTTGAACAGAATTCTTATCGGATTTAGTTTGATTCTTTCTTTGGTGTCTTGTTTTGAAAGCGGGAAGGAAGTGAAAAAAAAAGAAGAAGATAAACAAACCTTGTATCTGACTACATTATATTTGGTTCGGGAGTCCGGAAATTGTATCAAAACCAATACTTCCTTACCAACAAACAACCAATTTTGTAGCAGGCGGCCTTTAGGAGTTTGTTCTGTGAATCAACTCATCCTCACACAAGGGGAAGTAAATGTGATTTTAAATGAAGTTAAGAACATTCAAACAAGAACTGTCGATTGCCAAGAATCCATCCTTCAGTCGGGAATTCTAATCGCTAAGGCAACGACTACAATGGAAATCGATACCTTAAAATCTCAATATACATTTCGTGTTGTTGAGAGCTGTGAATTAGAAGGATTCCAAGTAGCAAATGGGACCAGGTTTGCCAATTTTACAGAGATTCAATGGTTGGAGTCTGCTCGAGGTAAAATAGCTAAAGCAGCCAAATCCGTTGCAGCCAATGGATTTTTACCACAAGCTAATCGTGATCGCGCTAACAGCTGTTTGAATTTGGAGTTTAAGGATTGGGAAAAAGATCTCGCACAAGGAAATCTTGAAAATAAAATCTTGGTCGAAATCAATCATCCATAAATTCAAAATCCGCTTTCCTTAACCTTGGCATCTTACATTTTGTCTTTAATCCAAAGGAAATTGAATTATTATGACTTTGAATCGATACAGCCGCACTCTTACCCAAGATGAATCCCTCCCAGCCTCCCAAGCAATGATCATTGGCTCTGGAGTTCCTTATGAAGATTTAAATAAACCTTTCATCGGAATTGGAAGTACTGGATTTGATGGAAATCCTTGTAATATGCACCTAACCACTCTTTCTGCTCTGCAAAAGAAAAGTGTTTTGGATACAAAACAAATGGTTGGTTTACTCTTTAATACCATCGGTGTGAGTGATGGAATCACTAACGGAAATGATGGGATGCGTTATTCCTTACCTTCTCGGGAAATCATTGCCGATTCCATTGAAACGATTGCGGGTGCTCATTATTATGATGGGATTCTCTTTACTGCAGGTTGTGATAAAAATATGCCAGGGGCCATCATGGCAATGGCAAGACTCAATCGTCCGTCCATTATGGTTTATGGTGGAACCATCAATGGCGGGAACTACAAAGGGGAAAAATTAAATATCGTCTCTGCCTTTGAAGCTTATGGAAAAAAAATTAACGGCAAAATCACGGAAGATGATTTTAAAGAAGTGATTAAAAATTCCTGCCCGGGCCCTGGAGCTTGTGGGGGAATGTATACCGCAAACACTATGGCAACGGCCATCGAAGTGATGGGAATGAGTTTGCCTTATAGTTCTTCTTCTCCTGCGCGCAGTGAAGAAAAAAAGAAAGAATGTATGAATATTGGAAAGTATATGTACAATCTTTTAGAAAAAGATATCAAACCTTCCGACATCATCACTCCTAAATCTATATTGAATGCACTTCGTGTGGTGACCATTCTGGGTGGTTCCACCAACGCTGCATTACATATGATTGCCATTGCAAGAACTATGGGTATCCCTCTCGACTTAGAACAAATTCAAAAAGTAACTGATACAACTCCACTCCTTGCGGATATGAAACCAAGTGGTAAGTATCTCATGGAAGATCTATTTGCTATCGGTGGAACACCGGCGATCATGAAATTCATGTTAAGCGAAGGTTTGATTGACGGATCTTGTTTGACAGTGACTGGAAAAACAATCGCAGAAAACTTGGAAGGTCTTCCTGACCTTCCGAAAGACCAAGACCTACTTCGCCCAGTGAGTAACCCGATTAAAAAAGAAGGACACATCCAAGTTCTTTATGGCAATATCGCCAAAAAAGGGGCAGTGGCAAAAATCACAGGTCATGAAGGCGAAATGTTTGAAGGAAAAGCCATTTGTTTTGATTCCGAAGTAGAAGCAAATACGGGAATTCGTGATGGGAAAGTAAAACCAGGCCATGTGGTTGTGATTCGTTATGTAGGTCCGAAAGGGGGTCCTGGAATGCCTGAAATGTTAAAACCCACTTCTGCTATTATTGGAGCAGGCCTTGGGGACAATGTAGCCCTCATTACCGATGGTCGGTTTTCCGGGGGAAGTCACGGCTTTGTTGTGGGTCATATCACACCAGAAGCGATGGAAGGGGGGGAGTTGGCTTTTGTTCAGGATGGAGACACCATTCTCATTGATTCCCGCACGAACCAACTGGAACTCAAAATCTCCTCAGAAGAATTAGAAAAACGTAGAGCCAAATGGGTGAAACCACCATACCGCATCACCTCTGGATATCTTTGGAAGTACATCCAGATGGTAAAAGACGCAAGTACTGGTTGCCTAACAGACCGTTAGGCGCTTTAAGGAAATTCCTACTCGTTTAAGTAGGAATTTCTTCTTTGCCGTCGGCATGTCTGGCAAATCTTCCTTTGCCGACATGAACCGGATCATAAGAATCCCAAGGCCAGCCGCCAAACTGTGTTTTACGATAGTCATCAAAAGCTTGTTGGATCTCTTCTTGTTTGTTCATCACAAAGGGTCCATATTGCACCACAGGTTCGGCAATGGGTTTTCCTTCTAAAATCAAAATCCTACCCGCTTCAGATCCATTCTTCAAAGTCACTGCTCTATCGGATTCGAGATTATATAGATGTTTGCCAGGGACAACTACATCATCTAAAATCAATCCTTCCCCTCGGAAGTAGTAAAGATTTCTGTTATTTCCTTTGGCACTTCCAGGGATGATAAAACTTACATCAGGATCTAAATCTAAAATATAAATTCCTACTTCGTTTTTAGGATCGCCTGCCCAGGAGTCTGGAGGCGGGTCAAGTGGTTTTTCGCCAAACAACGATCCTGCGACCGTTTTGATTTTTACTTTTTTACCATTGGAATCACTTACGAGTTTTACAGGAATGTCTTCGTTCCAAAACATTTTGAAATGTGGATCTACAAACTTATTTTTTGCAGGTAAATTGAGCCAAATTTGAAAGAGCTCCAAAGTATTATCACCCGATTCATTTATTAAAGGAAACATTTCTGAATGTTGGATTCCCGCACCAGCAGTCATCCACTGAACGTCACCATCGCCATACCTTCCCGCAGCACCTTGGGAATCAGCATGATCAATGAGACCCCTTTGGACTACAGTAACGGTTTCAAATCCGCGATGGGGGTGGCCAGGAAACCCAGGAATGGTTTCACCGTGGTACATCCTCCATCCATCTTTGCCAGCAAAGTCTTGGCCAATTTGTCTTCCTTGTAGCGAAGAGGATTCTGGGCCAAACTTTCCGTTTCCCTTGGGATAAAAATCTTCATGGTGGACACAAAACAAAAACGGATCCGATGTGGGCCATTGGAAGTCGAGTTTTTGGGCGTATACTATTGATTTGTGTTTCATGTAAAAATCCTGTCTTTGCGATACCTGTCGCTATCTATAAGACAGGAAATTCGAATCAAAAGTTTTTCACAATAGAAACATTAGCACCGAATGATCCAAATTCTTTGGAACTTTGAGAAGAGTTGATGTTAGGAACGGAACTGAGCTCAACGGGATTTTTGCCCGGTCCCCAATTGTAGCCGCTCACTTCCGAAATACTAAAAGAAGATATCTGATAGAAACCCCCATACTTTAAACCGAAAGTGTCAAAGAATTTCCAAACAAGTCCTATTTCATAAGATAAAGTGGCGCCACCGAGTCCCCGTGATAATCCTTCTTTGGATTGAAACATGGTTAAATCTGTTTTACTCACAGGGGTGCTAAAAACTACTTGTTTGTTCGAATTTAATGTTCCAGTAGATGAAGTTTCAATCCCGTAGGAGGCGAGTTTTAGCTGTCCGGCAAAAACAGTTAAATCACCTATCATGTACAAGTTGAGCCAATCAGTTAAGGAAGCAACAAATCCAAAACTCATCCCATAATTTTTAGTTCTGAACTCTACGGTTCCAGTAGAAAGAGCATACCCTTCTGTTACAGATTGTTCTCCGGTTCTTAAAAATGGAAATTTCAACTGAAATGATTGAAATGGTCCTTTAGAAGATAACTCAGAATAAGAAAAACTAAATTCATTGGAACTTGTACTGGTTAGGTAGTTTAAGGGACCTACTCCAATTTTAAAACCTACTTCATTGACCCCTGAGCGAACACGATCATTCAAATAAAGACCATTCGTACTAAAACTGGTTCGCGTGTCGTTGTAATGTTCTCCCTTTGCATAAACTAAACCGATAAAAAAATCTTCCGAGATTTGGTGTATCAGTATTTGTTTCTGTTTCGTTCTCTAGAGTTTGCGCAGAAAGAGAAACGGAAAACACGAGTAGATAAGTAATTAAATTTTTACACAAGCTTCGCATCAAAAAATATATACGAATTTTATAAAAATGAATCAGAAGAAAAATTATAGAGGTATTGTGTTTTGTCCTAAAGTAAAAAAGAAAGTTGAACCTTTATGCAACTCACTCTCCACCCAAATCGCACTGTTGTGTTTTTCCAAAAATTCCTTACATAGAATGAGTCCAAGTCCCGTTCCAGATTCTTGTTCAGTTCCTGGGGTTGATTTTTTTTTATCCAAGCGAAATAGATTCTCAATCTGTTCTTTCTCCATTCCCACGCCCTCGTCCTTGACAAAGAATACAACGGGACTTGCATGAGTTTGAGTTTCTTCAGCTATCCCTATCACAACCTGGTGATTGGGTTTACTATATTTGATGGCATTGGAAATTAAATTTCGCACCACAGTTTCAATCATAAACAAATCAGCAACTATCTGTAGCTTTGATGGAATTTGATTAGAAATATTCACATTCTTTTTGTTAGCTGAAAGATTTAATAGTCCGATAACTCTTTGGACAAGATCATAAAATAGAATAGGAATTGGTTGGAAACTTATAATCCCACTTTGAGAACGGGCCCAGTCCAATAGGTTTTCCAGTAGGGAATAAACCAAATCAGAGGATTCCTCTAACATCTTTAAATAATATACTCTTTCTGTTTCAGAAAAATGGGAATCTTTCTCGCTCAGGATTTTGGTAAATTCTCTTTGGGTTCCTAAGGGGCCACGTAAGTCATGAGCGATGATAGAAAAGAATTTATCTTTGGTTGCATTGAGCTCGGCCAATCGTATTGCCGATTGTTTTAGTTTATCCTCTGAAAGTTTTTGTTCTGTGATGTCTCTGATGATGGCACAATTGTATTGTTTTCCATCGTATTCAACTAAGTTTACGGTTACTTCAATGGGCACAGGTGTCCCATCTTTTCTTTTATTGATTGTCTCGATAGTGAAGGATTTACGATCTAAAATTTCTTGCCAATGAGCATTCCAACGATCCACACTAAACAACGGATCAACTTGGAACATTTTCATCGATAGTAATTCTTCTTTTGTATACCCATAGTTTTTACAGGCTGCGTCATTTACAAAAACATAGTTTCCATATTCATCTAACCAAACAATAGCTTCTGAAATTGTATCTATGGAAAACTGTGTGAATTGGAGAGCATGAATGAGATTTGAATGTTTCGATGAAGTATCGTCACATGTTTGTCTCAACATTTGGTTCTCTTCCTCCAAACGTTTTAGATCAGCCAATAGGGCTTCGTATGTCTTAGGTTGTAGAGACATGGATTAATGATAAAATATAATCTTGGAAATAAAATGCCAAGAACTAAGTGTTGGGATGCGTTTATTTCGTTTGGCTAGAAACTGACTTGACTTGCGGAGTTTTCCTAGATAGACCTAGACTCCCTGAAACTATATGTCTTGTTTATTTTGCCAGAAAGGATCTTCCCGTTTTTCCCGATTAGAGCCAGTGCGGGATGAAAGACAAACCCACTCTTTTCCGATTGATGACATCGTAGGGAACTCCCTGAATCCATTTCAAGAAATCTATGAATGTAAGGATTGCCATAGCCTTTGGTGGATCAAAACCCGAGGAACAGGTGATCCCAGGTCCACCTATCCAGAGTTTTACGAACAAACTGCCGAGCGAATTGATGATCAGCGTTCAGAATTGATTCGGAACCCTTCTGTATCGGGACTCATCAATCATAAAAATTCTGTATTTCCTTATTCGTTCTTTGAAGAGATTTTAGAAATCATATCCCAAAAAGAAAGAGAAGCATTAAAAACTTTATACCTCCGAAGAGATTCCGATTTGCCCTCTACGGTTAAGAGATGGCTTCTACAATGGTTTCAAAAAGAATATCCGAACGAATTTCAAGAAATCCAAAAAAAAGGATTCCCCACTTCCGCAGGCCACCTCTTTTCTTTAGAAGAAAATGAAACCGTCATTGTATCTGAATTTATAGCAAAAGACCAATTGGCTTTGATTACCTCTCTAGAAGAAAAGTACTTTATACAGGGTTATGATTTAACCGAAAAGAAAATCCTTTGGAAAGGCCCAATAGGTAAGCCGTTTTTGGAAGGTTTACCTATTCCCATTCTTTTTTACCAATCGGGTTATCTTTGTTTTTACCAAGGTTTTCAAAAAGGATCTGAATACTTTTCAAAACTAAACAGACCCGATACACTTTGTATTTATGATATTTCCGGCAAACTCATTATATCTATACCACTTGCTTTTAAGTGTTATGAAATCCTTTCTACAGAAGAACGTGATGTCTCTGAAAATAGAATTTCGCATAACTTTGGATTTACGATATTAGGCGATACATTGTATCTGCCCCACCAATTCCAAATCCAAGTTTATGATTTGAAATCGGGAAAATTAATCCGAAACATTTCATTACCAAAATTTGAAATTTTTTCAGGTAAGGCTTTTGAAACTGAATCAGGAAATCTTCTCTTCCATACATTAAAAGGAATTTTGGGAATCAATTCTTCAGATGAAATTATTTTTCAATACTTATCCCCATACCATCCTGTGTTCATTGATTCACAGTTCCAATTTTACTTTTACTACGCCATTGTCGAATCGGCCAATACAGGAGAGAAAAAAGAATTCAAACAAACTCATGATTCTGGAATTTCTTTGGTTCGAGAGTTGGCGTCTCCTCCTGTTGAATTTCCTGGTGGAGTTTATTTGCCATTTTCTTTAGATGGATCGCTTCTTTTGGATTCTCAGTTGAGAACCATTAAAGAATTTCCTTTCAGCACCACAGATACCATCGGCCCTCATTCCTTTGGAACGACAAAAACACCAGTCCTTGTCACAGAAGATCGCATCATCATTACAAATGATTTTTCCGGCATTTACATGATTGATTTTTCGGGAAATCTTTTGTTAGAAAAACAAATCCAATCAGAGGTGTTATCTGTCTTTACGTTTGATGGAAAACATACAATCATCATTCTCAGCTTTCATGATGACTATAGTGATGGTGAAGAGACAAAACTTCTTTTATTTTCCCCGAAAGGAGATGTAATCACAGAGAAATTACTTCCCGGCCCCCAAGGATTGTCGGTGAGTTTTGATGGGATTTGTGTATTCGCAAAGAACAATCAAATGTTTTCCCTATATTTATTTTCTGCGGATGATTCCAGATGAGCTTGTTTTTTAAAAGGTGGTTGTATCTTTCATTTTTTCTGTTTTTGAGTGTTTTTGGAATTTCTGCCGAAGACCTATCCATTGATATCCAAAAGAGTGATAAAGCCCCTGTTTATCTCGCTAAATCTATGTTAGTTTTGGAAGATCCAACAAATCATTTGGATTTTGATTCCATTCGTTCCCTCGCCTATGAATCAAAATTTATAAACGTTCCTTCCTCAGAGGAGGCTTTTAATTTTTCCTATTCAAAATCAACTTATTGGTTGAAAGTCCAATTAAAAAATACAAACCAAACTCCAAAAGAAATCGCGATTGTCATTTCTTACCCGCGATTACAAACACTGGATTTATACTTTCAAAATCCAAAAGAGATTAAAAAAATTCCATCAGGATACTCTGTCCCCATGGTAGAACGCCCTTACCAAAGTAGGTTTTTTGTATTTCCGATTTCGTTTCCAGAAAACACAAATGCTACGGTTTATTTGAAGGTAAAATCACCGAACTCAATCAACCTACCCATCCAATTATGGAATCGAGATTTATATGACCGTCATGAGATCAATGACCATGTCATTCAAGCCTTATACTTTGGAATTGCTTTTGCCATGATTCTTTTTAACTTGTTCGTATTTTTTATACTGAAGGATAGTAATTATTTTCTTTATGTTTTAGTCGTTTCCAGCACAGCATTTACCATTGCTTCGCATAATGGAATTGCTTCGGAATATCTATGGCAGAACTCACCTTGGATGGATCAATATTCGGTGAATTTATTTATCTCCATAGTTTTGATTCTCTTTTTAGTATTTATGAGAAGTTTATTAAACACTAAAAATTTAATTCCAAAATTAGATCGAATGAGTGTCGTTATAATTCTCTTACAGATCATTTTACCAATTTTATATATTTTTTCTTTTGAATCGTTTATTAAAATTATAGTTCTTAGCCATGCCTTCACGGCCTTTTGGATTTTGTTTGTGGGTACTATATGTTCTTTGAAAAAAGAAAGAATTGCTTATTTTTTTCTATTAGCATTCGCATTTTTATTTTTAGCACTGATTGTTTCTACAATGAGGGCGTTAGGACTCCTTCCAACCAATTCCTTTACTATTGATGGGCCACAATATGGTTCAACCGCTGAAATGATGTTACTTGCTTTTGCTCTTGCAGATCGTTACAACACCATTATCAAAGAAAAAGAAACTGCGGAAACACTAGTCAAACTAAATTTAGAAAAATCTAATTTCGAGTTAGAAGAAAAAGTCAAAGAACGTACCCAAACTCTAAATCGTACACTTAGTGCCATGAGACGAGATCTCTTTGTAGCAAAAAAAATCCAAGAGAATTCTCTCGTTACTGATCCAAAACTGATCAATGAATTAAATCTTGTGTATCGTTATCTTCCTGTATCGGAAGTCGGTGGAGATTTTTTTGACATTTGCCAATTGAACGAATCCAAATATAGAATTCTCATTGCAGATGCCACAGGTCATGGAGTGCATGCAGCGATGATTACCATGGCAATCAAAGGTTTGTATGATAACATTAAAAACTTTGAATTAGCTCCGTCGAAGGTGATGGAAATTTTTAATGAAGAGTTTATGGATAACTTTGTCTCACTCAATAGTCTCTTAACGGCATTGATTTTAGATATTGATCTATTCGAAAAAAAGATTCAGTTTGCCTCTGCTGGCCATCCGGCAGCAGTGCTTTTACAGAATGGCCAACTCTCTTTGTTAACAAAAACAGGAAGGATGATCGGACTAAAAAAACAAATCCATTATGAACAATCGGAACTATCCTTTGGGTCAAAAGATCGGCTTTTTGTGTTTACCGACGGAGTGTTTGAAGCTTTTAATTCTAAAGATGAGGAGTTTGGGGAGGAATCCCTCTACCACCTTTTCCAATCCACTCGCCATTTGACCCTTTCGGAAGTCGAAGACCATCTCCTAAAAACACTACAAAATTTTCTAAATGGTCAGGATCGCCAGGACGACTTAACCATCCTTGGCATCGATTTTTGATTTTTTTTTGGAAATTAGTTTAATATTAAATAATTATAACATCAAATCGTTCAAGTTATAGTCTATTTTCTAATAGTAAATAAAATTGGAGAACCTTGTGAAATCATTATTTTCAGAAGCGAAGTTAGGAAACCTTTCCTTAAAAAATAAAGTGGTGATGGCCCCCATGACCCGTTCCCGTTCCCTTGGAAACGTACCTGGTGACTTAGTTGCCACATATTATGAGCAAAGAGCAGAAGCAGGACTCATCATCACAGAAGGAACCTCACCTTCTCCGAATGGTCTTGGTTATGCGAGAATTCCTGGAATTTTCTCAGAAGAACAAACCAAAGCTTGGAAAAAAGTAACCGATAAAGTCCATGCCAAGGGAAGTAAAATTTTTGTTCAACTGATGCATACAGGTCGAATTGGACATGAGCTGAATTTACCGAAAGGAGCAAAAGTTCTTGGACCTTCTGCGATTCTTGCCAAAGGACAAATGTGGACAGATACAGACGGAATGAAAGACCATCCCACACCACAGGAGATGACCAAAGCAGAATTAAAATCTACATTAGAAGAATTTGTAACTGCATCTAAAAATGCAATCCAAGCAGGTTTTGATGGTGTTGAATTACATGCAGCGAACGGATATTTACTCGAACAATTTTTACATCCCTCCTCAAACCAAAGAACAGACGAATACGGCGGTTCCATTGAGAATCGAATTCGATTCGTTGTAGAAGTAGCGGAAGCTGTGAGTGTAGCGATCGGAAAAGAAAAAACAGCAATTCGTTTGTCTCCCTATGGAGCATTCAATGATCTTTTTCCATTTCCAGAAACACATGAAGAGTATTCGTTGTTAGCTGAAAAGTTAAATCAAATTGGAATTGTATACATTCATTTAGTTGACCATTCATCCATGGGTGCACCGACTGTTGAACCAGAAACGGTTCAAAACATTCGAAAGGCCTTTAAAGGAACTCTTATTTTAAGTGGCGGTTATGACGTCGAACGTGCAGAAAAAGATCTCTCTTCTGGACTTGCTGACCTTATCGCTTTTGGAAAACCTTTCCTTGCCAATCCTGACCTTGTCACAAGATTCCAAAAAAATATCCCTTTAGCTTCTTTTGATCAGACAACTCTTTATACACCTGGTGAAAAAGGTTACAGTGACTATTCTTTTGCAGGCTAACAACGATTAACAAAAAAGGTGCTTTTCTTTTTTAAGTTCTTTAGCGCCTCAAACTCTATTAAACTAAGGATTCTTTAGTGGCCTTGACCGGGCTACTTCAGGGTCCGCATTCGCTCCCGTCACCTTCCATCTAACGATGGCAGGTGACCAAGCCTTCCGTATCCCTGGCGCAGCAATCTCATCCTAAAAAGAACCTCCAATCCCTTGCCCATTTGTTAAATGCAATGAGCAGATTTAGCTGGGAAATCTTTCTTAAGAAAATACTCTTCTTGTGCATTCCGCTATATTGGACTAAATTTCCACTATGTCAAACACACTCATACAACAAGAAACAAGCAAAGTTCATAAAGAAGTCCTCGGTGCGAACGAAAAGTACGTATCAGAATTTGGAAAAAAAGGGGAATTGGCACTTCCTCCTGCGAGAAGTTTTACCATCCTTACCTGTATGGATGCAAGATTGGATCCTGCCAAGTATGCAGGCCTTGCGGAAGGTGATACCCATGTCATCCGCAACGCTGGGGGGCGTGCTAGTGATGACGCCATTCGATCCCTGGTAATTTCTTATAAACTTCTCGGTACTAAAGAATTTTTTGTCATCCACCACTCGGATTGTGGGATGCAATTGTTTACAGACCCGATCATCCGTAACCTGCTTTCCAAAAGTTTAAAAACAGCTACCATCGATTCCAATGGATGGCGCAACTTAGAAGAGTCTGGTGGTTCGGAGGAAGCTAAGTTCATTCCCTTTTTAACCTTCGAAAATTTGGAACAAAGTGTAATCGATGATGTGAAAAGAATTCGAAACCACCCCCTGATCCCTAAAGACATTCCTGTCTATGGATATTATTACGATGTGAAAACAGGGAAATTGGTAGAAGTAGTGGAGGCCACAAAGATAGGAAGAGCCTCCTAATAACTAAATTCTAGTCCAACAATATACGAATCTCCTTTTTGATCCCATCTAACAAATGTTGGCTGGGATCTTTCGATTTCCTAAAACTCAATAGTATCCTATAAAAATCTAACTTTTTTATCTGAACAAATTCCTCCAAATTTGGGCAGGTAATATCACATTAAAATATGAACTTATCAGAAATAAATTGCCGATTTTTGCGATTTGGGTTTCTGAAATTTGGAGATTGTGATAGAAGGAAGGCATTGGGTGGCGGGTCTAGTTCCCCTCCCTAATCGGGCGGGGATATTAATATCCAACCTGTACCGACGTTAACCCATTAAACCACCCCAAATCCCCTTGACAGTAAATGGAGGGTCCTTTAATTTAACCAAATGGTTAATTATCTATATGGTTAAATTAAAGGACCCTGAAGAAACGCTAAATGCTACATTCCAGGCCTTGGCAGATCCAACACGCCGGCAGATCTTGATGCAACTAGTTTCTGGGGAAGCAACCGTCCTCCAATTGGCCGAACCGTTTGAGATGAGCCTTCCTGGAATTTCCAAACACCTAAAAGTTTTGGAAAAGGCTGGGCTCATCGAAAAAGGCAAAACAGCACAATTTCGGCCCTGTCGTTTAAAGGTAGAGGCACTGCAAGAAGCCAACCAATGGTTGGAACAATACAAACGGTTATGGGAAGAGCGATTGGATCGTTTGGATGCATACTTACTAGAGTTACAAAAATCAAAAGGAAAAAATTAATATGTTTAAATCAGATGTAGTTCTAACATTAGAAGAGAAAATTGTTCGCATTGAACGTTTGTTTGATGCTCCTGTCCAACTTGTTTGGGAAGTTTGGACAAACCCTGTACATATAGAAAAATGGTGGGGACCTAAAGGATTTACAAACCCAACAGTCGAATTTGATTTCAAAGTCGGTGGATCTTATCGAATTGTGATGAGATCCCCTGAAGGAGTGGATTATCCAGTCAAAGGAAAGTTTTTAGAAATCACTCCATTCCAAAGTTTTGTGATTAGTGATTTAGTTGATGAACATCCTGATGAATGGGTAAGGGATGTTCAAAAAATGGCAGGAGTCACTGGCGATCGAGATATTTTAAATTCAAAATTAAGAGTTCTCTTCGAAGAGGCAGAGGGAAAAACAAAAGTGACTCTCTTTACTGAATTTGCGAGCAATCAAATTCGGGACGGATTTGCAAGTTCAGGTATGAAAGAAGGTTGGTCAGACAGTTTTGAAAAGTTAGAAACAAACGCATTACCTAATCCGAATCAAATCAGCTTAGAAAAGAAATTAAATCATCCTCAAGAGTTAGTTTTTAATGCACTTTCAAACCCACTAACAATTGATACCTGGTGGGGTCCGAGTGGATTTAAAACGACAACCCAAACTATGGATTTTAAAGTAGGTGGGAAATGGATTTTTACTATGCTTGGACCAGATGGAAAAGTTTGGCCAAACACGATCAAATATAAAGAAATTAGAAAATTTGATTACTTAGAATATCTACATGGATCCGGAGAAGAAAATAAAAATGATGATTTTTTAGTGAACGTATATCTAATTGCCCTCGATAAGAACCAAACATTAATTAAAATGCAACTGACTTTTCCTGATACAAACGTTCGAAATGCGGTGATTGGCTTTGGAGCCATTGAAAGTGGCCAACAAACACTTTCGAAACTCAATCAATATTTGGAGCACCAAAATGAATCTACATAAAATTAAACCATTTCTATAGTTTAAAGAAAAATCATTATAGCTGATCTAGAGAAAGCAGCCAAAGGAAATTAATAAACATGTTAAAAAGCATCATTGCCATCTTCGTTGGATTAATTTCCAACGTAATTCTATCCATCTTATTTGATACAATACTCAAAGTATTGAATATTCTCCCTTATGACCATATGTTTGTGGCAACACCAATAGTTTTGTTTGTGTTAGGTTATAGAATCATTTTCAGCATATTGGGATGTTATTTAACAGCAAGATTAGCGCCTCAAAATCCAATGAAACATGCATATATTTTGGGTGGAATAGGTTTGGTATTGGGAATTACTGGGGTCATCCTGGCGGGACATTTAGGTCCGTGGTGGTATTCTTGGTCTTTAGTCATACTCACCCCACTGATTGCTTATATAGGTGGTAAACTCTATGTATCTACGGAAAAATCCAAATGACAAGTGCTAGCTTATGGAATGATTTAAAGAAAGCTCTTGCTGGTTCTGAAGAAGATTATACCGAAGTTAGCATTAGAAAAGCAGTGTTTCTATTATCTGTTCCGATGGTTTTGGAACTTGTATTAGAATCAGTATTTGCGGTTGTGGATATTTATTTTGTTGGTGCCTTGGGAGCTTCTGCCATTGCAACAGTGGGTCTAACAGAAACTTATTTATTTCTTTTATATTCTGTAGCGATGGGTCTATCTTTTTCTGTCACAGCCATTGTTGCGAGAAGGATCGGGGAAAAAGAAAAAGATAAAGCAGGTGTTGCAGCAATCCAGTCCATTTGGATTGCTATCCTCGCATCAATTCCTTTTGCTATCGCAGGAATATTCTTTTCGAAAGAGCTTCTCACTCTCATGGGTGGAGATGAATGGGTGCTAACAGAAGGTTATCACTATATGCAATGGATGTTAGGTGGAAACATCGTAATCATTCTACTTTTTCTAATCAATGCGGTCTTTCGTGGTGCGGGTGATGCAGCAATATCCATGAAAGTCCTTTGGGTTTCAAATGGATTGAATATTATTTTAGATCCCATTTTTATCTTTGGATGGGGACCTATTCCTGCTTTTGGAATTACAGGTGCGGCCATTGCAACAAACCTTGGTCGAGGAATAGGAGTTTTATTTCAGTTATGGTTATTATTTCAAGGTGGCAAACATATTAAAATCCTCAAAACCCATCTGAAAGTAGAATGGGAAACCATTCGTGGCATTTTAAAAACTTCACTTGGTGGAATTGGTCAGATGCTAGTTGGTATGACTTCTTGGATTTTTATTATGAGAATCCTTTCCGAATTCGGAAGCCAAACGGTTGCCGGAGCCACCATCGCACTTAGAACTATGATGTTTACCTTGATGCCTTCTTGGGGTATGTCTAATGCCGTGGCAACCTTAGTCGGTCAAAACTTAGGAGCTGGAAAACCCGAACGAGCAGAACAATCTGTATGGTTCACTGGATTCTATAACATGGGTTATTTGATTCTTGTTTCTATCATCTATTTCTTCTGGAGCGAAAATCTAATTTCAATTTTCACAGAAGATCCGGAAGTCATTAAAATCGGTGGAAAATGGTTACAAATTGTATCTTTTTCCTATTTCATTTACGCTTGGTGGATGGCCGCAGGACAGGCATTTAACGGTGCTGGTGATACAATCACACCAACAAAAATCAATGTAGTCTTCTTCTGGTTAATCCAAATTCCTCTCGCTTATATTTTGGGCAAACACTTGGCTTATGGACCAACGGGAGTTTTTTGGGCGATTATGATTTCCGAATCTTCTGTCGGTGTTTTTACTCTCTGGTTATTCACGAAAGGAAATTGGAAAAAAACCAAGGTATAAAAGATATTTAGCTATGAAATCTAAAATTGCGAAATCAATCGATGAATATATAGATAACTATCCTAAAGAAGTACAACAGATCCTTCAAAAGATTCGAAGTACAATCCAAAAGGAAGTTCCAGAGGCAACGGAAGCCATTAGTTATGCGATGCCAACATTTGTGTTAAATGGAAATTTAGTACATTTTGCTGCATATGCAAAACATATAGGGTTTTATGCGCTTCCTTCTGGAAACCTTGCGTTCCAAAAAGAGATTTCAAAATATAAATTTGGTAAGGGTTCCATTCAATTTCCTTTAAATGAACCAATCCCCTATGATTTAATCAAAAAAATTGTGAAGTTTCGAGTTAACGAAAATTTAAAAAAACCAAAGAAAAAGATTCAAAAAAAAAAATCTCCAGCCCCAAAAAAGAAATCTAAGCCAAATCATGGATGAAGAGTTCTTAATTCTTCGGTGTTATTATTTTCTATTTTAACTGTTCATCTGTTCTATATTTCAGAGAAAGGAAGATAGATGGAGTTTGAAACAAAAAGTATCCTTTATTTATGGAATAGTCGAGTGATGTTTGCAACTAACAGTATGCAGACAGATTTTCACTCGCATTATGCTGCAACACTTGCCATTTCCTTAGAAAAAAATATCACCATCGAAACTGACTTAGGCAAAGAAGATTACAGAGTTGCTTTAGTAGGTCCCAATACATATCATAGAACTATTTCGCCTGGGGTGGAAATGGTAGCTCTACTCATTGACCCGGAAACTTATGAGTTTGGATCCATATCTAATTCTATTTCTTCTGGTGAAGTGAAAAGATTAGACATTCAAAATTTTTTACCTTTAATTGATACTCTTTGGTCATTGTATTACGGCGATCTAAGTGATGAAGAAGCAACCCAATTACAATTAAATTTACTACGCACAGTATATCCCTTCGATACATTAAAAACTATCATAGATCCAAGAATTCAAAAGATTGCAAAAAGAATCCGAATGGAAGTTCCGAATAGCATTCGAATGAAAGAAATTGGCAAAGATTTTTCTATTTCAGAAGATCGATTGATTCGCCTATTTAAAGAAAATCTTGGAATTCCGCTGCGAAGGTATTTGTTATGGGTTCGAATTCTGCGTGCAGTAAAAGAATTGAAGGCAGGTAATAATCTTACAGATGCAGCTCATGCCGCGGGTTTTTCTGATTCGGCTCATTTTTCCAGAACTTTTAAAGAAAACTTTGGATTTATACCATCTTTATTTTTCGGTCATCTCAAAACAGCAGAAGTCCGGTTCTGTGATTCTGATGAAAACCATTAATAAATCGTAAAAATACCGGAATCATTCAAGCACGGATGATTATAATTTGTTATTCTCTTTCTCTACCAAGGAAAAGAGAAACCTATGCCCTTAACACAAGAAAGAGGATTGTTATCTAAATTATCCTCGAAGTTTTCAAAATTCAAATCTGAATCGATCAAAATTCCCACTCTCGAAGAGAAATCAGGTTTTTTAAAAGCACAAAGACTGGCATATGATTGTGTTACGACCATTGAAAAGGAAATGAAACCTGGTTGGACAGAAAAACAAACTGCCAAACGTATGGATGAGTATTTACGTGATCATGGTGTGAAAGTGTTTCTACATAGACCATTTGCTTGGTTTGGTGAACATGCAAGGTTTGATGGATACAAACGTTTCACTCAATTCCATCCTGGTAAAAAACAGTTAATCGAAGAAGAATCATTTATATTAGATGTATCTCCCGTTGTAGATGGTTACATAGGTGATATTGGTTATTCTTCCTCTTTAATCAAAAACTCCGAACTCGATAAAGGAATGGAATACCTATTACATCTTCGAGAAGAAATTCCTAAATATTTTAGTTCTGCGATGACTTCATCAGAGATTTGGTGGAAAATTGATTCGGAAGCAAAAAAATCTGGCTTCGACAATGTACACGCATTGTATCCCTTTGCCGTTCTTGGACACCGAGTGTATAAGGTAAATCTTCCAAACATTTCCTTTCCCTTATTACCAATAAGCTTTGCCAGTTGGTTCAGTTTGCAGGGTTCTTATGAATTTTTATCCCACAAAGTTTTGCCTGAATTATTAACTCCAGATCATGAAGGGAATAAAGTTGGATTGTGGGCGATCGAACCGCATTTAGGTAAAGGAAAAACTGGATTTAAGTTCGAAGAGATCTTGGTAGTGGAGGAAAACAAAGCTTACTGGTTAGACGATGATGTTCCCCATGTAAGAAAGTATAAAATGACCAAGGAATCAAAATGAAAACTAAAAAATATCAATATATAGTTTTAATCTCTTTATTCTCAGTTAGTTGTAGTACTGGTAATATTAAAATTGGAAAGGCTTACAAACTGGGTAAAGTTCCGGATTCTATTCTCGAAGCAAGTAAACCAGATCCATTTTTAACCAATCTAACTGTCAATATACAGGAGTTACCTGGTCACGACGATCTCATCTTTGACAACAAAAATCAAATTGGATTTGCTTCTGGAATGGATGGTTGGATCTGGAAATTGGATTTGAAATCAAATTCAGCAACTGCTTGGGTAAAACCTCCGGTAAATCCTGCCGGATTACAATTTGCAAACAAAAAGAATGAATCCATATTAGTTTGTGCTTCTAGACTGGGAGGCGTAACTTATGACGATACACAAAAAGTTGGCTTGTATGAAGTAAACATCAAATCAAAATCAATTATTCCTCTAGTATTAACATTACCTAAAACAGAAAATTCCGACTTTGAAACTGTATATCCTGAATCCAAACGACCTAACTTTGCTTTAAAAAGTCTTAACGAAACAAATTCTAGAGCCTTTTCTTTATGTAATGATCTTGCTGTTTCCGAAGATGGAAATAGAATCTATATCTCCGAACCATTTGAAAGGTCTGATGCAGCTATGGGAAGTGGTGCTGTACCAGAGGCGATTGGACTCTACCCTCATGGCAAACTTTGGATGTTTGATAGAAAACAAAATACAATCTCTCTTGTCATGAGTGGATTTACTTTTGTGGATGGAATCATCATAGCGGACCATTCCCAATCTAAAGAAGAATCAGTAATTATCACCGAGACTACAAAGTTTAGAATCATCAAAGCAAACATCAGCGGAAAAAAAGAAGGCACATCAGAGGTTTTATTTGAAAACCTTCCTGGTCTTGCCGATGGATTGGAAAAGGATCCTAAAGGAAGGATTTGGGTTGGTATCATCAAACCACGTTCTGGTCTTGTGAACTTCATCCATAACAATCCATGGCTCAAACCATTTCTTTTATCCCTTCCACAACGAATCCTTCCGATTGCAAAAAAAACAGGAATTCTTGTTCTCGATTCCTCTGGAAAAAAAGCCATTTACTACTCGATGCATGATGGATCTAAAATTAAAGACATTTCTGTTGCCGTTCCAAACTTAGATTCTGTGTATTTTCCTTCTTTTGATACTTCATCTCGAGGGTTATATTCAATACCAATCGTTAGTCTTAAATTAGGTGAATGATTCAATGAAAATAAACCTCATCCAAAAAACGTTCCAGGCTCATAAGAAATTTTTTTCACTTCCAGCCATTAGTCTAATTTTGATTTTAATTTCTTGTCGAACACCGGAAGAATATTTCAAAAACCAAATCAAAGAGCCGGTAGACCTTCCTTACAATCCTTCATTTGAGTCTGTAAAATCGGATGGAGATCCTATCAAACAAAATGTAACTATCAGTGGATCTGTTTTACCTGCTCAAGATGAGATCCTTCTGCAAGAAGATTTGGGAAGAGCCTTCGTAGCTTCGATTGATGGTTGGATTTGGAAAGTAGATCTAAGCAGCAATAAAGCAGAACCATTTGTAAAAACTCCGCTTTTGCCTGGAGGAATGGTCTTTCATCCTAAAAATAGCGACATCATCTTTATGTGTTTAGCACGGGGAAAACAACATACTACAGACCTTGTTGATGGGCCTGGGATTTATGAATTAACCATTTCAACAAAACAATTACGTAAGATCGGAACTCGTGTTCCTATTGTAGATAAAACTAAAGAACCGTCAGACAACCAGATTGGTATTTTTTTTCCAAAGAACAAAGAAATAAAAATCCCACTCTCCGAACTTAATAATACTAACAGTCGCAATGTGGAAAAGGCAGATGACTTGGCAATTAGTAAGGATGGTGAACGAATTTATTTTACAGAACCATACGATCATCCAAACTCAATTCTTGGAGTGAGTTCCCAATCAAAACAGGAAGTACTGACATTAGGACGTAATGGTCATCTTTGGAAATATGATTTAAAAGATAATACAGCAAGCCTAATAGCGCACAAATACACATATTTAGATGGAATTCTTTTGGAATATACGCAGGGAGAAACAGAATCATCCATCCTTCTCAATGAATTATCAAAATCCCGCCTTATTCGATTACACCTAACGGGAGATAAAGAAGGAAAAGATGAGATTGTGATCGAAGGGCTTCCTGGGTTTCCCGATGGTATGGATAGGGATGCTGCCGGTCGCATTTGGATCGCTATCCCAGTAGCAAGATCCAAACTGGTTACTTGGTTACACAAACATCCATTTTGGAAACGCCTTGCCCTCTATATACCAGAAAGCCTCCAACCTGTTTCTAAAAAAACAGGAATCCTTGCACTTTCACCTAATGGATCTAAGTTGATATATTACTCTCTACATGATGGTAGTTTATTCTCTTATATCATTGTCGTTGTTCCAGGAAAGGAAAAATTGTATCTGGCCGTGTATCAGGACGGCTTCAAAGGATTCGTCACAATGCCTTATCCTAACAATCTTTAGTTGAAAAATTTGGGCGCCTCGCAATCTATTCATTAGTCGGATAATATATGTGAGGCGATCCCGCTCTCCGTTCCAATCTTTCCCTTCGGGAAAGGATTTCCACTACGATCGGTGGCGCAAAGAGGATCTCCATCCAAACAGAAGCTGATTCAACCGAGAACTAAGAGAAATATGAACTTTTTGGAACTAAATTTTTTAAGATTTCGAAAAGGAATATTCTGATCGGGAAGATTGTGGTATTTAGAAACCATTGGGAGGCGGGTCTAGTTCCCCACCCTCAAATCGGGCGGGGATACGAATATCCAATTCTGTACCGCACGGGCGAAGGGACTAGCCCTCTCCTCTGTTCGGACATCCTGTCCTTTCGGTGCTCCGAGGCACGGTGTTGCTAAGTCGAAAGCCATTGTGGCTGTTTGCTGTAACAGTCGTTCCCTATGGGTCACTCCTGGTCCAGCTCGCACCCTTCGGATTGATTCTTAGATTAAAATTGGATTTTGGGAAAAGTTTGGAGTCTGTCTTTTGCGGGCGAAGGGGCTCGCCCTCTCCTCTGTTCGGACATCCTGTCCTCACAACGCTCCGAGGCACGGCGTTGCTCGTCGAAAGCCATCGTGGCTTTCTTTCTGAAATAGTCGTTCCCTATGGGTCACTCCTATTTCAGGTCGCACCACTGTTCGAGCCAACTGGATCTTGAATGTTGATTGGTTTTTGAAAAGATTGTCATGCGGGCGAAGGGGCTCGAACCCTCGCCAGAAGCTTGGAAGGCTGCTGTGCTACCGTTACACCACACCCGCGACAGTAAATACATAGTTTTGGCTGGGGGTAACGGGTCAATGATTTTTGGTTCCAGAAAGTGTGGTAGGGAGAAAATGAGACTATGGCTCTGCCCCAAGCACTCGAAAATTACCGAAAACAATATCGTAAAATTAAACTTTTCCAAGACGTTGCCTCCGTCCTCCATTGGGATTCTGAAGTAATGATGCCAGAAGAGGGTCGTGAATACCGATCGGCGCAGATTGCGGCCGTAGCAGAACTCACCCACGACTGGATGACAGACAAATCTTTCTTAAACCAAATCCAATCGGCAAAACAATCCATAAGCGAGCTTCCCGAATCAGAACGATCTCTATGGAATCGCGAATTGGAAGTCCTTATGGAAGAAAAAGAGAAAGCAGACAAATTACCTTCTGAATTTGTTTCGGAATTTGCTAAGGTAACGAACCTGGCTCACGCAGAATGGGCAGAAGCAAAAAAAGCAAAAAACTTCCAATCCTTTGCCAAACGTTTAGAAGAACTTGTCCAACTCTCTAAAAAACAAGCAAATTACTTTGGTTATACGACAGAGCCTTATGATGCATTACTCGATAGTTATGAAAAAGGTGCTAAAGCAAACCAAATTCAAATTTTGTTTTCTGATTTGAAAGAATCTTTGGTTCCCATTGTTGCCACCGCCCCTAAATTCAAAAATCCGTTTCCAAGGCCTATTTCTGTAGAGAAACAAACCAAATTTTGTAATCGATTGCCTGCGCTCCTGGGACTCACAACAAAAGAATCTAGATTGGATACAAGCAATCATCCATTTTCTACAAGTTTGGGACAGGGAGACAAACGAATCACAACGAGATACTCTGAAGCCGATCCACTCTCTTCCATCTTTGGTGTGTTACACGAAACCGGTCACTCTCTATATGAATCTGGACTTTCGGCAATGCCCGATTGGCCAACACCCATTACGGAATTTTTAAGTTTAGGAATCCATGAATCCCAAAGTCGATTGTGGGAAAACCAAGTAGGGCGTTCCTTACCATTCTGGGAGTTTGTTTATCCCATTTTACTTTCTGATTTCGGATTAACAGAGAAAGAACTTCCCTTCCAAGAACTTTACCAATACATCAATAGTACAGAAAAAACAAAAGTGAGAGTCGAAGCTGACCAAGTCACTTACAACCTTCATATCATTCTACGATTTGAAATTGAAAGAGATCTCATCAATGGAAAAATTCAAGTAAAGGATTTACCAGAGATTTGGAATACAAAGATGAAGGAAAGTTTTGGCCTCAAAATTGATAATGATTCAGAAGGTGTATTACAAGACATCCATTGGTCGATGGGAGCGTTTGGTTATTTCCCGACTTATACTCTCGGAAATATTTTTAGTTCACAATTTTTTAAAAAATTTACAGAAGAGTTTCCTGATTCGCATAACAAGTTTTCTGCGAATGGTGATTTCTCTGACCTTTTGGGTTGGTTACGAAAAAATATCCATTCGAAAGGCAAAATTTATGATGTAGATACTTTGATGAAACAAACTACGGGTGAATCCCCCAATGCCAAACATTTGATTTCCTATTTGAATGGAAAAATCAAAGAAGTATCTAAATAACTGTTTTTAGATGATTAAATTTTAAAGGAAATATATGTCAGGATCAGAGCCCGCACTTGAAAAACTAAGCCAATTATCATACTTTGATAATCTTGCATTGTACTATTTATGTATTGAAACACCTCCTCAAACACTTGCTTTGGCGTTTATGCAAATGGATGAAAAAATTGCAGGTTCTATGCTCGGAGTTTTGGATGTACAAAAGAGAAAGTATGTACATGAACTAATGGCATTACAAAAAGATAGCCCGGAAGAGGCTAAAAAAGCCGCCGCCGAAGGGTTGTTACTCATCGCCGACGGATTAATTTCCAGAAATTTAATTAGTAAACAAGGGCATTATTTCTTTGGAACAAAGAGATAAAAGGACCCAACACCCAAACTAATCCAGCCAATTAAAAAACTCACTCCGCCTATGGGAGTGATGGCTCCAAGAATTCGAATTCCCGTAATGGCTAGGGCATACAAACTAAAAGAAAAAATTAGAATTCCTAAAAGGAACATCCAAGTTGCTACTTTTAAATATGTTTTGCTTTTGTTTGGAGATTCTAGAACTAGCGATTGTTGTAATAATAGAAATGCTGCTAATGCTGACAGTGTGTGATAAAAATGATATCGGTTTCCCGTTTCAAAAATTACCATGAGTTCAGGGCTCACAATTTTTTTTAGTCCATGGGCACCGAAAGCTCCGATGGCAACAGCTAAAAAACCGGAAAGGCAAATCAACAGGATTAAAACCGCAGAGGATTGCTTCTTGACAAGATTCATAAACGATACTTCCTATTGCCTATGACTTCAGATACATCCGGAAAGAATACTAAATTTGTTAGAGTTTGGCGACAACTCAATGTGGAGGATGTAAAAAAACAACTACTCTATATCGATGATCTTTATGGAACTTGTGGAAATTGTAAAAAACTAGGACTTAACTATCTAAAGGATAAAAAATGTCCCGATTGCGGAGTCACTTTCAAATATTTAGCAACTAAATTGAGTAAGGTGGCAGATATTGCCAAGATTCTAAGCCGAATCGATAAAGAAGGTTTGGATTTAACCTTAATTGAGAGAGAAGATTTTGAAAGATCCAGTGCCTCAGATGCCGCAAGGGATCTCTTCAAATCATAACAAAATTCTAAATTTCACTGGTCGTGATGGGGCTAGAACTTAAACGACCAACCAAATTGTGCCGTTTTGTTATGCGCTGATGTATCTTCCCAAGCATCAAAGGCACGAACAGCGCGAGAAACAGCTAACGCAGCAAATACGCCGACTGCATTTGGTGATTCCCAAACATTCCCGGGGCCTTTCACGTTGGCCAAATTGTCCCATAAATTCTTTTTCGGTAGGTTTTCTTGGGCATACATATATGCGCCACCTGCCAAAATCAAATCAAATAATAGATAAATACTCATACTGACAAATGTGTCTCGACCAGTAAATAGAGGAGAATTCCAGGAGTTGTAACCAACAGAAGCCATTGGAGAAATTAAATTCAAACCTTGAGACAAAACATGGTACTTTTCTGATAATGGAACTGCTGATTCATGGGGAGGTTTTTGAAGAAATTCCTGTTCCATGATTTGTTTCCACATTCTTTCTTGGCCTCTCCTTGGAGACTCAACACGAATGATGGAATCGGGTGACGTTTTTCCTACTTTTCCCACGTAGATATTAAAGTCATAGGGGTTTTTCCAACGGTTTTTATATCTGTAAACAAACCCTTGCGTTTTATCATCTGCATAAAAATCAGGATCTAGTTTGTTTAGAAGTGCCACCAAACGAAGATTAACGTCTTCTGGGCCACCCAAAATTTCCACTGTCTCACCAGCAAAGAGCGAACCTGCCATACTCGTTGAAAGTAAGACAACAAAACAAATATAAAATAAAAATGAATGGAACCCTTTAGCCGATTTCATGATTGGACTCCAGGAAGTTGAAGGTATGCATTGATTAAACCTAACGAATTGTATGTTGCATGGCAGGCCATAGCTATCCAAATATTTCCAGTTTTAATATAGATATATCCAAAGAACATCCCTACACCGCAAATGATGAATGGAATGGCGATGGATGTTCCTTCACCATAATGGAGCCAACCAAAAAGTAAGGAAACGATGAATAAACCTTCATGGGCAAGATTTTTATCAATAAATGCTTTTAGTAAAAAACCTCTAAAAAAGATTTCTTCGAGGATTCCCGTAATGATTCCGACAACATAAATTCCCCAGGCCAGTAAATATCCATTTCCATGCAGAGCTTCATAAAGTTTTTTCGCAAAAACTCCCGATTCAACTGGAACGGATAATTTTTCTAACAATAAACCGAAGAGAACTACAACAATGAAACAGATAAATCCGTTGGCTATCCCGCGCAGTAAAATAGGGATAGATAGTTCATCTTGAAGGTTAGTGACAGGAATTTGTAATACTTTTTTATAAAGTAGATATCCTAATCCCACATAACATAAGAACCACGGAATCGAATGTCCCAATAGATAATGAGGTTTTTCTGAAAACACCTTATCATAAAACTGAGACAACAGTAAACTTGGATTCTCAGTTATTTCTTTCTGGAATTGTTCTTTGATAGGTGTTACAATTTTTTCGTATTCAGTCAGCATGGTGGCAAAGTCCATTTTACCTTCCCAATATTCTTCATAGAGGGGGAGTAACTGGTCTTCGGGAATTCGATCACCAAGCACCGAATTGTTAACAAACGCTAAAAATATAACGGAATAGAAAAAGGAACATACATAAACGAGACCCAACGAATAGGCGGTGAGCCGAAAGATCTCAAAAAAACGATTCTGCATCTGCCTTACAGTTCCTCAATTTCGGCAAGAATCGTCATCGTTTTTTTGGGAAATGGCCGATATTCAAATTAGAAGATTATGTCTAAAACCGTCGATTTTCTGAAATGGACCCTGTTTCTATGCTGCAGCAGCGGATTCTCGTCACTCATTTCCGGTCCTATTAGTTTGGCGAATTTGGAATATTCCAATCCCTCTCTCAAGAATCTTCGTTCTGAAATCAAAGAAAACTTACGAATCTCTAAATCGGGAGCAAGAAGAGAAGAACTCATCCCCCTCAAATACTACCAATATAAAGTTCGCAAAGAGGATAATTTCTTTAAAATTATGGCTCGGACGGGAATGGACTTGGAGACTCTTTCCTCTGTCAATGAGCTAAGCTCTCCTCATGATTTATCACCAGGTATGATTTTAGAAATTCCCAATATGCGTGGAACCTTTCATCCGGAAGAAACATCAGGCGATGAAAAAACCAAGCAAATGTTAGTTGATAAATATAATATCGATCCAAATAAATTACAATATGATTCAGAACGAGAAAAATGGTTTTTACCTGGAATATCTATGGGAAAATCTGAAAAATCATTTTTCTACGGATTTGGATTTCAATTCCCATTGACTGAAGCTAGAATCTCATCTGGTTTCGGTAAACGATTAGATCCATTCACGAAAAAGGATACCTTTCATGGTGGGATTGATTTGGCCGCCGAACAAGGATCAGACGTTTTCGCCTCTATGGATGGTGAAGTTATTTTTAAAGGTAAACAAGGTGGTTATGGAAATCTAATCATTATAAAACATAGTTTAGGATATGAAACTCGCTACGGACATCTTTTTGATTTTGATGCAAACATAGGTCAGAAAGTAAAAAAGGGACAAAAAATTGGAGAAGTAGGACAAACAGGTAGAGCGACCGGTCCACATTTGCATTTTGAAATTAGAAGAAATTCAAAACGTGAAAGACCTATTTTTCGATCTCATTAAAAAAAGATTTACGTTTCATATTGATTCTTGTAATTCTGGGAATCAATGGACTTTGAAATTCCCCAAGAAGTGGAAACACTTCGCAAAAACATCCAAGACTTCATCACAAATGAAATCATTCCTCTGGAAAAACATTACGATTATGAAAAAGGTCGAATGCCAGAAGATATCAACCAACAAGCGCGCGCTAAAGTAAAAGCCTCCGGTTTTTGGACTCCACACCTTCCTAAATCAGAAGGTGGACTGGGTTTAGATTTAGTCGGAACTTGCATAGTATTTAGTGAACTGGGTCGTTCACCTATTGCTCCCTATATATTTAATTGTGATGCTCCAGATGAAGGAAACATGCATTTGCTTTCTCTTGCAGCAACGGAAAAACAAAAAGAACTCATTTTACATCCGTTAGTCAAAGGGGATTTGAGAACTGGTTTTGCTATGACAGAACCTGCCCCTGGTGCTGGTTCCGATCCGACAACCTTACAAACCAATGCGGAAAAACAAGGGGATAAATACATTATCAACGGTCGCAAATGGTATTGCACTGGAGCCAATGGTGCTAAGTATCTGATCGTGATGGCAAAGGTAAATGGAAGTTTTCGAAAAACTACCATGTTTCTCGTACCAACAGATGCCAAAGGTTATACCATGGTTCGAGAAATCGACCTCATGGGCTCCCATGGTCCCGGCGGACACTGCGAACTCAATTTTGAAAATGTAGAAGTTCCAGAAGATATGATCCTCGGTCGTATTGGAGAAGGATTTCGGCTTTCTCAGGAAAGGCTTGGTCCAGCTCGATTGACTCATTGTATGCGTTGGACAGGAATGGCAAGGCGAGCATTATCGATTGCGCGAAGTTATGCGAAAGAAAGACAAGTTTTTGGCTCTCGTATTGCGGACCACCAAGGAATCCAATGGATGTTTGCCGAAAGAGCTACTGAAATTGAAATGGCTTTCCTTCTCACATTGAAAGCTGCTTGGTTATTAAAAACTGGAAAAGATGCACGCCAGGAAACCTCTATGGCAAAGTGGAAAGTCAGTGAATCTTTGTGTAATACCATCGATATGGCGATTCAAATCTGCGGAGGAAAAGGATATTCACGTGACCTACCACTTGAGTTATTTTACCGCGATGCAAGGGCTGCAAGGATCGCTGATGGGCCATCTGAGGTTCATAAAATGGTAATTGGTCGAAACTATATATCAGAAAAATGGGACTTTTAAGGATTCATGGAAATTAATGAATTACAGGTAAAAGTAGAACTCCATTTATCAGCCGTTTGGAAGGAGAATGTAAAGGTCTCGCAAATCCATCATTTGAGTGGAGGTGCTTGCCAAGACAACTATGCTTTGGACTTGGCAACTAAAACCGGTAAACGATCGTTAGTTTTGCGTACGGACAAAGGAGGAAGTTTACTTTCTTCTCTTTCCAAACGAGATGAGTTTAAAGTTGCCGAGCTTGTTTACAAAGCTGGTGTCAAAACTCCGACGCCTGTTTTCCTCGAAGAAACTCCTGAGGTGATTGGTGCTCCCTTTTTTTTAATGGAAAAGATTGGTGGCAAAGCAACCGGCCGTTACATCACCAAAGACAAGGAATTGGATTCGTATCGTAAAACTAATATGGTTTCTGATTTGGCTGAGAACCTCGCCAAACTCCACACTGTAAAACCAAATTTGGTTTTAGATGAAGAGTTAAAGCAAAAACTAAAATTTGTCACAGTAGAAAATTATATCTCAGTTGCCATATCTGATCTAAGACAATCGTTAGATGAACTTCCTGAAGCACACCCTGCCATCGAACTTTGTTTGTTTTGGTTAGAAACCCATACACCTTCCGTTGATGATATTGTTCTGGTTCACGGAGATTTCCGAACTGGAAATTTTATGATGAATGCCGAGGGACTCCAAGGGATTTTAGATTATGAATTCGCCCACTTTGGGGATCGCCATGAAGACATCGCTTGGTTGTGTATGCGTGATTGGAGGTTCGGTCGCCTAAACAAAGAAGTCGGTGGTTTTGGAGATCGCAAAGATTTTTACGAAGCCTACCAAAAGACATCCGGCATCCCAGTTGATCCGTTTAAGGTAACATTTTGGGAGATTATGGGTAATGTTCGCTGGGCCATCGGGAGTGCACAACAAACGGAAAGACATTTATCTGGTAAAGACAAAGGGATTGAACTTGCAGCCATTGGTCGGCGCACAGCAGAAATGGAATGGGAAGCAATGCGACTCATTGAGGAATTAGAACATGCAGTATAGACCAGAAACAAAGGAACTTATTTCCTCCATACAGGATTTTTTAATGAAAGACCTTCTTCCTAAACTGGAAGGTGATGATCTATTGTCCTATAAAACATTAGTATCTTGGAATATGTTAGGTGTGATTGCAAGAGAAACAGAATCGTCTGAATTAGACTCTGATTGGAATCGTATCTTGAACTTAAATCTAAAAATCTCTAAATTGGAAGAAGATTACAATCGGGACCAGTTCTCTAATTTAAGTCGTAAAGAAAAATACAACGTTCTATTTGATTGGAATAAAAACCTTGCCAAAGATATTCGTGATCAAACGGAAAAAAATATAGGTGAAGATTTAAAACCAGGAGGAAAGGTTTGGAATTTCGCCAAAAATCAACTAAAGGAAACATTGAGCATTTCCAATCCGAGGTTCCAAACCTAAATGTCTTTATTGTATTTGGTGCGTCATGGGCAGGCAGACAGACTCGGAAAAAATTACGACCAGCTAACGGAACATGGTTGGAAACAAGCTAAACTACTTGGTGACTATTTCAAAAACCAAAGAATCGAATTTGATTCTGTGTATACTGGTACACTCAAAAGGCAAAAACAAACGGCGCAAGGGATCATCGAAAGTTTTACTAACGATCGCTTTTGTATCCCCGAACCTATAGAAAATTCCGCTTGGGACGAATTTGATTCAAAAATGTGGCTTGGTCTTGCAGCTAAGATTCGTCATGCGAATGTTGGTTTTGCTAATTTATATGAATCTTATAAGAAGGCTTGGGAAGAAGGAAAAGAGGAAACAAGGGACTACTTCCAAGAACTCATTCAAATTGTTTTAGATGATTGGGTTCATGGAGTTTGGGATCCTGTGGAACCATATACTTTTAAAGAATATGTAGATAAAGTTTCTTCTGGCCCAAAGGAAATTCCTGGAAACGTAAAGAGCACTCTTGTGGTTTCGTCCAGCACACCCATTGCCATCATGATGGGCCTTTCTTGCAAAATGTCACCGGTCGAATTTCCTGTGTTTATGAAATCAATCACCAATTCTTCTCTTAGTATCTTTCGTAGAGAGAACGATCACTGGGAGCCTGTTAGTTGGAATAATACTCCTCATTTACAAGATCCAGATTTAGTGACTTTAGTTTAGAGATTATAAAATAACGAATTGTAAATTGAATCGAAGTCAATTGGTTTGTTTCCAGTGAAATGAGAACAAACCAATTGAATTTTTATTGAGCAAAAGACGATAGAAGTTTGATTCGATTTTTTGCTTTTTGTCCCCAGCCTGTTCTTGGAAAATTTTTATATAAATGATCCATTGCTGCTAGCTCTTCTTCATTGGATTTACTATGACGAATGGTAATTTTTGGTTCTTCTTGGAATTTAAAATCAACGGTTACATGAAAACTCCCTAAAAAAACAACAGTTCCTGGTTGTAGATCCACTCGTGATTTTTCAATATCTTTTCGATCAAAGTCGATATCGATTTTATTCGGTTGTTTTGTACTTCCAAATGCAAAGTCAGAAGCACCGCGGTTTAATAGATGGACTGCATCATGAATTTCATACTGGCCTTCTTTTAAATTCTGGAAGTAGTAGTAGTGTTCGGAACTTTCATTGTATTCAAAGTTTTTTTCCCCTTTTTTTAGAGTTACCTTTTGAAACCTTGGATCAATCAATTCATCCAAAATCATTTCATTTTTAACGATTGTCATGTGAACAATAATCAGACTACTTTGAGCATTTTTGGGACCAAAACTAGAACATTCAGGAAAAAGGTAAGTGATTAAAAATAATATTAAAAACTTTCGAAAAACTCCAGAAGTAAACTTTTCGAACTTCGATATTTTTTTCTCCAAAGGAACCGAATTACCTTCAGGCTTTTTTTCTAAATGATTGTCATGTGGATTGGAACTCATTGGTTTTTAATTACCTTAACCCATCGGATATTGAATCTTTTTGGAAACAAGATTGATTTCTGTTAGAATTTCTTCTGATAAAATAACATCCGTTGCTTTTAATGATTCTTCTAGTTGGGCCACAGTATTGGCTCCAATGATGGTAGAAGCAACATAATCATGTTGTTTACTCCAAGCAACGGAAAGAACTGTGGAACTCAATCCATATTTTTCGGCAATTGCCATAAGCTCTACGGTGGATGCCAATGTGTTTTCATTTAAGAAACGATAGGCCATTCGTTTTTGTCTTTCCCCTTCAGCCATATAACGAACAAATCGAGAACCTTCTGGTGGAACAGATCCATTGTATTTTCCAGTGAGTACTCCTCCAGCAAGAGGAGAATAGGGAAGTAAGGAAATTCCTTCCTTTCGACAAACTTGTGCTAACTCATCTTCAAAACGACGATTTAGAATCGAAAAATTATTTTGAATGGAATCATAACGAATGAGGTTGTGTTTCTCTGAAGTCCAAAGACTTTTCATGAGCCCAAAAGATGTTTCATTGGAACAACCAGCATAACGAATTTTCCCTTCGTCCTTTAGCTCACTGAGGGCTTCCATGGTTTCATCGTAAGCTACATCATGATCTGGCCAATGAGTTTGGTATAAATCTATGGTCTCTACACCTAATCTTTGTAAGGAGCCTTCGATCGCACGACGGATATGATATTTATCTAGAGCCGTTTTTCCTTCACGAAGTGGGGGACTAAACCAACCATGACCGGGTCCTGCAACCTTGGTTGCTATGATGATTCCATCCCGAGGTTTTGTTTTTAACCATTTGCCAAAAATTTCTTCAGTTCTGTGGACCCAAGATTTTTGGGGAGGAACAGGGTATATTTCTGCCGTATCATAAAAATCGATTCCTGCATCATAAGCACGATCCAAAATTCTAAATGCCTCATCTTCGTTACACGATGATCCAAAAGTCATGGTACCCATACAAATTTCGGATACCACCATTCCTGTTTTGCCAAGTCTTCGTTTTTTCATGTTATTTTTTAATTAAAAATGTTCTGAATTGGTTTTTGGGATCACTCCATTCAATGACATGATCTTTCACCTTTGCTTTGGTAGGGCCTCGTTGCATGGCTCTGTACAAATCTTCGATAAAAAGTTTGTCACCCTCCATAACGGCTTCTACTTCTCCATTGGGTAAGTTTTGAGTATAACCTTTGAGTCTCATTTCCTGGGCTTTTTGGAGGATGTAATAACGAAATCCGACCCCTTGTACAATTCCCCTTATTACAATTCTCGCTCTTGCTTCTTCTGATTTTCCCAATGAATGTCTCCTTTCTAGAACCTACTTGGATTTTGATTTCTCTGCAATGTAATTTTGAATGGCCGATTTAAAAAGAGGAACAAACTTCTCATAGACGGATCGTTTGAACTCAACCACCGATTGGATGGTATCTTCAATTTCCATAAATTGAATGGTCAAAAACTCTTGTTCATGATGGACCAAATCACATTCTTCCAAAGTCCCGTCCCAATGGAAAAGGATCCATCTTTGTAATTGACCACGAAATTTTTGTAAGTGTGAATTGAGACCAAGAGAATTGGGAAAGTCGTAGGGAATCCAATCGGGATATTCCGTTATATAAGTTGCTTTTTTGATCCCAAGTTCTTCATATAATTCTCGTTTAGCGGCATCCAAATAATCTTCGTCTTCATCAATGCCACCTTGAGGGAACTGCCACGAACCTGGGAATTGTACTCGTTCCCCTACGATTACTTTTCCTAAAGAATTAAAAACCACCATGCCTACGTTTTTGCGGTAGGGTTTGTCTGTCATATTCCTTAGAATGTCTCTATCATTCATTTTCGCAAGAAATTCCTTAATTTTTTGTTTCTCCGTAAGTCCGTGGTTTCAATCTTGGGATTAGGAGATTCTATGAAGATCATTTTGGTTCGTCACGGTGAGGCTGAAAATGCAACTCCTACCATTTCCGATACCCAGCGGGAACTAACAGACAAAGGTATCAGTGATATTCATAAAATCGGAAGGTTTATTAAAAATTCTGCATTATCCGTAAAACAAGTCTATTATAGTCCTTATCTTAGAACTAAACACACTGCCGAAATTCTTTCTGATGAATTGAAATACAATGGGGAAATGTTGGCATCCGATGATCTGGCTGCTGGAAAAGGTTGTTCCGATATCATCTCTTGTTTGGTGAATTTTACCAATTCCGATACAGTATTGTTAGTTGGTCATAATCCAGACATTACTTACTTTGCAGCAAGACTCCTCGGAAATGCAACCGTAGCCGAAAATTTAATTTTCCAACCAGGTTCCACCATAGCCATCAATGTAGCTCGAGAAAAATTTGCGCATGGCCAAATTATTTGGGCGATTTCACTAGACAATTTAGGTATTTGATTTCTTATTAGTAAGACTTGACCCGTTTTGGATCGTAAGGTTTTTGGATTTCAGAACACGGGGTGTAGCGCAGCGGTAGCGCACTTGTCTGGGGGGCAAGGGGTCGCCGGTTCAAATCCGGTCACTCCGAAGTTCAATTCCTAAAAAACCCAGCAGGCCTGCGAACAAACCTGCCGGAAGAAAATTCAGGATGATGATTTACAAAATAAAACTTAAGAAGATTTGCTTTCGTTCCCTTCTTTGACTTTGTCCAAATACTTAACTACGTTATCTTTGAGTTCGTCAAAACGAACGATTCCCCAAGCAATACCCATTTTTACTTTTAAAGCATTGTCACTAGTGTCACTTTCACCTTGTTCTTTTAACTTTTGAAAGTTGGTTTCGAATTTGCTTTTTTTCTCGTTCAAGTCTACGACGAGTTTCTCCCAAACTTCTTTGGAAGTCTTTACGGCGCCAATTCCAGCATTTACGATATCTTGAAGCTTGTTTTCCACATTGCTCATCGGATGTTACTCCTTATGGTTCCATTATTTTGCAGTGCACAATAATGTCTAGAAAGAATTTTCTGGAGGAATCTGAAATCCTGAACCAAAATGGTCGGATGCGCGTAAAAACCTTATGGACTCTCCTTTCCATTTCCATCCTCGTTTTCCTGATTTTGGATTGCGGTGGTCAAATCCAGGAAAAGCCGATCGCTGGCTGTGAACGAATTTCTGGAACTCCCGGCCCCGAAGATTTAGATCTTATCCGAGACATTTCTACGGTCATCGTTTCTTCCCATGAACGTCGAAATGGACTGAAAGATATTGGAGCTTTGTTTGAAGTTTCGCTTCAAGATACCAATCAGAAATTAGAAGCCAAAAAAATAGAAACCAATTATCCTGAAAACTTCAGGCCGCATGGAATTAGTTATGCGAAAGTGAAAGGTGTGGATACTTTAGCAGTCATCTCTCATACATTAGTAGATGAAAATCCACATACGATTGAAATCTTTGAACGCTCCAAAGCTGGTAAATGGACACATACAAAAACTTTGAGTGATCCCACTCTCACAAGTCCCAACGATATCTTTATGAATGAAGCGGGTGAAATTTTTGCTTCCAATGATAATGGAACAAGCAACGCCTTCCGCAAGTATTGGGACATGATCATTCGCAGTGCTCGTGCTGACATCGCTTATTATGATGGAAAAACATTTCAGGCATTGGACGTTCCCGTAATGCTTGGGAATGGAATCTACATTCGTAAAAAAGGAAACGCAGAATTATTGTATCGCTCTGTGTTTGCAGAAAAAGCCATCCGAGTGTATCAAGTGGATCGTACTGCAGGAAAGATCAACTTAAAGTATTTGGAATCCATTGCCATTGGTGCAGGACCCGATAATATTTTAGAAGATGAGAATGGAATCCTTTGGCTTGCGGCCCACGATTCTACTTATAAATTCATTCGTCATGTGATGAATAAAACCAATTTAGCACCGACTCGCGTTTTTAAAATCAATCCGGAAAACAAAGAAGTTACGGAAGTGTATGCCAATGAAGGGGCGGAAATTTCTGCCGGAAGTACAGGACTTGTTTTCAAAAACAAACTTTTGATCTCCCAAGTGTTTGAAGATTTTCTTTTGGTTTGCCCAAGGCCTTAGGAAAACGACCTTTTTGAAATTATGGATCCGATGGTGTTGAAAGATGCCATTGGATTGATAACAAATTAAGGACTTAACTCACCATGAAATACATCGCCTTATTTAGAGGAATCAATGTGGGAGGAAACAGAAAAGTGGAGATGAAAAAACTAAAGATTCTTTTTGAGTCATTAGGGTTTAGTAATGTTTCCACTTATATCAATTCAGGGAATGTAATTTTTGAATCAGCGAATGATCCAAAAACAGTGTTGTTGAAAATAACAGCTGGCCTGGAAAAAAATTTCGATTTTGAAATTCCTACTCTCGTTAAGACAGAAAAGGAAATGAAAAAAATTGCAGATGCCATACCGAAAGACTGGCAAAATGATCCAACCCAAAGGACTGATGTTGCGTATTTGTTTCCCGATATAGATTCCAAAAAAACCATCGAGGAACTCCCTTTCAAAAAAGATTTTGTCGATGTTCGTTATTTTAAAGGAGCTATCTTCTGGAATATTAAAAAGGAAGATGTAAACAAAAGCCAACTAGCCAAGATCATTAGTCATAAATTATATAAGTCTATGACGATTCGAAATGTAAATACTGCGAGATTTTTAGCAGGAGAAAACAAGTAGGAAAAACCAATCATATCAAACCAATCCCTTCAACACCGCTTCTATTGTTTGAACTAACAAAGGTTCCCGATTCTCTTCGCAGTGTTGTGCCACAAGTTTTGGATGAGTGAAAGCTGTTCCTGCAGAAATCAGAATTTCTGTGACCATGTTTACATCTTTCTTTTTTAACTTTTTTTGTTCCATGGCTTCCGTAACCAACTTCGACATTTGGTTGCGCATGTTGGACAAATGAGTTTGGATGAATGGTTTGGATTGTTCGGCGGCCATATCAAATGCCTTGTACAATTCAGGATCCAGTTTCACTTTCTCCAACTTCATTCGGTGTAAATTTTGAAACCAAGTGAGGATCTTTTGTAAAGGATCTCTTTTTTCCGAAACCAATAAATCTTGTTTTTGGTCCAGATTCACAAGCCACCTTTCGGAGACAGCGTCTAGTAATGCGGTTTTATCCTGGAAATGGGAGTAGAGGGCCGCGTGGCTAATTCCCATTTCTTTGGCCACATCCACCAAGCGAACCTTCTCAAATCCCTTCGCCCGCATTTGGTCGATGGCAATTTCCACCGCTTTATCCTGAATTTCTGAGGGTGTGAGACCAGTCCGAGGCATAGGGAAATTCTTGGATTTCCATCTTCCCGGTCAATTCTAAATTACAAAATGAAAAAAACGTTAGTTTTGAAACTTACGGACTTGACATTTTGTAACTTACATAATATTGTAAATGTAAGTAAGGGAACGGTAACAAGATGCAATTGAATGGAAACACAATATTGATTACGGGCGGAACGAGTGGGATTGGACTGGCTTTGGCCGAAAGACTTTCAGGCCTTGGCAACCGCATATTAGTTTGCGGAACAAGTGCAAAGAAGATAGAAGAGATCAAAAAAACTCATCCTGATTGGGGAACTTATCTTTGTGATGTCTCTCGTCCCGAAGAAAGAGAACGGTTGTTCTTTGCGACAACAAAAGATTATCCAGAGATCAATGTCTTATTCAATAATGCGGGAATCCAACGATATCCCAAACTAAATGAAGTGGAACCTTGGTCGGATTTGGGAAAGGAAATCGATATCAACTTGGGAGCTCCCATCCACCTTTCTATGTTATTCGCTAAACACCTGTTTGCAAAAAAGAATGCTGCGATTTTAAATACGACTTCTGGATTGTCCCATATTCCTTTGGCTTATGCTCCAGTCTATAGTGCCACTAAGGCCGCATTACATTCTTTCACATTGACACTACGGTTTCAATTTCGCAATGAACCAATCAAAATCATAGAGGTTTCTCCTCCTATGGTAGATACGGATTTAGGAATCCCTAACACACATACGGCAGGATTGAATTTAGATGAATATGCGGACAGTGTGATCAGTGGATTGCAAAATGGAGATCTGGAAATCACCACAGGTTTTTCAACTATCTCAGCAAATGCCAGTCGAGAGAAAAAGGATGAAATCTTTATGTCTATGAACCAGGCCAGGAGTGGTTCAAACTAAAGACCGGCCCACAAAGGCACAAGCGATGGCATCCCAAGAATCATCGTGGCCTTTGAGATCTTTAAATCCTAAAATCATTTGGATCGCTGCCCGAACTTCTTTTTTGGTAGCGTTTCCTCTTGTGGAGATTCCTTTTTTGATTTGGGTTGCTGTTAAAGAAACTGCAGGAATTTGTTTTTCCCCTAGAGAAAGAAGAATGACCCCTCGAGATTCGGCGACCTTCATTCCTGTGGTGGTATTTTGAACAAAAAACAATTCTTCAACGGCAGCTACTTCTGGTTGGAATTCCGTCAGGATGTCCATCAGTTCGGAACGGATTTGGAGCAAATTATCTGGCGAAGGGGTTTTGGGAGCAACTTCAATCGTCCCGTAAGTTAAGAGCGTTGGATTGCGGCGTTGGCCTTCAGGAAAGGACAAAATGGCATATCCAACTCGGTGGGATCCAGGATCAATTCCGATGACTTTCAATAATTTCTTTCCAAGTTCCGTACTTTTGCCCAGTTTCGGTCTCCCTGACCCAAAACCTAGTCTAAAAATGAAAATGACAGGGTACTTTCCTTCCGTATAGTGGAAGAAAACCACCCGCAGGAACGTTAAACACATGACCGCAACGGCAGTGAAACTCGAAAAATCCCAGGCGGAGAAGGCTCTTAGTGCTCAAGCCGCCCTCCTCAATGATGTAACCAAACGACTCGCTCTGAAAAATTCCGACAACGGCAAAGTTTCCGTAAGCAAAATGGACAAAACACAACATGTGTTTTACCAATTGGCTTGGATGACAGCTCAACAACGTGTTGCTGAGAACTTTATCGTTTATGCTTGGGATGCTTCCAAGGGAACGGGCGAAATGGAACAGAAAATGGCCCTAACTTTTGCGGCTGAAACTGTTTCTAGTATTCGTTCGGAACTTGCAGCTCGTCCTGCTGAGTACGAACTGACTTACAAAGAACTATTCTCCAAACTTTTTTCCGATGAAATCAATGTTTATGTGGAAGCAGCTTCCAAAATGGAAAACTACGAAGCCATTGTAGACAAGATCGTTGATCTTGGACACTTCGGTGCCTACGGTCTTTCTGAAGACCATGAAAACTTCCGCGGAATCTTCAAAGACTTCGCTGAAAACGTAGTGGTTCCTCATGCAGAACACGTTCATAGACATGACGACCTCATCCCACAAGAAATCATCAATGGACTAAAAGACATGGGTTGTTTCGGTCTTTGTATTCCAGAACAGTTCGGTGGAATCCAACCAGACGATCGCCCGGATAACATTTCCATGTTAGTGGTAACGGAAGAACTTTCTCGTGGATCACTCGGTGCTGCAGGATCTCTTATCACAAGACCAGAAATTATGTCCAAGGCTCTCCTCAAAGGAGGAACCGAAGAACAAAAAAACAAATGGTTACCACTACTTGCCTCTGGTGAAAAATTTGCCGGAATTATGGTAACAGAACCTAACTATGGTTCTGACGTAGCTGGTGTATCCGTTACGGCAAAAGAAGTGGATGGAGGATTTGTCATCAATGGTGTCAAAACCTGGTGTACATTCGCAGGTTATGCGAACCTTCTTCTTATCCTTTGCAGAACAGAAGCTGATCCAAGTCTCAAACATAGAGGTCTTTCTATCATTCTTGCCGAAAAACCTTCGTTTGACGGACATGAATTCAGCTACAAACAAGACGGAGGCGGAACCATCCAAGGAAAAGCAATTGGAACCATTGGTTACCGAGGAATGCACTCCTACGAAGTATCTTTCGAAGATTATTTTGTTCCAAAAGAAAACCTTCTTGGTGGGGATGCTGGACGCGGCAAAGGTTTCTATTTCCAAATGGAAGGATTTGCTGGTGGACGTATCCAAACCGCTGCTCGTGCCAATGGTGTGATGCAAGCGGCTTTAGAAGCAGCACTTCGTTATTCCCAAGAACGCAAAGTATTCTCAAAACCAATTTACGATTATACTTTAACTAAGTTCAAAATCGCGAAGATGGCTATGATTGTGCAAGCAACTCGCCAATACACAAACTATGTAGCAACTCTACTCGATAACCACAAAGGTCAAATGGAAGCAACACTTGTGAAATTGTATGCATCCAAAATTGCTGAGTGGGTAACTAGAGAAGCTATGCAAATTCACGGTGGTATGGGTTACGCAGAAGAGTATCCAGTATCACGTTACTTTGTGGATGCTCGTGTATTCTCTATTTTTGAAGGTGCAGAAGAAGTGATGGCACTTCGCGTTGTTGCGAAGGACCTTCTTGACCAAGCACTCGCTTCCTAATTGAGAAACTAAATCTTGTCTTTGCTGGAAGGGTTCGACCTGACGGCAAAGGATTAAACTGAAAAAGGCCCGAATCCTCGGGCTTTTTTTATGCCTTTTTAGTGAGCTATTGTTTTACTGAACTATGGTTATGCGATGATCCCTCTATTCCTCAGAATTCCAGCGTATATTACCATGTAGATTCCATTGATCTTTTGTATTCAGACTACAACAAGAAAGGAATTGTTTATAAAAATGCTCATTTGATGGATAAACCTTGGGGGATGAGTGAGTTTTATGTTGTGGATTTGGATGGCAATTTATTGAAATTTGGACAAAGAATTGATACGTAATAACATAAAAAAAAGATTCGAATGTCTAATGCTAATGGGCAGGAAAAAAACTTATGTTTGTTAAATGTTATCTTTCAGTTTGACTTTGTATGGCCAACTATATCGGAATAGGAATTATTTTCTAATTGGAGTCTGAAGATTCAGTGAATTTAAATCGAATATTATTTTTCTATTTCCCTCTATTGAGTGTTTTAAGTTTTCAACTCTCTTGCAAAACTCCCATGCCCGAGTTAAGTTCGGAAGCAAAACTATCCAAAGGGAAAATGATCTCCATTCGATGGACAACCTCTGATCCCGTATTGGCAAAAGTATTTAATGAAGTTTTTCCTGTACCACCGGCCCTCCTTTTGAATGAAAATGCGAACGTGACAGACCTAACAACGGTCCCACTTCCTGAACCAAATCCCGACCATGCTCCGAAACCAAAAAAAGAAAAACCGGTGGACCCAAATGAACTACCTAGATGGGATCGTGGATTCGAATTATCAAATATAGACAATCTAACATTAGTCATTCGAAAAGAAAGCCAAAGACCATTCTATAGCGTCGGTATGAGTCTTCTTGCCTTGACCATGCTGTATTATGGTACGATGGAAACAGAAGCGGAACTTGTCTGGACATCCGGAGAATCCAATCTCCATAGAATTTCATTTTTATCTACTTACGAAACCATTTGGGCACCAATGCCATTTTATATTGGAACCGGTTCTACGATTGTGGCACCGGCTTTTAATTCGAATCGTTATCCATCCAGTTTACAAAAATTTTGTACCCAAGAAAAACCAAGTAAACTACGAGAGTCTTTAGAGCAAACACAGTCCGAAAACTGCAAAGAATATGAAATATTTTTAAGGCGGTTGTTCTTACAAAATTATGACACCATCCATTCGCAATTGAAGGAATGGGAAAAGAGAAATCAGGATTGGTTTCAACCATAACAAAGGGACAATTCCATTTGATTCAAAATCTAAAGTTTACTCATCTATTTTTCCGTAAGTCCGTTGTTGTTATTTCTGTTTATTTGTTTTCAACGTTCATTCCTATAAAGGATTTAAACTCGATTTCAATCCCAAAAGAAAATTGGAATCTAGTTATGTATGGAGGAATTTTCACAACGACTGACCTGATTCCCATAGTGTTTCGCCAGAAAACGGATTATAAAGAATCTTATATAGGCAGTTTGGGAATTTCAAGGCCTCTCGATTATCGGATTCGATGGTTTGATTTTTTATGGGAAGGGAATGTGACCAAACATTTTGGTGAAATGAACCACTGGGAATTAAACGGTTTTTACATTGTGAAAATTGACAGAATGTATGGTTCCCCCATTAGTTTGTCGTTAGGGGAAGGATTGTCACTTGCCTCTGAAAATCCAAAGTTAGAAAACAAGGCCAAAGGATACTATTTAGATGGATTACAAAAAGATGCTATAGAATCGCGAGCTCTTCTTAACTATATGATGGTGGAGATTAGTTCTTATTTGCCCTTTGAAAGAAAAACAGAACTGTTTTTGCGGGTCCATCACAGGTCCGGTATTTTTGGACTATATTGCCCACCCGATCCCAATTGTGGATCCAATTTTGTGAGTTATGGGTTTCGCACTTCTTTCTGATTCCACAGCACAACCTATAAACATTGCACTGTAGAACCAAATCCTCGATTTAATAAAAAAAACTATTTTGGGTTTGTTCCCGTTGGTTCTTTGATCCAATCAAATTTTGTGTCTTTGTGTTTTCCTTCTTCCACTAACTTATGTATGTTGAGAAGTGATTCATAAGGAGTATCTGTTAAAACTAAGTTGATTACGGATTGTGGCACTGATCCACCTGGTTCAAAATGTGCTTGGTATTCAATTTTTAGTTTTCCATTTGTTAGAGGAATGATTCTCCAAACACCTTCAAAGTTTTCCATGCGAGTGACACCAGAAGGAACAGGACGAGCATTAGAATCTAAACGTTTAATTTTCATAACGGTCGCCAATGTTTTTTCATTTTGTTCAAAACCTCGATCCATAATCAAATCACGATCATTTACTGGCCATGGGGCACCATTTCTGAGATACACGATCGACTTTTTCTCCGTACCAGAAAGAACAGTTAGTTCCTTACATTGGTGGTAAAGATTTTTACAGGAAGCAGGGTCAGTTAATAGGGCAACGATTTGAGAAATGGAAGCATCAACTTCCGTTCGTCCCAAAAATTCATCCAGGTTGGATCCGGCAAAAGGACGAGTCAAAACTTGGATTCCTTTTTTTCGTTTGGACTCCGACCATTCAGGAGTTTGGGCAATGAGTGAAGATAGACTCGATAGAATGGAAACTCCTACCAAGGTCAGTGTAAGGATTTGTTTTTTTGTCATGGGTTACCTGCCTATTTGTAAATGAATGAGAGGTCTCACTGTCTCTGCAAAGAATAATGAGGTTGATGAAGCTGGTAACAAACTCAATCCATTTTTTCTTCCTATATTATTTACAGCAAGGATCGCCATATAATTTCGATTTTTATCCAGCCAAGGATAGAATCCGTTGATTCCAATACTATGAGAGATAAGATCGCGATCACATTCTGCGGGAATATCCGTAGTGGTACAAAATCTCCAGTTGCCTAGACCATATTGCCATCGGTAACCGAATGCAGAGAATTGAGAATAGCCAATCTTAGCGCCTTGGTATTGGTCTGCTAAAATTTCTGTTACCGAAGTTGTAGAAAGAAAATTGGCTATATTGGCGCCTGCTGCATTTTTTGCAGTTCCATTGGTCAATAGGGCATTGAGCATTCGGGCATAATGTTCAGGTGAAATAGAAAGTCCAAAGGCTCCTGACAAACTTCCATCAGTGACCTCTGCAGTTCTATAATTGCCTCGCCAAACTGCTTGGCTTGCATCCCATCCTAGAGGAGTCACAATTAGTTGAGTAAATATTGTATCCCAAGTTTTGCCACAGGAAATTTCTAACATACGTTGTGCGACTGCCATATGGTTTGAATTGTATTGAAATAAAGCTCCTGGTGTTCCCGTGGACTGGTCTCGGATTTCATTAACACAACTGTCTTTTTGTGTGCCGGACGCACCCACTGGTAATGTAGAAATACAAGTTACTTGACCCGATCCATTCCCTCCACCGGCATTGAGTCCAGAGGTAAACGACAATAACTGGCGGAGTGTGATGGTTCCCTTGGTTCCTGTCCAACCGAGAACCTGCGCAGTCGTCCGAGATAAAGTAATCGCACCTGCCACAGCGCCATTATTACAAGAGTTGGTATTGACTGTGCCACAATCAGCTGCGACACCCCCCGCGTTACAATCAATGGCTCGCATGGCTGTAATGGCAGTCACCCATTTGGATCCAGAAGCGATTGGCCTGTAGGTATTATAATCTAATACAGATTGTCTCGCATAGATTCTGTTACCTGACTGGTCATAAACTTGAAAGCTAGCACCTTCATCAGTAGTTTTTGCATACTGATCAAAACAAGAATCGATGGTAAAACAAGAACTCGCGATACCTGCCAAAAGTAAAGATTGTGCATTCTTATCCTTTGAAACGGATTTGCTGCAATTGACAAATACAACAAAGGAAAAAAGAGATATCAATAATAGATGAAAAGTAGATTTCATAACATTCCTCATTTTAAAAACGGATAGGTTCGATGGTAATGATCTTTCCTGTATTTTCTAAATCGCAGGAGGCAAATTCGGGAAGTAATAATGCATCTCGAGCTACTCCACCAACAGTTGTTAAACTATCATATATGGATCCTAAAACCAAAGCGCCTTTACTGCGTATATCGGATTCACATTGCAAAACAGAAGATTCCATAAACGAATCGTTATCTTTTATCTCAGACACATAGGGATAAAGGATTTTGGTTAGAAATCCATTGATAATGAGGAGAGGCGAGATGGGACCTTGCCCGCCCTTCATTCCTGACTGGGAAAGCCAGTATGCCGAAGCTGTTGTTTCTGCCTCAAATATAGCTTCTGAAATTCTTTTTTTTGCTTCAGTGCCCCTGATGGCACCGTAAGTTGGAATTCCAATTCCTTCTGTAAGCATACAATTTGTCAGAAAGACAAAGAAAAGAATGGATAGAAAAATTTGCTTCATGAGAATTTTATCCTTAATAGAGAATGAAACGGTCTGTAAACTTTTCCTTTCACAACATGGTTCGAATCCCAGAACCAGAACTTATGGAAGATCCTACCCAGGTAGAGTCTTATGCCAGTGCTGATTTTGAATCGGCCCATTCCTTTCTGATTCGTAAATTCCAAGATAGACTGCCACAAAGATTCACACCAGAATCCGTTTTGGATTTAGGTTGTGGTCCTGGGGATATGTCTTCTCGGTTGTATTCACAATTTCCGATGGCAAACTTTACGTTTTTAGATGGTTCCGAATTCATGTTAAATTTTTGTAAGAAGCGTATCGGTACACTGCTTCCCAAAAAAAGAAACAATAAAATTGAATTTAAAAAAGAACTCATACAAGATTTTGTTCCTGAATCATCGTATGATCTAATCTTTTCAAATTCTTTATTACACCATTTACACGATCCTTTTGAATTTTGGGCCGCCGTACAAAGATCGATTCATCAAGATAGTTTTATCTTTATCTCCGATCTAATGAGACCGGATTCTTTCGCAAGCGCACACCAACTAATTAAACGTTATGCGAATGAAGAATCTGAAGTATTAAAAAAAGACTTTTACAATAGTTTACTTGCAGCTTATCGAATTGAAGAAGTGAAGGAAATGTTAGAGATTGTTCGGCTAGATACAAAATTGAATTTAGAACCAATCACCGATAGGCATTGGATCTGTTATTCTAAGCAAAGACATTAAACGAAAAGAAATACCTTAAGTAAGGTATTTCTTTTCGACTCTGACTTTATCCATGTGGCTGATTTTTAGTTCTGACGCTAGGTCTTCCAAAAATAGGATTTCTTCCTGGTTGAGAGCACCATCAGAAGCAACAATACAGACAGCATCTTCAAAAAAATTTAATGCATATTCATCATTATCCAAAACTACTTTGGTAATGGTTTTCATTGGGAGAGGATTTTCAAAAGTCTTCGAAAGAATTTCTAAAACTGGTTTTTTCTGGGACTGAAATCCACTGAGGAGGCAATCAGGTTCAAACAGTACATTCACCAGTTCCCCTACGATATCCCCTTCTTTCTTTTTGAATTGACCATCGGCATTACAGGCATACGACCACAAACTAAGAAGGACTTTGGCATATTCAATGTGAAGGTCACTTTCGATATCCAGAGTCGACTGGATCGATTCCGGATGTTTGTTTTTGTTTCCCTTGACTTGTTTCAAATTTTGAACGATTTTCTTTGCCATAACAAACAGGAATTTTATTGCCTCGGATTCTCCGTTCAACTTCATTTTTTTACTCTTTTCTTGATTTTTCCCAAAAATGGGCTGAATTGGAACTTCGAATCAGGAAACTGGAATTAATCTATGTCGAAAAACATACTAGTTACAAGTGCTCTTCCCTATGCCAACGGTTCTATCCACTTAGGCCATGTTTTGGAAGCAGTCCAAACAGATATCTGGGTACGTTTCCAAAAGTTAGTAGGAAACAATTGTTATTTTTTCTGTGCCGATGACACTCACGGAACTCCGATTATGATTGCCGCAAAAAAAGCAGGCAAATCTCCCGAGTCCATGATTGAAGAGGTACAAAAGGAACATTATAAAGATCTATCTTCTTTTGGCGTATCGTATGATAACTATTATACGACAAATTCTGAAGAAAATAAAAAATACTCAGAATCGATATACCTTACCTTAAAGAAAAATGGTCATATTGTAGCTCGTAACATTGAACAGTCGTATTGTGAACATGATCAAATGTTCCTACCCGACAGGTTCATTAAAGGCACTTGCCCTAAATGCGGTGCCAAAGACCAATATGGTGATTCTTGTGAAGTTTGCGGAACCAGTTACTCTCCTAAAGATCTAAAGGATTCGTACTGTTCTATTTGTGGAACAACTCCTGTTCTCAAAGAATCCAAACATTTGTTTTTTAAACTCCAAGACTTTCAATCCCAATTACAAACTTGGATGGAAGAGGGAAGTCGTTTGAATGAAGGAGCACAGAAAAAACTAAAGGAATGGTTTACCTCTGGGTTACAGGAATGGGATATCAGTCGTGATGGCCCTTACTTTGGCTTTGCGATTCCTGAAGAAGAAAACAAATATTTTTATGTTTGGTTAGATGCACCCATTGGATATATGGCGTCGGCATTAAACTTTTTTAAAGATGAAAAGAAGTTTAACGAATTTTGGAAAGAGGGAAAGGGAGAGATAGTTCACTTTATCGGAAAGGACATTCTGTACTTTCATGGGCTTTTTTGGCCAGCGATGCTTATGGGATCTGGATATAAAACACCAGCGCAACTCAATGTTCATGGATTTTTAACTGTGAACGGTGAGAAGATGTCCAAATCAAGGGGAACATTTATCAATGCTTCCACCTTTGCAAAGTACTTGGATATCGAACATTTCCGATTTTATCTTGCCTGTCGATTGGGCTCTGGAATGGAAGATGTGGATATTTCTTTTGATGATTTTGTCTCCAGAGTGAATTCCGACCTGATTGGAAACTTGGTGAATTTAGTTTCTCGTGTTTCCACTTCCATCCTTGATAAACTGGATCGAAAGTTAGGTGTTCTTTCGCCGGAAGGAAAATCTCTTGTAGAGGAACTTCTTTCGAAAGATGCAGAAATTCGAGAGTCCTATGATTCGCGTAACTATTCTAAGGTGATGCGAGAAATTACCGGCCTTGGTGATAAGGTTAACAAATACGTGAATGATTATGCTCCTTGGAACCTCATCAAAACCGATGTGGAAAAAGCAAGAGAGGTGGTGACAACCTCGCTCAACTGTGCTAAGATTTTGTTTACATATTTAGCACCTGTGGCGCCAAACATAGTGAGTTCTTTGGCATCTCTTTTCCAAGTTCCTAATCTAACTTTTTTAAATCTTACCGAGACTTTGGAAAACAAAGTCCTAGGGCCCTACCAAATGTTATCAAAACGCGTTGAGGAAAAAAATATTTCACTTATGATTCAGGAAACCAAAGAAGCTTTTGAAAAAGCAAATCCAGAGAAGTCTAAACAAGAACCGGGAAAAACATCAGGTCCTGATTCAATTTCTGCAACTGTATCGGAAGATGGATACATTTCGATTGATGAACTTTCCAAAGTAGAACTTCGGGTGGGCCTCATTCTGGAAGCAAACTCAGTGGAAGGGGCCGATAAACTTCTGTTTGTGAAAGTAAACTTGGGAGAAAAGGGAATTAAAAACGTTTTTGCTGGGATCAAAGCCAGTTACACGGCCGAAGAGTTGGTTGGAAAAAAAGTGGTAGTGGTTGCCAACTTAAAACCTCGCCAAATGAAATTCGGCCTTTCTGAAGCGATGTTACTTGCCTCGGGAAAAGATAAAACATTATCTTTATTTGTCCCTGATCGTGATGCGAATCCAGGTGATCTTTTAAAATAAACCAATGCCAACAAAGTCGGAACAAATCTTACGGGAAAAGGAGATTGAAGGGATTAAGTTTAGCCTATACGGAAAAATTATTATCTTTTCGCTCCTCACCATTGGAACCTTCTTTGTTGCTCAGACTTTATTTGAAATATTAACCATAACTTCTATTTCGTTATCTTTAAATGTAGTTCTATATATTTTATCCAAGTTTTTGAAACAGGGGAAGTTTGTTTCTTTTGTTGGATTATTTTGTGTGATGATTGATTTATTTATCATCACCATCCTTCCGTTCATTTGGTACAATGCTGTGGGAGGAGAAGCACAAGTTCCAAGAACCTATTTAATTAAAACATATTTACACTTTATCATTGCTGGAACTTTGGTAATGAATGCATTTAGCATCCAACCCATTTACCCAATGATTTATGCATTGGGAGTTGTTGTAAGCCAAGCTGGGATTTTGGTGTATGCACAGCAAGACCCCAGGTTTGTGAGTACGGAAAGTTTTAAAGAAGCCTTCCTTGGACCTGCGGCCCATGTCAATAATTACATTATGTCTATGGGAATCATTGGTGTTTTAGGATTTTTTTTAGCATACCTCACCTATCGTGTTAGGCGAACAGTCCTTACGGCAGTCACAAACGAAATTAAAATGACGCAACTTTCCAGGTACTTTTCTCCCAATGTTGCCAGCCAAATGGGCCAAGCTGGGGACGATTTTTTTAAACCAGGGGGAAAAGAATCAACTGTCGCAGTATTATTCTGTGATATAGCAAATTTTACACAAATTTCGGAAATCCTTGGCCCTGAAAAGACCATGTCCCTACTTTCTGAATACCATAGTTTTATGTTAGATGTTGTCTTCAACCATGGGGGGACACTAGATAAGTTTATCGGTGATGGGATGATGGTTACTTTTGGAACTCCCCTTCCAACCAAAGATGATGCAACGAATGCAACTATGGCAGGTGTCGCCATGTTACAAGCGTTATCTCTTTGGAACGAGAGTCGAGAAAGATCTGGAGAAAAACCAATTTTCATTCGAATTGGAATTCATTATGGGTCTGTCATCGTTGGTAATGTGGGCGTGGAGAAACGATTAGAATATACTGTTATCGGTGATACAGTCAATGCTGCGAGTCGGCTGGAATCTTTGGGAAAGGATTTGAAGAGAAACTTTCTCATCTCAAAAGAATTATATGATCAAATTTCACTCGAGTTTCGACAAAATCTTAAGGTCAAATCCATGGGTACACTTTCGCTTCGGGGAAAAACAAAAACTACTGAAATCCTAGCAGTGGAGACAAGTCTATGATCCAACTTCCTACAGGAAAAGAAATTACGATCATTTCCAAACCGTCTTTGGATTCTAAAGAAGTCAGTTTACGAGTTGTTGGTTCCAAATTAGCGCAAGATTTTGTAGATCATTTTGATTTCGCCAATAAACAGTTGTTTGTCGATTGTGATGAAGATGCTTTATTAGAAATCGATCCTGCTCTGAAAACAGAAAACAAACGTCTGTTATGGGAATCTGGAAATCTAAAATTCACGGCAGAAGAGTGGAAGTCCTTTCAAGAAACCATTCCCCCTCTTTCACCATTTCTTGCTCAAGACCTTTCTGGAAAGGAATTGATGTTAGCTTGGGGAAAAAAGGAAAGTCTTTTCTCTGCTGTGGAATCGGGACTTGGTACTTATTATAGTCGGTCCAGAAATGGAAAGTGGGTGAAAGGAGAAGAGTCCGGTCATTTACAGAATTTATCTGAAATCTATGTACATTCTAATCCATTTTTTATCCAATATGTTACCAATCAAATTGGGGCCGCTTGTCATACCGGATATTATTCTTGTTTTTTTCGTGAGCTTGGGCCAAATGATTCCATTTCCTTCGTCTATCCTAATAAGGTAGGAGCATAGTTTTGAATCGAATCGTTCTAATTGGATTAGTTCTAGTTTGTGTAGTCTTTATTGTTTATAAATTAAAAACTTCGTTAGGTGCAAACCAAACCCAACTGAAAGAGAAAATAGATGGTGGGGCTCTTGTGGTAGATGTTCGGACTACTGCTGAATTTCAATCAGGGCATTTTCCTGGAGCCATTAATATTCCGGTAGACCAAGTTTCGAAACGTCTGGATGAATTTGGTGATAAAAATCGATCTATCGTTGTTTATTGTGCGTCTGGCGGTCGGAGTGGAAGTGCTAAATCATTTTTGGAATCTGTTGGATTTGTTGACGTGATCAATGCGGGTGGCCTCTCCAACATGCCAAACCCTGAATGAATCCTTTAGCTTAGGTTCAACGAATATTTCATTAGGGAAGAGAATCTCCCTTCCCTAATAATACAAAACTACATTCGTTTTCTTTTCATATATAACTGTAATCCAGTCAATGCTTCTTTCTTTACTTTGTTTCCGAGAGCTGGCCACCAACCGAGTAGATAACCAACTGGGCCCATTGCCATGCCCAACCATTTCCACATAAAAAAGTGATCTTTATGCGAAACTATCTTACCATCAGAAAAGGTAAATTTTGCGTGAATTTTGTTGTGAACCGTTCTACCTGTTTTACTAAAACTATAGTCTGCTTCCCAATCAGCAGAACCTTTGGCATCGTCTGCTTTGATATTAGAAAAACGAATGGTAAGATTTTGGCTTCGTTCGATTAACATAAGCCACATTGCACCTGCTTCTTTTCCTTTGAGTGAACCAAAAGCAGGGTCTTGGAATTCGATATCGGGGTGGTAACAACTTACCATGGTTTGTCCGTCTTTGTTTTGGAAGGCTGTGTAAAACTTTTGGATCAACTGTTCGTTTGCATGCATTGTGGGAAAGATTATGATTGATTTATCCTAGTCTTAGCAAGAAAAAAAGTTATGAAACGAATTCTTCTTTTCTCTTTTGGAACCAGTTTTTTGCTCATTGGGCTCGTTGTTCTCTTTTTAGCCGTGGGTTACTTTCAAGATCCCAAATTCCACTCTGAAACCAGCGAATGGTTGAAGGCAGAACCAGAAGATATATGGAACTACATCACTGATATCCAAGACCTTCCCAATCGCCGAAAGGAAGTGGTGGCTATCAAAATTTTAGAAACCAAACCGGATGGAACACCGACGAAGTGGGAAGAAACACCCGATATGGGCGGGTATATGATCTTTGAACTTCGCGAGTCCATACCAAACAAACGTTGGAAAATTGAATTAACGGATGCAAGTTTTAAAATGAGAGGGTCTTGGACTTATACATTGGAAAGAAAGATTCCAGGAACGGTTGTGACGATCACTGAAGATTCCGAAATCACAAGCATTCCCGTAAGAGGAGCTTATTTCCTTGCCGGTCGTGATGCCACCCTCCAAAAAGAGATGGAGCTCATTCACAACCGGTTTAGCGGCCGTTAGGGGAATTTAGATTATTTTAAACCTTGGATCCATTCATCGATCCCCTTACAAATCTTTCGAACCGTTTCCCCGTGAAAAATAATCCCTAGGTGGCCTTGTTCATAATAAGTGATCACCTTGTTTTCCGACTTGAGGTCTTTCAGTTCTGCAAGACTTTCTTCGGGAACAATTTTATCAACAGTTCCCACCACACTGTAAATGGGCATATTGAAATTGTTTAGAAAGTTTTCGGTATAATTGATACGACCGTCATTGGACCAGAAACTTCTCTCGTTAGAAATTTGGCTTTGGAAAAATTGCATAATCACAGAGACAGATTCTTCACAAAACACGTCTTCCATGAGAAAATACCATTCTGGAGGGGTGATTTCTTTATAACCCACAAAGTCTTTGATGGTTAAAACTTTGGTTCCAATGTTATAACTAAAACTTCTTAAACTGGAATGAAGGTTCAAAATCAGTTTAAAGAATTTTTTTAAGTCAATGGTTTGGATGGTAGCCTGCATGGAAAAACTTGCCATACTCAAAATCATATCGGAAATCATTTTGTGCGGGAGCAAACTGAATCCACGTTTCAGAGTATCAAGTCCAATGAAGTTGGACTTCAAACTAATATAGTTTGGTGAAGTAATGGAAACAATTCCTGCAATGTATTCTTCCGGTTGTGGTAAATTGAATTCTTCTTTTAATTCTTTGATTTTTTCATACGAAGATACATAAAAACGAGGAATCATTCCCCCCATACTGTGACCAAGCACCACGGTTCTTTCGCTTGGATAATGCCAACGAATCCAACGAAGGATTTCCGGAAAATCGTCTTGGATGTAATTATCAACCGTCCATCCTTCTTTTTTTCCATGTTTTGGCATGGTCTGTCTAGACCTACCACGCATATCCATAAGGAAAACTCGGTATCCATATTTAAGAGCCAGTTCTTTTGCGAGTTTGTCCATCACGGAACGTCGGCAGAAAAAACCAGGGATCAGTAATAGGTTTTTCCCAGTATTGTTTAGTTTCTCAGGAGTAAAACTTTTAAGAGAAACCGCATAACCATCGGTAGTTGGTATGATGAAGGATGCATCCATTCTATATTCAATGTTATACTGGTGTGATTTGAATATAATGGAAGTAACAGGTTCTTTTTGGTCTTTGGTGGTTGTGTAAAATAAATTTCTTGAATTAGAAACAGTATCGGCTTTTTCGATATTCTTTTGGGCAATGTAATGGTCATTACCTGATTCCATTTCCTTTGCCACAACAAATTCAATCACATCGAACAACGAATAGAGTTGGAGGGTGAGTGGGCGAAGTTTTTCTTCTGGAATCGGATCTTTGGTGATTCCCCATAAAATTCCGATGGGATTTTCATTCACAAAGAGAGGAATTCCAATCGCATGGTTCATAGTTTCTGAGAGTAACACTTTTTTCTCAGGATGGATTTCTTCTTCTTTCAAATTGACAAAGATAACTTCTGGTCTAAGGCCTTTATTGAAATCAATGATGGACTTACGAATGAATCCAGCCGACTCATTCCGAGGATCGCCTAAGTGGATGGGGCGAGATTTTTTGATGTATTCTTCAATGCCCGGAATGCGGCGGCGTTCCGCAATTTCCTTTAGTTTGAAGTGAGTGGCGGTAGCCACAATTTTCATTTCATCTTGGTCGATGACTTCAAAAATCGAAAAGTTGAAAATGGGATCGTCGTTGAAATCAACCAAGGAAACCATTTTATTTGTGAAGGATTGCCAAATATTTTCCAAAAATTGGTAGGTAGTTTTTGGGACCGGAAAAATAAAAATTTTGTCCGGGCTCACCATGAGACTTTTATTGCTGTCCCTGGTGGAAATTTTGATCAAACGATCTTCCAGCGAATTTTCTTCAAGAGCCATTTAGCATCCTTTCTATTTATGATGGCGATACGGTACGCTATAACTCTATTTTCGACTTTTCATCTGCCTGTGAACTAAAAAATAAAGCTAATATGCAACAATCTGATTTCGAATCCATTTCAAGAGTTTCCGTTCCCGAATTAGACTCCATTCTGGGAAAACCATTCCCGATTTTGGACGATGGATTTATCAGACTCGTTGATTACATGGGATCTGATGAATCGATCGTTCAGGCTGCACGCGTTTCGTACGGAAAAGGAACAAAAAAGGTAAATGAGGACCGAGGCCTCATTCGTTATTTAATGCGCCACCGTCACAGCACTCCCTTCGAAATGTGCGAACTAAAGCTACATGTTCGTGTTCCTATGGACACATGGCGTCAGTGGATTCGCCACCGTATGGCCAATGTCAATGAATACTCTACGCGTTACTCCGTAGCCATCGATTCTGCTCAAACTACTCTGCCGGGTGAATGGCGAGTCCAATCCGTTGGGAATAAACAAGGAAGTGATGGATATTTAGAATTATCCAAAGGTGACCACCTAACGAAAAAAGAAACAGAATTCCAAAAGTTTGCTACTGATATTTACAATGAAAGATTAGAGATGGGTGTGGCAAGAGAACAAGCTCGGAAAGACTTACCACTGGCGACCTATACAGAAGCTTATTGGAAAGTAGACCTTCATAATTTACTGCATTTTTTGGCCCTTCGCATGGATGACCATGCCCAATTAGAAATACGTCTTTTTGCAAAAACTATTGGAGAACAGATTGTACAAAAATGGGTTCCCAATGCATGGGAAGCATTTGTCGATTATCGTTTGAATGCTGTAAACCTAACCAAATATGATACCCAAATCATTCATGCATTCAATACAGCGGGAAAAGAAGGGGCAAAGAAAAAAGCCATTGAACTAGGGTTACTGGACGAACAAGGAACCACTGCAAAAAAAAGCCGGGAACGTGAGGAATTAGAATCTAAACTAAAAGATATGGGATTTTCTATTCCTTGGTAATTTAAGCTACAAACGAATTTATAAATTCGGTTGATAATTTTTTTCCTTATGTTTGTTAGAGGGATTATGAGCCTCAGAATCCTTCTAACCCTTTCTTCCTTAATCCTGATCAGTGTTTCCCTTTCTGCGGAAGAATTTGCCGTGGCAACTTTCACCCGTGGAAAGGTGAGTTTTCTCTCTGTCTCCGATTCTTCCAAACTTTGGAAAACCCTTAAAGTAAACGACATCCTAAAACCTGGAGACAGAATCAAAACAGGAAACGGATCTAAAGTAGATTTTCTTTACCAAGAAACTGAAATTCGAATCCAACCTAACACAGATTTTACATTAAAAGAATGGAATTCTGACAAAAAGGTCGCAAAAGCCTATGTGGAAAAAGGGGCAGCCTGGTTTCGGGTCAGTAACTTTAAAAAAGGAAGTTTTGAAGTATCTACTCCAACGACAACGGCAGGTGTCCGAGGGACAGCCTTTGGCGTGTTCTTCGAAGAGAAGGAAAAAAAAGGTTATACTTGTGTTTGTGAAGGTCTTGTGAACATCAATGGTTCCGATTTTGCAAAAGGAAGCGGTGGAGCTTTAAAAATGGGAGCCACAGATTTGGAAAAAAATGATTACAAAGATTTAATCACCAAAGAAGGTGCTACCATTCAGTTTAGAGAAAAACGAAAAGAGATAGCTATGTTGTCTCGATGCCTTCCTTGTCACAAACCAGTGGGTTGGGAAGATACCAGTTTTACTCCGGATGAAACTTACGGTAAAAAGTGAAAAAAAATTTCCGATTCATTGCACTTTTCTGCTTCTTCACCTATCCAATCTTTGGTGAAGAAGTTATTTCAACTAAAAAAGACGAACCTGATGGTTACTATGGACTAAAACTAGGTGCCATCTTAACCCCTACTGCATCCTACCGCATTCGAGACAAAGCCTCTGGAACTACAGACTTATCCCCCTCCGACAAAGCTGGATTTTCCCTTCCCTGGACCATGGTTTCTATTTCCAAAGAATGGGAAAACACAGGCATTAAAGCAGAATTTTGGGGAGAAATTCTCCGTAATGATGCTCTTACTAATGACACATTAGCTGGTACTGGTAATAAATCCAATCCTTATGTATTTCTAGTTAGGCGAGCAAATCTTGCAAAGACCTTTGAATTGGGAAATACAAAACACCAAATTCAATTTGGGATGTTTGAACTACCTCATATGTTTTCGGTTTGGTCTGGAAACTATGATTGGCGTTACTTTGATAAATCGCCATTAGAGTCCATGGGTTTTGCAAAAGATCCGGTAGATCTCGGAATTAATTATATACTTCGTTGGAATTCCTTTTCTGTCCAAACAGCGGTTGTGAACGGAGAAGGTTATCGTAATACCCAGAACACTACCAACACAGGATACGATGTCATTGGAAAACTAGGATGGGAACCCACGTGGTCCGAAAATCTCAAAACGGGACTTCATCTTTTAGGACGGGCTTCGAATGCGTTTGGTTATGCGAGTGATGAATGTAGGGAAGGAAAAACAAGTTGCCTACGAAGTGATGGAAATCCAGCTACAAGAAAACAGGGAAGTGTTTCTCTCAACCAAGAACAAGTCATTGCAGTCGAATCCCACTTAGTTTGGAAAGAAACTCTCAATTTAGGATTGGGGGGAATGGTAAAAAAACAACTCGGCGGTCGGATTGTGGATCGTCTAGCGCCTTACCAACCAGCCGCTATGGTGCCCGAATCGGTTGGGCGAGGGGCCTATGTTTGGGCCGGTCTCGGTAATGGAACCTTTCGCCTTGTAACCCGTGGAGAGATTGCCACTGGAGGGCCAGCACCGGGCTTGCAAGCTACAGAAACAGTGGAAAGGGAACCATGGCTCCGATTCAAACCAGGTACCACGGATCCTCTCTATTCCAACCAATCCTACTACATCACTCGACAAATCTTCGCAGAATGGTTCTTTACTCCATCAGCTCGGCTGGCATTGGGATATACTGAGGTTCGTTCTTATGATTCTAAAGGAGAGCCAAATAAATGGTATGTAGACAGTACCGGGGAGACATCAAATCGTGTCGAATATATAGAACAGTTTTCGAAACCTGTTTCGCATCCGATCTCCGAATATGGAAGACTGGATAGAAGTATTGTTTTGAAAGCCACAGCTACGTTCTAAGACAGAGAGTATGGTATCTGAAATCCAAGCCTTTATTGAGTCCCAGTTGTCTTCTGGTTCTTTTTCTATCCTAAGCATTTTCTTTTTAGCTTTAGGGGGACTGCTGGCAGGGCTTTTGCCCTGTGTTTATCCATTATACCCCATCACTGCAGGAATTTTAAAATCTCGTGTTTCCAAACACAAATGGTCTCATCCATTGGTGTATTATGTAGGGCTTGCAACCATGTATGCTGTGTTTGGTCTGATCGCAGGTCTTAGCGGAGGTGCGTTCAATTCTTTTTTGCGTTACCCAGAAACCCAAGTAGTTCTTTCTATTTTACTTTTTATTCTGGGACTCAGTGTAGCGGAGTTTTTATACTTTCCTTTTTTCTCTGGGGATTTAAGAAATTCGGCAAACGTAAGTTATGCGAATACTTTTTTTCTTGGAATCGGTGCTGGCCTTCTTTCCTCTCCTTGTGTCGGCCCTGTGGTTGTTTCTATTCTTGTACAACTCATTACCTACCAAACCGAAGGGATTCGTATTGTACCGATCCTTTTGACCTCATTAAAGATGTTTGTTTTTGGTTTGGGCTTAGGAATTCCTTTTTTACTCATTGGAGTTTTTGGATTTGCCCTACCTAAATCTGGTAAGTGGATGAAATCGGTCCAGTGGATTCTTGCTCTTTTCATTTTATACTTTTCCTATACTTATCTAGAAAAGGCATTTGCCCTCTGGGGTCTGGATACTGGTTTGTCTGCAAAAGTATTTCTTATTTGGAGTTTGGCGTTGAGCTTTCTCTATTTACAAAAGAAAGAAGGCCTTCCTTGCGAAAGAATGAAACTTTCCCTATTACAAATGGGTGCCTATACTTCGTTTGTGGTTCTTGTTCTCCTTTTACAGCCTGCTGTTTTTAAATTCCAACCAACACAGGGGGAGGCAAAGTCAGTCCCAACAGAAGTGCATGGGAATTTAGAATGGCATAGGTCGAAAGCAGAAGTGTACCGGATCGCCAAAGAAACGGGTAAACCGATATTTATCGATTTTTATGCAGACTGGTGTACGAACTGCAAAGAGTTTCAAAAACTAACTCTAAGTCATAAAGAATGGAATGAAACTTTAAAAAATAAAGCGATTCTTTGGAAGGTATACGATACGGATCCTATTTTTGAAGAATTTGCGAACGATCCGAACTATCCTGAACTCAAAATCGGTTTACCTTTTTTTCTGGTCCTCAATCCAGAAGGAAAGATGGTTTATAAATCGAATGATTATTTGGATACCAAAGGAATGATCGATGCGATTTCAAAATTTTAAGTTTTTTTGGAAATTGGAATCGATTTAGAAGGAAAAAACGCTAATACCAATCCTTGTTTTTTATGCGAACCGGTCGAAAGAACCGATTCGCATTATCTTTGTTTAGCGAGGAAGATTGTTGACTGTTGCTAGGTATTCGCTTGCGATTTCCTTTACAATTTCACCGGCTGGTTTTACTTCATGGATTTGAGCCACACCTTGTCCGGCAGACCAAATGTCTCGCCACCTTTTGTATTCTTGTTCGATGGCTTTTTCTCCCCCAGCATGACCAGCGGCAATTTTTTTAGGGCCGTCTTCTAAAATATCTGGAGAACGTTCCACCGATTTTGCTAACCAGTTGGCTGGGATTCCTGAAATTTTTTCTGTATAAACGATTTCATCTGGGCTTGAATCAATTAACATTTGTTTGTATTCATTTTGTGCCCTAGACTCTGGTGTTGCGATAAAACGAGTTCCGATGTATACTGCATCTGCCCCTAAAGACAATGCCGCGGCCATTTGAGATCCTGTAGAAATGGCTCCCGCAGCAATGACTGGCAAACCAATTTCTTTCTTCAGATAAGGGATTAAGGCAAAAGGAGTGATGGCACCCGCATGTCCACCGGCACCTTGGGAAACGGCAATCAGTGCATCCGCCCCAGACTTTGCCACAATGTTTGCGTGTTTTAATGTGGTCACATCACAAAACAAAATTGATCCATTGGATTTGATTTCTTTAGCTATAGTTCTAGGTGTTCCCAGACTTGTAATGATGAGTTCTACCTTTAAATCCATAACCACTTCAAATTGTTTCGCCCAATTGGGGTTATGTTCTTTGTGTAGGATTAAATTGACACCGATTGGCTTTTTTGTCTTGGAACGAATTTCTAGGATTCCTTCGCGTAACTGTTCTGGAGTTCTATAATTTAATGAGGGAAAACATCCAATTCCCCCTGCTTCTGAAACCGCCACCACTAACTCCGGATAGGAGACGAGGAACATGGGGGCTGCAATGATCGGTAGATCAATTTTCAACATTTCACTGATTTTTGTTTTGATTTTCATAAATCTCCTGTTATACGATTATGGTTGAGTCGGTTTTGGAATCAGATTAGGTAATTCAGCGGAATATTTTCCCGATCGAGGGATACAACTCATCGCAAAACCTTGGATAATGTAACAGATAGAATCTTGAGAGATACACTTTAGTGATTTCTGGTATTCTTGTCCGTCAATTTCCGTGGCGATGGAATAACATTCCATTTTGTCTTCCACGAATCGTTCTTGGGCGGTTTTCTCTTCTTGGGCCATTAGCGCAGTAAGAGACAATAATAGGAGGGGAAGTAGGTAAAAAAATGATAGGAATCGATTGCGATTCATTGAACTTAATCCTGCTTATCCTATAGGAATAAAAATTTGAAAGAAGTCAAATCATATAAATCGATCCATACTCTCTTACACTTTGTTCTTTATTTGGGGTTTGTGATTTTATTTTGCGGGTGTTTGGACTTACATTCTGAAGTAGCACCTGACCGCCAATTCCAACAGTCCGTTTACCTTTTGGATCGATACTACTATTGGTCATCTGAGGAATTAAAAGACCCCCATTCGATTCCAGACAATATTTGGAAACAAATGGAACCCAATCGGTTGGGATTTGAATCATTAGAAAATCAATACTTATATGTTAAATTTAGTGATCAATTTGTCAGGCAACTCAAAAGTCCTGTTCTCTATGCAGAAATCGCATTGGAACAATTTAAAATCTTTCAAGGGAACGATTTGGTTTTTGAATCAAAACTACAAGATCATTTTTTTCCTTATATCATTCCATTAAATCAAAACCCATCAGGTTCACTCATCATCCAATTTCAATCGAGGTACCGCGGTTATATTGGAATGGATCGAGATGTGTATTTAAAGGATCATTCGATGGCGCTAGTCGACCTGTTTTTAGATAATTTCTCTGAAACCTTCTTTGCTCCGATTTTACTTGTGCTCTCCACAATTTTTCTTGGTTTTTATTTTCTTAGAAAAAGAGAAAATATTTTTTTGAATTTTTCTATCCTCTTGTTTTCCGCATCGCTCATTGAAGCTTTAAACGGGTTTGTTGGTTTTTCACTGACTCAGTTTTCTTATCTAGTTGTTCCTCTTACTTATATAAATTTTGCTTTTTTTCCTTTTGCACTTTTACTTTTTTTGATCGGGATCTTTCCTCCATTCTTTCGCAATTTATTTAAAATATTAGCAAGTATTCATCTCATTGTTTTTTTCGTATCCATTGTAAGTAATTATGAGGATGGAATTTCTTTTCTCAATAGTGAAGACGATTACAATTGGGTGATTGTATTAGAAGCAATTGGAGCCATTTTTTCTTCAGTTTATGTTCTGATTAAAGGCAATAAAAATTTGCGAACAATCACTTCGGGACTCCTCATCATTGTGTTTGCGGGACTACATGATATTTTGGTGGATCTTGAATTGTTTCGGCATGGACACCGAATCATTCATTATGGATTTTTTTTAATGTTAGTTTTGTTTGGATTTTATGTTTTCAAACATTATTGGCAACTTTTACATTCAATAAACCGAATGAATGCCGAATTGCGTATAAAAAATAAAGAATTACAAAGGTTAATCCAAATTGATAAGGATTTGGCTTTGGCCCATGCACTTCAAAAATCATTGTTATCACCGAAATACAATGAAGATGACAGAATTCGTATCATTGGATTTTCGCAAAACTTAGAGTCGGTGGGTGGTGATTATTTTGATCATACCAAAGATAGTATGGGAAATTGGGCCATACTTATGGCAGATGTTTCGGGTCATGGAATTTCTTCTGCAATGGTGGCTGCTATGTCAAAGATGGCTTTTGTGGGAGCTGGACCTTATTTACAATTTCCATCCAGAGTGTTTCATTTAATGAACAGGCATTTGGTTGGAAAAACAAAAAATCTTTTTATTACTGCTTCCTACGTGTTTATTGATACGGAATCTTATACTGCTACATTCAGTAATGCAGGTCACCCAGGTTTTTTTCTGATTCGAAATTCCGAATCGGATGCCATTCATTTGAATGTTAAAGGGAAACCTTTGGGTTTATTTGCTCATTTACCTTTTGCAGAGGAAATGGTGAAACTAGAGCCAGGAGATAGAATCTTACTCTATACCGACGGGATTTTTGATCTACTCAATGAGGATGGTGAAAGTTTCGGTGAGGAAAGACTCAAATCATTGTTATGGGACAATCGATACCAAAAATTTCAAGAATTGGCAACAATAGTGCAAGACTCCCTCTTTAGGTTTTCTTCTGGATGGAAATACCAAATGGATGATTTGAGTTTTCTATTAGTAGAAATTAAATAGAATGGAACCTAAATTTAAACCTTGGGGTTATCTCTGTTAAATCCAAAACTATGAGGGCTAATCCGTCAATCGTATATCCAGAAACTATAATTCTGGATTGATGATAAAACGAATGGGATTTCCTTTTTTCTCTTCCAAAGCATGTAAAAACTCATTGGTTTCTTCTAACTTATGAACTCCGCTAATCGATTTTGTTAAACTTAATTTTTTATCTTTATAAAGTTGAATGAGTTCAGGGATTGCTCTTCTGTCCGATCCATAAGAACCTGTGATTCTAATTTGTCGTTCGATCAGAAAAAATGGCATCGGAATTTCTAATTTGTTTCTACCAATTCCAACAAGGACTATTCGGCCTCCGCGACTCATTGCCCGAACAGAATTTTCTATATTTGGCATATAACCAGAAAAGTCACATAACAGATCTATACCCCCCGATTTTTCTTTTAAAACTTTTCCCACTTGCATGTTTTTTTCAACTAAGATGAGTTCGTCGGCCCCGTAGGCTTTTGCATTTTCTAAGGAACCACTGTCAATGTCGACTGCAAAGATACGACCGGCTCCTAAAGCTTTTGCAATGGCAACGGCATGGATTCCGAGTCCCCCACAGCCGATGATGGCAACGGTATCGCCAGGTTTGATTTCACCTTGGTATTTTACGGCATGGTAAGGAGTGGAGACGGCATCGGCAAGAATGGCCCCCTCTGTAAAAGGAATTTCGTCAGGCAAGTGGTGTAGATATCGTTCTTCGATTTGTAAGTATTCGGCAAAACCACCCCGTTGGTTGAATCCAAGCACTCCGATTTCTTCGCAAAGATTTTCCCTGCCCGCCAAACAATGTTTACACTTTCCGCAAGAAGTTCCGGCGCTGACTACCACTCGGTCTCCTTTTTTGAACTTAGTGACCTCCTCTCCAATTTCATCCACAACCCCGGATGTTTCATGTCCAGGGACACAGGGACTATAACTGGCTTTCATTTTTCCATGAAGAACCAAGTGGATGTCTGACCCACAAATTCCACAGGCTTTGACTTTGATTTTTACTTGGTTGGGAAGAAGAGTAGGGAGATCCAATTCTTGAATTTCAAGAGATCTGGCACCTGCGGGTAAAACTGCTGCTTTCATTGAAAGATTCCATCTAACTCCGTCAACATGTCGCTTGCATCCGTTTCATTCAATTGTTCTAACGTTACTTCGATTGTATCAGTGAGATAGTATTTATAATTTTTATATGAGGACAAAAAAGTTTTTAGTTTCTCTTTTTCATCATCGGAAAGTCGGTTTTCCATATTGAGCTTACATAAGGCAAGAACAGCGAAAGCAGATTTTAATTCATCAGAATTAGAAGCAATGACAAAGAGTTCGCGAATGTCTAACTCAGCAAAAGTGGGAAGTAAATCGGAGATAAGTTCCATGGCACCGATGGGAATGGCTCGGTCGAGGGATTTGACATAATTCAGCAAGACTCGATAACTTTTTGAGTCACCTACATAGGATAAAAGATAAACCATACCAGATAATAGTGATTTATGATATCCCCAACTCAGTCGACCCGAGTCGGCTTCCCGAATGATTTGGTAAATCATAGTCCAGGTGTTTTTATCACCATCCGCAGCTAATTTCATCAAATCCAAAAGGCGTGATTCCCAGACCGGTTGGTCCATCTCGGATTTAAGAAGGTCAATGGCTTCCAAAGGGGAAGTTGGTAGTGATCCTAACTTTTGCACAGGTTCCTCTCTCGACATAATACTAGAATATGAGACGTATAAGTCTTTTCTTTTTTATCATGCTAATGTTTTCTGCGTACGACCGAAACTATTTCCATAGATGAAACGTTTTTCGGTAATAATACTACTCTTTCTGACTGCAATTGGAGAGATGACACCGGACCAGTCCAGTTCCAAAGCTACCCAGTTAATCCGTGTTAGCTATGGACTTAAGGACAACTACGAGTTTCTACGCATTTTAAATTCTACAATTAGCAATAGGGGGACAGAGGATCAAAAAAAGTACTTCAAACGTTGCGTACAACACCATATAGAATCTGAAATTCTCCATTTACAAATGGATTTGGGACGTTCCTATGCAGAACTTAGAAGAACACAAGGTTTACTTATCCAACTTTACATTTATGTTTTAGAAGATGAAATTGAAGAATTGGAAATTGAATTAGGTCGTCTGGCAAGACTTGCCAATGGCAAAGAAAAAACAGAAACCAAATCTTATCTTCGTTTAGGATATCGTGAAATTGCTGTTGCAAAACAGAAATTACTCGTAGGAAAAAACATTCGACCTTATTTGTATTTGATGAAACTCCAAGAGTTGTCCTATTCTTTGAAGTCCCTCAAACAAGCGGAAAAGTACATTGTGCTTCTCGGACTATTACATGATTCTATAGACGAGTTTGATAAAGAAAGTCGTAGTTTTGCAGATCTGGTACATGAAGTGAACCGAATTATCGTTATCGACCGTGAAAAGTATTTACGTTTGCTCTACGATAGCCATTTTGATTCTTATGGAACTCTTGATTATTATGAACTGATTTGGAAACAACCTGATTTACATGAATTGGCTGCCGGAATTCCCGGTTTTGATCCATCGTATGTAAGAAACCCAGAAGAAGCAGTTCCATCCACATTTCAATAGTTATGCGATCATTTATTTGGGAATTCCCCCTCACTGCTGGTTTTTCTTTATTTCTTTTTTTGTTATACCCGATTGTTTCTATTTTTTTTCCAGATTTGATCGGGCCATATTTTATCGCAACACCGGGAGAATTGGAACCAATCAATTGGATTCTATCTACTTTCTTCCACGGATCGGGAGCTCATCTTCTTTCTAATTTATTTTTTCTCCTGCTACTCGGTCGAGTTGTAGAAAATCGAGTGGGTAAGGGGAAGTGGCTTCTTTTTTATTTTATGGCAGGAATATTATCAGTGTTAGGTGATGGAGTTGTTAGGGGACTAATTTTGGGAGATAGAACCCCTATCGTGGGAGCAAGTGGGGCCATTTCTGGTTTGGCATCTGCGGCAACATTACTTTCTCCTTTTCGTTTTCCCATATCAAAAAGAAAGTCCATTCCCTTTCCCGTGTTTCTATTTGGTTGGATGATGGTCTATTCTGATGTTACTAATTTGTTTGCGCGCGACCAAGTGGCACACTGGGCTCATCTTGGCGGTTTTTTCTCCGTCTTTGTTACGAGTTACTTACTCGGTGATAAAGAGAGGCGAGAAATCAGACAGGGCTTTCTTTTGAACTTTACCTTTTTTACATTGACTATCATTCTTCTTTTTTTTATCAACAATAGGTAATGAACCTAAAATTCCGAGCGAAGGATTACACATCCGGTGACTCGTTTGAATCAGCAGAATACGAGTATTTTGGCAATGAAACGGAAGGTTGGGAGATCAAACGAAATGGTAGTCCCTACCTCCATTTAGGACCTGGTTATATCCCTCTCAAAACGATTTCTTGCGGTGTTTGCTCCACAGACATTGACCGACGTTTTTTACCTTTCCCCCTCCCGCAAATCATTGGTCATGAAGTCCTAGCAGAAGGTCTTGGTGAGAACCAAGGCAAACAGTTTGTTGTCGAAATCAACGACACCTTTGAGGCTCGTGGAGACAAAAACTTGGATGCCTTTTGTAAAGAAGGAATCCCGACCCATTCCCCGGAAAGAAGAGTGCTTGGGATCGATCGACTTCCAGGAGGTTTTGGTCCTTATATTTTAGCACCGATCCATGCGGCCATTTCCTTGGAAGGAGTTTCTCCAAAAGCTGCGGTTCTTATGGAACCTTTTGCAGCCGCCTTACAAGCGATCCTTGCTTCTCCTCCAAAATCGGGGGATCATGTGGCAGTCCTTGGACCACGTCGTCTAGGGAGTTTAATTTTAGCAGCTCTTGCTTCTTATCGGAAAACAAATCAGTCAAATTTTCGCATAACAGCAATTACTCGCCACGATCATTTAGTAATTTTATCCAAAGCCATGGGTGCCGACGAAATTGTTGATCTTCGAAAAACTGATTTTACCGAATTAAAAAACAAATTTGATATAGTTTATGATACAACTTCCACAGCTTCCGGTTTTGAATCTGCACTACAAATTGCCAAACGCGAAGTCCATCTCAAAACAACCAATGGCCAAGTGATGGCAGGAATTGCCCATTTGACAGAACTTGTAGTCGATGAACTTTCAATCCTCCCTTATTCAGAGTCCAATACATTGTTTCATTGGCAAAAGGAAACTCGCAAAAACCAGAATGTATTTGTGTTTAGTAGTGTATCGGAAACCATCAAAGAAAATCTAAAAAAACAATTCATTGTATTTGAGGGAAGTTCTTCGGATGGAGAAACTATTTTAAATTCGGATGTTTTTTCCAATAAACTTCCTCGGTTTGACCTTGTTGTTGTATCGAATCCTGATGAGTTGAGTCTTGCCATCCGACCCAATCCCAATCATGAAAATTCCTTAGTTCGTCCGAGAGGAGCAATCCTAGTAGACTCTACTAACTCCAAAAATTGGCCAGATAATTCTAGTTTGGTGGCTAAGTTCTTTGCCAATGGAAAAGAAATTCATAGTTCCCGTTGTGGAGATTTTCATATCGCAATCTCACTACTCCGTGACAATCCTGACATCACAAAGGCACTCGAGACAAATTTGATTTCTCATCGGTTTTCATCGGACCAATTGGAATTGGCTTATTCGACAGCAAAAGATCCATCCAGTGTTAAGGTAGTGGTTGATTTTACATAAAACTATGACAGAACCGAATCAGATACATACTTCTTTAGGACCCGTGCTTGTACCTGTGGAAGATGGCCTTTGGGAGATAGACCTCACACATTTAAGAATTTTTTTTGGACTTTCGATTCTTTCTCGGACAATTGGGGAAGAAATTGGAAACCAATTAAATTCTCTTCCCGGTGATTTATCTTTTACTTATAAAATCAATCCGAACATCAACCATGAGTTAGTGGATATGCATATCCAACATGTCCAGGTTTTTGCAAGAGCCGGAATTTTGAAAGATTGGGTTTTGTTTCGAGAGCAATTTGAAGAGAATTTACGTTTTGTATTTGGATCTTTTCAACAACAATCGGTAGCAAAAAAAATCCATCCAGAATTTTACGGAGAAGATCCCAACAGGAATTCTTCTGTATCTTTGTTATTTCCATTTGAGGCGGACTTTGTCCACCCTTCAGGTTATTACATACTGATGGAAAGGGTCGCAAGCCAATACCGCATAGGTGACTTTTTTCTTCGCATAACAATAGATACACAAGAAGATGGATGTTTGAATTTAGCAAATATCAAACATGAAATCATTAGTGATGCACATACAAGAACTTACATTGCGGGAGCTTCTAAAATTAGCGAATCTTTAAGCAATGGTATGATCAATGCGGCCCAAAAGGGAGAAACTTTTTATGAAGAAGAGAATAGCCATTTTAGTAAGGTATTCTCGCAAATCGAAAAAACCCCCCTCGGAAAACTCACAAACATCAATTTTTATTGGGAAGAACAATACCGAAACTTGATTTTGAGTTCGGATCCAAGTGTTTCTTTATCGATTCTAAAAAAACTTTTCCTTTTATTGGAAGATTCTTCTGCTTCTAAAAAAATCAAAGAGGGGAATACCATTCGCGCCCTTATTGGTAAGGTTTCAGTTTACGTTGATCTTTCCCGTTTGGATCGTGTTTTGAACTTTAGCATCAATCAGAAGAGAACCTTACTCGATTCTTCATTTTATCTGAAACGAATGCCTTTATTGGAACAAATTGCAAATTCCAACGGCCATAATTTTAGTTTTGAAGGAATTAATGTTTTTTTAATTCATCACATTACTTCTGAAATTATTTCACTCATTGAAGCTTTTCGACGATTAAAAGTAAATTCTTTGGACGTTGCTTTTGTTAAATATGGTGGAAACATCCCTCCTGTGTATTTGGATATTTTGTTGGATATTCCAACAGAAATGTTTTTTATGGCGGGTCTTGAATTCAAACTTACTAAAAACAACACTCCTTATTATGGAGTATCCCCTTTGTATAGCGATTTTGAAATCCATTCCGCGTTCCGCCATAAACTGGAAGATGCTAGATTAGGTTTTTTCGATGCAATGAGGAGATTGGCAGTGTTTTTGTTCTTAAATAAGTTGCTGTCAATTATTCCTAAAAATGAAAAATTAATTTTGATTGAAGACGGTGGTTACGTTGCTCCGATTCTAAATGAACGTGCATTAGATGGAGTTTCCTTTGGGGCAGTTTTAGATGAGTTTTGGGTAGAAACAAAAGATCGTTCCCTTAAAGACAAGCCATTCAGCGAAATTCTAAAAACCTATGTCATTGGTACGGTTGAGCACACTCGAAACGGTTATGATCGTTTGGTGAAAGTGAAAGAAGAGAAGAAGTCTTTATTTTTACCTGCCTTTTCCATTGCCATCTCTAAAGAAAAAACACAAGAAGAATCTAAGGAAGTTGCTCGTTCCATTTTGAATGCCTTGGACAACACTTTGCACGGAATCGGAAAGGTTTTATCAAAAAGAAAAGTTCTACTGCTCGGGTCAAAAGGAAACATTGGTGGTTTTTTAAAACAATACCTAATTGGCGGCTTCCTTCATGAAAATAATCTAGATATCTTAGAAGTGGATAGAAAATTAAAATCAGAGTCGAGATACATAAAATCAGATTTCTCTCATGTATCAGATTCTGAATTTGCAGAAATTGATCTTCTTATTGGTGTTACTGGTGAATCCATTATTTCGCCCAAAACTTGGGAATCGTGGATACTGAATAGTAAACATAAACAATTGTTTATTGCCTCCGGTTCTACAAAAACAGTAGAATTTGCTGATTTTATCAAATGGATTAATGAATTAAATCTATCCGAAAATCCAAAGTTAAGCGGTGAAGATTTGACTATTTCCTTTCATCGGATTTTAGATCCGCAAACGCAAATGGATTTGGGATCTAGAATTCTTTTTAGGATAGAGAAAAAACAAATCGAAAAAGAAGTGTTTCTTATTAGTGATGGAAGTCCGGTGAACTTCTTGTTTTTTGGAGTTCCGACAGAATCGATGGATCCAATCATTTCGCAACTTGCTAGTGTATCCTTAGGTATGGTTCAATATTATAAATCGCAAAAACTTCCGAAACCGGAGTTGTATGCAGTAGATCACCAAATCGATGTTTGGGGAAAATTTCTGTGAGTAAACATGGTTTTTTTCAAATTACACAAAAGTTGTTTCTTCGCAATGGGAATCAATTGTTGGTTTTACGAGATAGAAAGTCCGGTCACGGTGATCTTCCTGGTGGCCGGATGAACGAAGATGAATTTTTTTCTGACTGGTCCGAGAGTATTTTTCGGGAAGTTTCCGAAGAATTAGGAGACCAAATTAAAATTGATGTAAATCCTGAACCAATTTTTATTCATAAACATAGGGTGAATGATGGAAATTTCCCTTGTGTCATCATTGCTTATTCCGCCAAACTTGTGGGTGGAATCATTCAGTTATCTGATGAACACGACTTTATGGATTGGGTTGATGTAACAACTTTTGATCCATCCAATCTTTTTTCGGAGTATATGTTGGATGCAGTCCAACTTTATTTAAAAAAATATGCATAATTTATATGTTCCGCCTTATAAAATTCTTCTCTTTATCATTTTGTTTGGTTTCGGTTTTTTTTCTGCCTCATTTCTAAAAGATGATCAAACTACATTACCAAAATTTGATATTCCAAAACCAGATATTAGTTTTGATTTCAAATTTGATTTTAATTTTAGCAAACCTGAAGTGGATGAAGATATTTCGAAACCTACAAAGTCATGGAATGATGTAGCAATTCAAACCAATGGAACAGACCGAAAGTATGGAAATCTAGTCGGAATTCAGTTGGTTTTACAACCGGAAGACTTTGTTAAAGAAGAGTGGTGGCGAGAAAGAATCGAAGAAACTTTTAAAAAAGGAAAAGTCGCTGGAATTTTTGATCGCAAAACAATAGTTATCCTACCTGAACATACGGGAACAGGATTATTGTTCCTAGATGAAAAATCCAAATTTTTAAATGCAGATTCGTTGGAATTAGCTTTAAAATCCAAAGGGGAAACCTTTACCGTTTCTGATTTGTTTTATTTAAAAGCAGAAAAAATGGCGGAAGTATATGTTCGAACATTTTCTGAATTAGCAAAGGAATATAATGTTCCCGTTTTAGCAGGAACTATCATTTTACCAAATCCAAAGATTGTAAAAGGAAGTCTTGTCCTCGACCCCAAAGGCCCATTGTACAACGTTGCGGTACCATTTTCTGCTGATGGAAAGTTGATGGATCCGCTTGTTAAAAAATCACTATTAACAGAAGAAGAATTAAAATTTCTTTCTGCAGGAGAAATCGCTCAGGACCGTGTTTGGGTTGTGCCGGGATGGAAGGTCGCCATCCTCATTGGTCAAGAAGTCTTTGATATTAATATATATAACCGTCTCGTCGGAAAACCAATCGATGGTTTAATTTCTCCATCAGCAACATATCCAAATATGAAATGGCAATCGTTAGATTTAGAAGATCCTAATGTTTGGAAACAAGAGGGGATGGCAAAGTATATTAAATCAACGAAAGCACAAGACCTTGTGCAAGTGTTCTTAGCCGGGCATTTATATGGAAAAAACTGGAACGGAAAAACTTTTAATCTTCGCGACTTTGCCAACGAGGATCAGGTTGGGTCGGTAGAAAGTCCTACGATCTTAAACTTGTACTTTTAATTTTCTGGGGATAATGCAGTTTTTTAAATCGTTAATTTTGAGATCGGGTATAAAATCGATTTGACAGCGCATACCTTTCCACAAAAAATTTTCAGAGTCATGGCACAGAAGTCCCTTCCTAAAAATGAGTTTTATGTAAAATGCCCTTTGTATTCTAAAGGACTATCTGTTTGTCCTAGTTCCAAAGATCGTTTACAAGCAGAGGATATCGACAGACTCACTTCTCATTGCATTACTGACACTTATAAAGCTTGTGATATCTTCTCTGCTAAAAAAGAAAAAGAACAAGCTGCTTAACCGTCACTCAACTTCCTAACTTTTTTAAAATATTCATAAATCATCCAGTCTTCTGCTGAAAAATTCAGATCATCTAACACCAGTTCACCCCTTTTGCTTTCGTAAACAATTCGGTCTCCTGCGACTCCCCACAATCTTTCAATAAAGAAGGGGAAGTGTTCCTTTTTGCCAGATACCTTCCATTTCATGGGTTGGTTGGGCTCGTTTTGGTTGGTAGCAATGAATTCGTCTTTGCCAGTCATTCTCCACGAGAATGCTTCGCGAGTTACAATGGGGATTCCTCGGTTGATGGAAGGAGTTTTGCCTTGGTGGTAGACAACTTCTTTCAAATAGAGGTCACCAATCTTTCCGCCCACGATATATCCCGAAAGGCCATTGTTATAATAAAATCTTGGTAAGACTATATCTTTAGAAAGGAGTGTAACACGTTTTGATTCCAAATTCAAAAAGAATAAATTGTAAGAGCCTCCGATTCCGGACCAAACTAAAAACTCGTTCCCGATTGATGTTATGTGGTTGTGCGTTTTTAATTTTGGAAAAGGAGTAGGGAAAAGATCTCCAGAAATGTATTTTTCAGGTTTTGAGTTTTCACCTGTTTTTTCAACAAAGAGTTGGTTTTCAAAAAAATATAATAACAGATCTCCTGAATTGGTGATTGCCATTCCCGTTTTGCAAGGAATGTGAACAATGGATTCATGTTCCAATGAGGAGTCGGAAGTCGAATAACCAAATAAAGCACAACCCCCATATTGTTTTAATGGGTATTGAACAGCCACATAATTTCCGTTTGCTGAAATTTGTATCGAGTCAGGACGTAGTTTTAATTCAATAGAATTTCGGTTGTCATTGACTAAATCTTTAAAATATAGAGTTTTGTTTTCTGTCCAAACGATCTTTGTTCGGTCTTCAGAAAGTACAAACAAACGCGGTTGGTTCGGTTTATTTTTAGACAGAATCTCTGATGTTGAACGATTTGCAGAAAGTCTATCTTGTAATAGAACTAAAGCCTTTTCATACTTTTCTTTTGAAATTAAATCTTCAATTTCAGAAACTAAAGATTCATGTTTTGATTGGCAAGTTATAAAAAATAAAGTAACAATTGGGAATATAAAAGAAAATAATTTCACTGAGACTCCAATAATTCTCGGATTTCTTCGGCATGGATTTCTTTAGAAAAAAGATCCATTGCTGTCTTGCCAACACGTTTTGTATCATAATAGGCAAAGGTTCCAGTCACTATGGCCCCTCCAATCGGAATCCAACGTGCAAACTGTTTACGGATAATTGATTTAGAAATTAGTAATCCCAGTTTTTCTAACATAGTTTGAAATACTTTAACGGTAGTTGGGCGAATTAAAATTTTCAGAGATGATTCTTCGATAATTTTTCGAAATACATGTGCTCCGCCATGTTTGAATAGGCAATAAAGTAACAATTCTTTTGTTACTTGTACTTCTTTTCCGTAGAGGGCAGCTATATCCAAAATCAAATGCCCTTGGATTCGGTACATAAAAAGTAATTCAGGCAGGATACTGAGAATCCCCAGGGGGCCAGGGGGAAGCGAGCAGGTGGCACTGACGAGCCCCGATTTAAAGGAAGCATTTTGGACCAGTTCTTGGATGAGATGGTCTGGGGGTTGGATTGTGGGCGCATAGGGACTTCTGTAGTCCTCTAAGCCGGCAAATAATTCGACTAGGCCTTCTAAAAAACCTTCGGATTTAGCCTGAGATGGTGTTTCGCTCACGGGTTTCTTAAATCCTCGTTAGATTTTGGTTTATCAAAAACAGGCATTCTATATCCTTTCCATAGACATGATAGATAGATTGAAAAAAATTCAAGAAAAATACCTGCGTATCGAGGATGAGCTCGCCAAAGCCACCGCATCCGATACATTGAAGAATCTATCGAAAGAAAGATCTCGCCTAACGCCCGTATATACAAAAGCTGATGAATATTTAAGAATCACCAAAGATTGCCAAGACGCAAAATCACTTCTTGAATCCGATAATGATCCAGACATGCATGCCATGTTGAAATCGGAAATAGAAGAAGGTGAGAAAAAACTAGAAGAGTTGGCAAAAGAACTCGAAATCATGTTGTTACCTCCAGATCCAAATTCTGGAAAAAGTATTCTTGTGGAAATTCGTGCTGGAACAGGCGGGGAAGAATCAGGGTTGTTTTGTGCAGATCTATTTCGTATGTATAATAAGTTTGCTGATAAACAAGGTATCAGGGCAGAAATTATTGATGCAAGTCCTACAGGCATCGGTGGTTTCAAAGAAATTGTATTTTCGCTAGATGACGATAAGGCTTACGATTTATTTAAATTTGAATCTGGTACGCACCGAGTACAAAGAATTCCGGAAACAGAATCTGGGGGAAGGATCCACACTTCGGCAGTAACAGTTGCTATACTTCCGGAAGCGGAAGAAAAAGAAGTAGAAATCAGGGAAAGTGATCTACGTATAGACGTATATCGCTCGTCAGGTGCTGGTGGACAGCACGTAAACACAACTGACTCCGCGGTTCGGATTACACATATTCCTACCGGCATTGTTGTCGCATCTCAGGAAGAACGTTCTCAAATTAAAAACCGTGATAAGGCGATGCGAGTATTACGTGCAAGGATCGTTGATCAAATGGCTGACGCAGCAAAACAAAGTGCAGATGCTTTAAAAAAAGCACAAGTTGGATCTGGCGACCGGTCTGAACGAATTCGAACTTATAACTTTCCTCAAGGACGTTGTACTGACCACCGTATCGGTTTTACGAGCCATAATTTACCGGCTATCATGGAAGGAGATTTGGACGAATTGATCGATGCATTGGTTCAAGAGGATAGATCCAAAAGATTGGCGGAAGCAAAAGCATAAAAAAGATTCTAAATTTGAAAGGAATTCGGTTGATTCGAACCGTCTGACTGTTATAAGGAATAGGGCAGGAATTTCTATCAGATGAATCGATTGAAAACCATATTTTCTCTTCTTGCTTTAGTGAGTCTATCGCTTGGGAATTGTAAACCTATCAATGACGACGAAAAGATAAGTGACCTATTTCTATACTATCTTCTTTTCCAGGCGTTAGCAAACGCAACCGAAGAAAACTGTTCATTCTCTCCCAGTTCCAGTGATGCACTTTACAATGACGAATGGCATCTACGTAATGTTGGCCAACTTGGTGGTACTGTTGGCGAAGATGCAAATGTCAGTCCAGTTTGGAATCAAGATATTTCTGGAAACAGAGTGATTGTCAGTGTGGTTGATGACGGTTTGGATATTCGACATGAAGACCTATCACAGAATATTTCAGTGACTGCACGCGGATTGAATCTTTTAAATGGAACCATTTATCCAACCCATTCCTACTCTAATAGTTTTCATGGGTCTGCAGTGGGCGGGGTGATTGCCGCTAGAGGTGGGAATAATCTTGGCGTGCGTGGGGCTGCACCTTGCTCAAAGTTAGTTGGCGTCAATATTCTTGAAAAATCCACTATCTATACCTCTGATGAATACAGGGCAATGGTAAATGAGTCTTCGCGAGTTTCCATTTCCAATAATAGCTGGGGTTCTCCTGATGGCTATGGATGGCTTTGGCCTTCTAGTTCCCTTTGGCAGCAGGGTATCAATGAAGGCATTCGCCAAGGAAAATCAGGAAAAGGAACGGTCTATGTTTGGGCAGCCGGTAATGGAGCCAACGGTGGGACGATTGTAGCTCCCATACTTGTCGACAATGCCAATTATGATGGGCAGGCCAATTTTTATGGTGTAATGGCTATTGGTGGGATCGGCCAAAATGGAAAGAAGGCAGCTTATTCGGAATCAGGTGCTAATTTGTGGGTCGTTGCACATACACAAGGCAATAGTGCAACTGCCTATACGACCGCTATCTCAACGACTGATGCTACTGGATCTAATGGTTTGAATGTGGGTGGCAGTTCGGGAGATTATTCACTTGGGAACTATACAAAAAAATTCAACGGGACATCTTCTGCAACACCTTTGGCGGCAGGTGTTATCGCTCTTCTGATCGGCAAATATCCAGAATTAACTTGGCGCGACGTACGTGAGTTAGTTGCTTATAGTGCAAGGAAAAATGACGCGAGTGATACAGACTGGGCTCTGAATACCGCCGGATTAAACATTAATCATAAGTATGGATTTGGTGCTGTCGATGCGGTCAGTTTACTGACAAAGGCTAGCACATGGACACCCATTACAGCCGGACTCATTACTTATACTGCAACAGCTTTATCGCCAAACACACCTATCCCCGATAATGATTTAGTGACTGGCGCCACTGTCAATTATACAGTTGGGAGTACTATTAACTATATTGAATATGTTGACGTAGAGTTTACTTCTAACCACAGTTACTTTCCTGAACTTAGTATTGAGATTACTTCTCCCAGTGGAACAAAAAGTGTCCTCACAGAACCACATGCCTGTGTAAATCCATATAACAATAGTTTGTGTTCTTCGGGTAATACTTCAATAGCCTCCATGACAGGTTCTTCAACCTATCGTTTTGGCTTGGCCCGTCATTTAGGAGAAAATCCGAATGGAATTTGGGTTCTCAAAGTTTTTGATTCCAGTGCAACTGACACCGGACAAATCAACTCAGTTCAATTACGAATTTATGGAAGGTAAATCTATGGCTCATCAACCAAGATCAAATTCATTTTTCAGGTTATTCATTGTGACTTTTGTTGCATTAGGTTTTTTTGCTTTCTTGAATGCTGAACCAAAAGAGCCACCCAGTTCCATCTCCTTCGTTGAAGGTGGAGTTACAAAAACCTTTTATCGAAATCCAAATCTTGTGGCTGAATATGTAGACCTAAAACAAATTTCAAACAATCAACAAATTGATCCAGGCAAACAAGGAATCAAATCTGGATGGAACATTCGGCCACCGGGTAAAATATTATTTCCGAAATCTTCCAAATCTGCGACAACTTCTAAAGTAACGGAAGTTTATTCAACAGCCGTGGGTATGGGACCAAATATTGTTTTGCCAGGAATTTTGATTATTACTTTTTCTAGCGATCAGTCGCCAACTTCTCTGGATCGTATTGCAAATAAATACGGAATCCAAATTCTAAATCAGCTTTCCCCTCGTTTAGTCAGTTTTCAAACAGAGCCGGGATATGTATCTATCGAAAAAGCGAATGCAATCCGTTCAGAATCGAATGTAATTGAAGCTTATCCTGATATTGCTGTTGAAAAAAGTCTGAAATAATATTCGCATAACCAAAATAAGATGGTTACAATGCCAGATAAAAATACATCAATTTTAGAATTTCTTGTTTTCTTACTGGCTTTGGAAGATAGGATGTGATTCCTGCTAAAAAACTTTTACTAATATCTTCTTTTTGTACATTGGCGGAAATGGCAATGATCGGAACGGAGTCACTTGCTCTAATTTGATTAGCTACTTCAATCTTTCTTATTTCTCTTGTAGCCTCTAACCCATCCATTTCTGGCATTTGCATATCCATCAAAATGATATCAAATTTTTGGGATTTGAATTTTGCTAAAGCCTCTTTTCCGTTATAGGCTATACTAATATCGATTGGGTATTTGCGAAAAAAAGTTTTTATGATAAATATATTTTCTTCTGAATCTTCTGCCAAAAGTATATTACAGCTTGGAAAATTCTCTGGGTTTGGAAGTTCTAAATTAAGCCAGTGTTGGTGAATCCCCGAATTTCGTTTGATAAAACCCTCGTATGGGATTTCGAAAGAAAATTTAGATCCGACTCCTACATGACTAACAACAGAAATCTCCCCACCCATTAATTGGATTAATTTTTTTGTGATGGTTAACCCAAGCCCAGTTCCCCCATACTTTCTCGTAGTAGAACTATCTACTTGCGTAAAACTTTCAAAAATAGAATTCAATTTTTCTGATGGAATGCCTATACCCGTATCCTCCACCGAAATTCTTAGGTTTTTCTTATCTTCGCATAACAATGTATTTACGAAAATATTGCCTTTTTCTGTAAATTTCATCGCATTACTTAACAGATTAATTAAAACTTGCTGTAATCTTGTTGAGTCACCGGCAATACTCTCGGAAATCTCTTCATCTATTTGAAATTGTACATCTATCCCTTTTGCCTTTGCTTTCATATAAAATAAGGAAACAGTTTCACTCATTAGGTCTCGAATCGAGAAATGGATATGCTCCATTTCGAGTTTTCCTGATTCGATTCGAGATAAATCCAGAATGTCATTAATAATATTAAAAAGAGCCTTTCCTGAATTCCGAAGAACGGTTAAGTATTCTTGTTGTTCTTCAGTTAGATCTGTTTCATTTAAGGTGTCTGTCATTCCAAGGATTGCATTCAACGGAGTTCTAATCTCATGGCTCATCGATGCTAAAAAATCTGTTTTTGCTTGTGATGCCTTTTGTGCTTCAATTTCTCTTTGATTGGCTAAAGTCATTTTTTCGCGTAAAAGTTTTTCACGGACAACTTGTTGCGAAACATCTGAAATTTGAATCATACAAAATTGGTCAGTTTCATCTTCGATCGAAATAGGTATGATGTGTAAGTATTGATAAATGCGTTTTCCTATTTCTCTGTTTTTTTCATTATCATAAAGAGGGAACGGAAATGGATTAAGTGTATGTGTCAATATAGAGTATTGTGAATACTCTAAACAAAGTTCAACGGATTTGAATGTTCTTGTATCTTTTAGTTCAGGAAAAACGGCCAAAAAAGAAGCTCCGATTAAGCTTTTTTCTTTGAAACCAGAGCTTTTAATAATCCAGCTATTTGCTAAAACGATATTGAGATTTTTATCCAGAATAAGGATTCCTATTCCGGATTTCTTAACAATCGTTAGTAAGTGCTTTTCACTAAGAGAATTCACTACTTCAACTTTTCAATCAGTACTCTAGAAAGATTTTTGATACTATCGAAATTTAGAATGAAAAATATATAACCTTTAATATCTTTTCCGCTTAGTTTATAATCAATGAAAACTAGCAGAATAGAATTGTCTTTTTTGGGGCTTCGCCTGAGGAGAAGTTCTTCATATTTTCCAGCAAAGAACTCGGGAATATGGGTTTCGATTTTGTAATCAGACATTTTTGCCAAATTCGATAAGATAGCATTTAAGATAATGTTTCCTATTTCGCTTAAAGCATCCTTCTCAAATTGTGAAACTTCATTTAAGGCAACATAGTCTTTCATCATCATTTTTACTATTTCCAAACTTGCACTTTTATGAAATAACAGAAACGCAGAGCCCTCACCGATTCCACCTATGAACTTTTGTTCGATTGTACAAACATCTTGGTCGGCAAGATATTCTATATTTTTTGCTTCTTCTGTTGTGATCAGTTTTAGACTAGGTACGGTAAGCAAAATCTCGTCAGAAATCATTTCACTCATTAATTTTGCTGCACCACCCAAACTAATGTTGAATAGTTCACATAAAGAATCCCGTTCTATTTCAGTTAGAAAATTCATATTCAATCCAAGTGAGAAATTATTTTTTCTGCCGTAACTGGTTTTTCTACAAAATCGATTCCAATCAATTTTGCCCTATTTTTGATCGCATCTTGAATGTTAGCTGTAATCAAAACCACTTTTGTATTTTTGTAATTCTTTTTGAGGTCTTCTGCCAAATCCAACCCTGATAGAGCACCTGGCATATTTTGGTCCAAAGTGAAAAAATCGATATCTTGGTGGTCAGTTAAAAGTGATTTAGCATCGTCAGCTGAACTAGCTTCCAAAATTTCCCAGTCAGGGTATTTATCTAAAATAATCTTTCGGATCATTAAACGAGTAACTGTGCTATCGTCTACGATTAGCGCTTTTTTTTGTGACATATGTATTGCCTTAATTCCGAACTAGTTTATATATGAGATTGCACCTAATAATTGACGGAAAAAAAACCATCTCCCAGCCATACATGCGATCTAAATACTTTTTATTATTATTTTTATACCTTTTCTGCCTCTGTAAGTCGAATCAAAAAATTTGTGAGGGTGAAAATTGCAGGAATGGAAAATTCCAGGTGGCCTATGAAAATGGAGATCGTTTTGACGGAGAATTCTTCGAAGATATCAAACATGGTTCAGGGATTTACCATTATTCTAATGGTGATGTTTTTGAAGGTGAATACCAGTTTGGATATAAAGAAGGTCCAGGAGTCTACCGTTATGCGAATGGAGACCAATACATTGGTTCGTATTCTAAAGGAAAACGCCAGGGCTTAGGGAAGTATATTTATTTTGATGGATTGATTTTAGATGGTTATTGGGAAAATAATCACTTGCAAGGTAATGCAAAAATAGTAAATGCAAAAGGGAGTTTGGTGTTGGAAGGAACTTGGAAAGATAGCCGGTGGATAGGGATCGCACCGACATCCTCATCAACCAATACTGTCGAAATTCCGAATCCCTAGTGACTCATAAATTTTCCGAGTCGCCTTCGATTTGTTAAGCGTGTACATATGGATCCCGGCGATTTTGTGATCCAATAAATCTCTTACTTGTTCTGTAGCCCAATGGATACCAACATTTTCTGCGTAAACATCATCTTCTGCACGAGAAAGAGATTTTAATAATTTTGCCGGGAAATTTGTTCCTAAGGATAGTTCTGCCATTCTTGCCATCCCCTTTCTGGAAGAGATAGGCATAATGCCGGCGATGATAGGAACTTTGATTCCTGCAATTTCACAGCGTTCTACAAAATCATAAAAGTAGTTATTGTTAAAAAACATCTGGGTGCAAATGTAATCAGCTCCCTGGTCAACTTTCCATTTTAAAAATTCAATTTCTTTTAAGCGGTTGGGAGTAGAAGGATGTCCTTCGGGAAAGCCAGCAACACCAATCCCCATTTGCGGAAATTCTTTTTTTATGAACGCAACTAATTCACCAGCAAAGGCAAACCCATTTTCCGTTTTTTGAAATTCGCTTTGTCCTTTAGGGGGATCCCCTCGCAAAGCCATGATATTGTGAATTCCACTTTTTTCGTAGCGTTTGAGAATACCTCGGATTTCCTCTTTGGTAGAGCCTACACAAGTAAGGTGACTAACGATTGTTAAGCCTGTTTGTTCCTGGAGTTTCACAACCAAATCATGTGTGAGGTCTCTCGTCGACCCTCCAGCCCCATAAGTAACACTTACATAGGCTGGGTTCATTTGAGACAATTCTTGGATGTTTCGGAACAAATCCTCTGATGCTTCCTCATTTTTTGGAGGGAAAAATTCGAAGCTGATGGTTGTTTGTTTTTTACCGAGAACCTGAGAAATGTGCATAAAACCTATCCTCTAAACAGGAATATTTTTCTCAAGCCCCTTGTTAGCCAAGAGCCAACCTTTTGATGCTTTTGTTTTCACTGCCAACCAGAGCGCAAATTTAGGAAACAAAGCAGGGAGGATGACAATGGATGCTCGCAAATAAGATGGAACCAAAACTTCACCAGGATTTTTTTTGATAGCATAAATAATTGCATCGGCTACCTGTGAGGGCTCGATGATCGGGGTAAATAGGGAAGGTTTGACTCCCTCGATCATTCTTGTATTGACCATTGTGGGGCAAATCCAACTAACACCGATTTGTGTTTCGTAAAGTTCCATTTTTAGGGCTTGTGAAAAACCAACCATAGCATGTTTTGTTGCAGAATAGGTCACAGTACCTTCGGTTCCGAATTTCCCAGCAATGCTTGCTAAATTGATGATGGCCGCTTCTTTTTGTTCTTTTAAGATAGGGAGGGAGAGATATACCAATTTCATAGGGCCGGCGACATTGATTTGGATGGCTTTGTTCCAAACAGAAAAATCTTTTCCTTCATAATACCCACTAGGTGCAATTCCTGCATTGTTTATTAGAACTTGGAAGGTGAGTTTTTTCTTTTGGATTTGTTTGATAAGAGATTCAATGTCTGATTCTTTAGAAAGGTCACAAGCAAATCCGTAGAATTTTCTACCTAATGATTCCACTTTGGTTTGAATTTCTTTTAATAATGGTAACTTAATATCAACGCCGATGATATCATTTCCTTCTTTTGCCAATCGTTCTGCTGTTAAAGCACCGATTCCCATTCCACATCCAGTGATAAGTATTGTATTTCCTGACAGTTTCATATCCTAAATCTAGCGCTTTTTTTACTTTCGTCAATCCGAATCGAGAGAGAAATAGACGCATGGAATATAGATTGTTAAAATCGGAATTAGGTCACAGGCTTCCTACTGTCACATCTACAAATGAGTGGATTCGAGATGTTTCCATTCCGTTTGGATCGTGGGTGATTGCGGATGAGCAAACAGCTGGAAAGGGTCGCGGACAAAATGTATGGCAATCGTTAGGCGAAGATCCTCTGATTTTTTCTGGAAAAATCAGATTGTCGGCTGCCGAAATTTCTCTTCCCTTGTTATCGATTTTTGTTTCTTCCGCAGTGTTAAAAACGATTTTTCATTTTTTCCCAGAACGGGAAGAGGACACAACGGTCAAGTGGCCGAACGATATCTATCGCGGAGATAAGAAAGTCGGAGGAATTTTAGTTCAATCCGAATTTGCGAACGGAATTTTTGATGTGGTGATCGGGATTGGACTTAATTTTTTCGGAAATACAATCCCCGATGCCTTGAAAGACAAGGCAACTTTTTTGTGCGATTCCGCATTAGAGGAAGGAGTACTGGAACGATTTGTTAATCAACTGGTTGTTGATTTAAACCAGGCTGTGATTTCGTTATTAGACCAAGGGCAAGTCCTTAAAGATTTAGTTTGGATTGAGGACCATTCCTTATTAAAACACAAAGTGATTGAAACAGAGTGGCAATCCAGAATGGTTCGTGGACGTGTTTTGGGAATTGATGAATTAGGATTCCTTCTCATTATGACCGAAACCGGCGAAAAGATTGAACTTATGGACACCTCACCAAAATTTCGGATTATATAAATGTCAGAATCACCATTACTACTAGTTATCGATGTGGGAAATACAAACACCGTATTTGGTGTGTTTCGTGAAGGGGAGGACACACCTGACTTTCACAAAAGAACTGTGACAAGGAGAGATAGGACCTCCGATGAACTGGGCCTTTTTTTAAAAGGATTTTTAACTCAGGAAAATGTTAAGGCAGATCGAGTAAAAACAGCCATTTACTCCAGTGTAGTGCCGTCATTGAATCCAATTGTAGAACGTATGTTGGAAGATTGGTTTAATGTAAATCCACTACGTGTTCATTACCAAATGAAACTCAATTTTGGAATTAGTTATCCTCGTCCGTTCGAAATTGGCGCAGACCGATTGGTCAATGCAGCCTATTGTGCCAAAACCTACCCAGGAAAAAAGGCCATCCTTGTGGACTTAGGAACTGCAACTACCTTTTGTGTAATCAGTGAAAAACCTGAATATGTCGGTGGGGTGATTGCACCTGGTTTAAAAATTTCCATGGACGCTTTAACACGTAATACTGCTCAGCTTCCTCCGATCGTTTTTGGATCTCCTAAGCGGGTGTTAGGCGAATCTACTGTGGAGTCAATTCAGGCTGGGTTTTTCTTTGGTTGGATTGGTTTGTTAAGAGAAATTGTAAGAGCTATCAAAGAGGAACATCCAGGAGATTATGTAGTAGTCGGAACGGGCGGACTCGTCACCACCATTCATGCTTCGCATAACCAAGTATTTGATGAAATTGATCCTATGATGACTTTGAAAGGTTTGAAAATTTTAGCAGACTTAAATTCCTAATATTTTTTTACGATAGGCCTCACCCATAATTTCATACCCAATTTGGTTAGGATGAATGGGGTCAGAAACGGGATATAAAGGAACTTCGCCAGTATAGGATTCAAATATAGATTCAATTTCAACATAATCCAAATTGGATCTATTTTCTTTGAGTCGGCGTATGGTTTGGTTGTTAGTGCGTATGGTTTCCCGAATCGAAGCCATATTGGTTAAAGGAATTGTAGTAACCATTACTTTTGAGGTTTGTGAAGATTCCAAAAAAGTAATCAGTTCTATGGTTCTAGGTTCAAATCCACTCGTTCCATAAACCATTGCATCATTGGTCCCTAGTTCCAGTAACCAAAGATCGGTAGGAATCTCATTTAGGCGATTTTTATTTTGTAACCAATCTTGCGTCGAATAACCAGCAATCGAAATATCAGTTACTTTAAATCCAGGGGTGAGTTTTGTTTTTAGTCCGAATCCATCGGACCATTGCCCTAAAGAATCTCCTACAATTGTGATACGACGATCCATTGATACTCCTGCTAGAAGAGATAGATATTGGTTTGTTGGTTTATCAGAGTGGTAACAACCAATCAACAAAAAGATGGAGAGCATTGAAATGAAGAAGGTTTTATTGGGAACCTTTACTTTCATTTTTTTGTATAAACAATGGTTTTATAGTGTAACCAATGGTTGCCGGGAACAGGAATTTCCCATTCCTCCCTTTTCCAAGATGATTTTTTTAAATAATCTTTTATGACATGATTGATTAGTTGGTCATCGTAAAACACAAAACTGTCTCGTGACTTAATGGTCTGGATGTATGCTTCGGAAGGAATATCCAACTCGCCTGGGATAAATTCTAAAACATTCAAATCGGGTCGATTTTTTCGTAAGTCGAAGTAAGGATCGGGAAGAGCTTGTAAATAGACAAATTTTGAATCTGCTAAAATCATTTCTAAATGTTGAAAATGTGATTCTAAAATTTGTTTTGAATCTGTTTTATACCAGTGGATGTGATTTGTATAGAGTAAAGCAAAGAGAGATAATAAAATACCTACAAATGGTAATCTGAAACTTAATATTTTCGAATCGCATAACAAAGCCATTCCGAAGGCTAGTGGAAAAAGGATATGGAAAACATACCATCCTTCAGAAGAAGTATATAATGCAATTAGGATTGATAGAATCCAAATCCAAAACAAAATCCATTTTTGATCTAGTTTCCTAAATGATTTGATGGATTGATACGAAATATGCGCTAGGGCAATGAGTTCTATTATGATGACGACCAATCGTAATTTTGGAAACCCGAAACCGAAAGAAAAAACTTTTACTTTGTCTATTAGAGTGAAAGTCTCCAGTAGGTTTCGTTTGCGCGTAAGTTGTGCTCCGAATTGAATTTCAAACCAATCCCAATTCGGATGGATGTAATATATCCAACACAAAATCGGGAGAATTCCACCGAACAGAAACCAAGGAAGGGACTTCAAACCAAAGTTTCTCCAGACCAAAAAAAGTGTTACGAGCCCAAAGGAAGCACCAATGGGATGAGATAAAAAAGAAAGGGAGAGTGTAAAGCCCACTAAGAAAACATACCATGTTCTCGATTTATCTTTGTTAGTTGCGAAAAGAAGACTTACGACAAAGAAAAAAGCAGTGAGCCCTTCCATCCTGGCAGCGGTTCCAAAACGAAAAAGAAGTGGTTCCCACAAAATACTAGCAAATGCAACTTGGCTGGCAAATTTAGATAGGGATTCTCTTCTCAGTAACCAATAAAAACTTATAGCAGTGGCATAAACGATGGCAACATTGGCAATGCGAACTGTTGTTAGTGTGTCGGGAAAAATAGACAAAGAAAGGCCGGAGAAAAGTAAATACAGTGGTGGCATCCAGAGAGTTTTGGATTCCATTCCGGGAATGAGGCCATTCAAAACATCGGTTTGTAAATGGCCTCCGGTGGCAAAAGACAATGCTGGCGAGAAAAACAAAACCTCGTCAGGCCAAACAACAGGGAAGATGTCCAGGTTGATCCAGACCTGGAAGAAAAAGAGTGCGGAGATAATGAGAAACGAGGCGTAAGCCACGTGCTTATTATTTGGAGAGGGAATTAATGGCTTCTTGTTCCGTCTCAAAGACTTCAAACAAGTCCAAAAGTTCCACCACATCGAACACCTTTTTGACAGGAGGTGTGATACAGCAAAGTTTTAGTTTTCTACCTTGTTTGTCCAACTCTCGAACCATCCCAACAAAGATGCGAATTCCAGAGGAGGAGATGTATGAAATAAGCTCCAGGTTGATGATGATATCGCCCTCGCCGTTTTGCACGTCGTCGGCCAATTTGGCCTCCACTTCATCCGAATGGGTAATGTCCAAACGACCGTTAAGGTGAACGAGTGTGTGCTTTCCTATTTTTTTGGTCTTAATTTCCAAAGCGAGCCTACTTGGTGACTAGAATCTCCGAAAACACCAAAGGTTCAAGAAATTTTTAAGCTGCTTGGTTTTTGTTTCGATTAAAAAGTCGCGGATCTGTTCGTTCTTCGACCGGAATGTGTAATAATATTCTTTGTTTGGTAGAACGAGTAGATCTATGTCCCAAAAACTCTTGGATTTCCCAAACCGGAAAACCTTTTTTGAAAAGATCTAATGCGATCACATCACGAAGGAAAGGGATATGAATTTCTCTTGAGATAAGGTTACTTGCATTCTTTAGAATTTTTTGAATGGTCCTCGTCCGTAATTTTCCATAACGACCGGGAAATAGATAGTCGGTGGGTAAGAACTCGGATGAGTAACGATAGAGTTCCAATGCTAAGTTAGGTTCAATAAAGATTTTTCGTCTACGCAAACGACCACCGTTCTTTAATTTGAAAAGACTACGTTCAGGATTGAAGTCCGATATTTTGAGATGGATAATTTCTGGGAGTGATAGACCAGTACATACCAAAAACTTGATGATTAAGTAATGGAGGTAGTTACGATCACGGAGTTTGAACAAAAGAGTTCGTACTTCGGATTGGTCAATCAAACTGTTATCAAGTGTCATGACATCAACAGTCAGAACTTGTGGGAGGAGGGCTGGTAATTTCAAATTATTATTTAGCATATATTTTTCTCGCAGGAATGTAACAGTTATAACAATCTATGCAATCAATTTGTCACCAAACCGCAGTTTTGGATCAAAAATTCTGAAGAAATAAATTTACTTGTTCATGTTTTTGCAGCTTCCCATTTTCTGCTTGATTCATATTCTAAAAACGATCCTATCTTTGGGAGAAACGATAAAGGACAGAAACGAATGGACTCTTTGGAACTGAAAACGAATGACCCGGAACTGCAACTCACAAAGGAAGATTTACAAAAAGTTGAAGAACTCACTGGACAAATAAAACTAAATAATCCGAACGATGTTGTCTCTTACGGAGCCTCTGCGCAAGCCAAGGTTTCCGAATTTGCTGACAAAGTTCTTTCTGAAATCAAAACTAAGGATTCGGGATATGCTGGTGAACTCTTAAATAACCTATTGTTCAAAATCAAGGATTTGAATTTGGATAGTTTTGCGGGCGAAGGGAACACTCTGTCCAAAATTCCGCTGATTGGAGGCCTTTTTGACGCCTCAAGGAAATTCCTGGCCAAATTTGAAGACCTTCAATCCCAAATCGAAAAGATTGTGGAAGAACTACATACAGCGCGGACCAATCTCACAAAAGACATAACATTATTACAGGCGTTATATGAGAAAAACTTAGAATACTTTAAAGAAATTCAAGTGTACATAGCTGCGGGGGATCAAAAAGTTAAGGAGTTAAGAGACAAAATCTTACCCGAGATGTTGGCAAAAGCAAAAGCTCAAGGTGACACGTTGGCCTCTCAACAATACCAAGATATGATACAAATGGTGGATCGATTTGAGAAAAAAATCCACGATCTGAAACTCACTCGCATCCTCTCTTTACAGACAGGACCGCAGATCCGACTCATCCAAAATGGAAACCAAGTTCTTGTAGAAAAAATTCAAAGTTCCATACTAAATACAATTCCTCTTTGGAAAAATCAAATCGTGATCGCATTGGGTTTGTTACGTCAAAGAAAGGCTTTGGAAGCACAAAAACAAGTTTCCAAAACCACTAATGACCTAATCCAAAAAAATGCGGAAATGTTAAAAACAGGAACTGTTGAGATCGCAAGAGAATCCGAAAAAGGAATCATTGAAATCGAAACATTAAAAAATGTAAACCAGCAGTTGATCGAAACCATTACGGAAACTTTAAAAATTCAAGAAGACGGTCGCCAAAAACGAAAGTCTGCGGAACAAGAAATGATCAAAATCGAATCAGAAATCAAACAAAAACTATTGGAATCAAAATAGAATGACTGAAGTGCAATTGGAACAAAATCAAGAAGAAAAGAAATGGGCGAGGCGTGCCCATCTCTCTACAATCCTAACCTATCCAATGGCTTTATTGCCTTTTCCTTTTTTTATCTCTTCGCTTGGTGCAATGGTTTACCCGTTTGTTATGTGGCTTTCGAGAAATAAATCTTCCTATTCCGCCAAACAATCGCTAGAGGCAATGTATTTGCAGGCTTTGTTGTCACTCGGGTTTTTTGGGTTTGGAACTAAATTTGGTGATGATAGGGTTTTACTTGTGTTCTCTTACGTGCTTATGGCATTCCTTCATGTTATCTTTTTGGGAATTGCAATATACAGAACCACCATTGGAAAAGCCCACCACTATCCATTTAGTTTTTTCCCTCTTCTTTTTTCATCCAATCAGACCAAAGAGAACTGGAACGAATTAAAGAAAAAATTTGAAGATAAAGTCGAGTTTACCGAATACAAATCGCAAATGGAACGATTGGATGGTTTTCGAGTTTTAACAGAAAAAGAATCCAAATCATTAACTGATCCAACACTCCAAGGATTAAGTACTGAATACTTACATTCCTTATCTGATTTACGTGTCAGACTTGCGGAAGACCCATTGTCTTATCGAAAGGCAAAACAATTTCTGAATTATTTTCCTGAAACTGTATCTAAGATTTTGAGTCAGTACAATAAAGTGAGTGCCGATGCGGGTTCTGCAGAAACGGAAAAAAGAAAAACGGAACTTAACTCTTTACTGAGTGAAGTGATCAAAACAACAGAACAAGTCAGAAATAAACTGAAAGCAGATGAAACCCTAAATTTAGATGTTGAGATCACTGCGATGAAGAAAAACATCGAATTTGGTGGGTATTAATGCAATCAGAGTTACTGGATAGATCTTATCATTTTCTAAATTTCCTCCCAACTGTTTCCGACTTTTTAGTGCAAAAACATAAAGAATCGGGACTGAAGGTAGATGAAAAAGGTCTATACAATCTTGTGACGGAAGCTGATTTAAAAGCGGAGTCCATGATTTTGGATGAGATCCAAAAAAACTATCCTACTGATGGGATTCTTTCTGAAGAACGAGGAAAGTTAGAAGGTAAGTCTGGTTACACTTGGGTGGTGGATCCTTTGGACGGTACTACCAATTACACGCATGGACTCCCATTATACGGAATTTCTGTTGGTGTTGTAGAAACGGAAACTATGACACCCCTCATTGGAATGGTTTTTTTTCCAGAGCTAAATACCTATTATCATGCGATCAAAGGCCAAGGTGCCTTTCGAGAAAAAACCCCCATCGAAGTTTCCAAAACAAATTCTCTTAAGGATTCTCTTTTTGTCACAGGATTTCCTTATGATCGGAATCTATCTTTAGATACACTCATGCAGTATTATAAATCCATTTTACAAAAATCTCGTGGCATTCGTAGGACTGGAGCTGCAACTCTCGATTTATGTTGGTTAGCTGAAGGAAAGTTTGAAGGATATTATGAACTGGGATTAAAACCTTGGGATATGGCCGCCGCTGGTCTCATCGTTTTAGAAGCTAAAGGTAAAATTACTTCTATGGATGGTAACGATTTTTCTATTTTGATTCCGAGTTTACTAGCAACGAATGGCCTTGTACATGAATATTTGTTAGCTGAGTTTGAAGGACAAATCAATCGAGTAGCATACTAACCATCTGGTTTAGTTTTTTTCGGATTACCTCTTTACTAAAGTTCGCCAATACATATTCTCTGCCATTCTGACCCAACCGAGTGGCAATCTTCCGATTTTCCAATAAAAAATCCAAAGTTCTTTGGAAAGAAAGAGAATCTGAATAATATAACCCACCTTGACTTCGTAAACAATGCCCTCGCATCACAGATGATTTTGCATTTACGAGTACGGCTTTTTCTTGAATCCAGGCTTCCATTATTGAGATGGAAAAACTCTCAAATGCTGATGGATTGAGTAAAAGGAATGACTTTTGGATTTCAGAAATTTTTTCTTCTTCACTGACAAAACCTGTAAATGTAATGAAAGGATCCTTCGGGGTTTCCATAGAAGCGATAGAACCTAAACATTTAACAGCAATATCGGTTCTATGAGAAAAAAATTTCCAAATCTGAAAAAAATCAAAGAGTTCTGGATAACCCTTTGCTGGTTCTATTCGACCAATTGTAATTAGTTGATTTGAATGAGAAATCAATGTCGTTGGGTTTTTTAAAGTATCATTGATATAGGTTCCAATTAGAAAATAAGACTGGGCCTTTTGTTTTGTATAAGTCTCATAAACAGATATTTCTTCAGGAGCATTGAAACTATATATATATTGGTTTGAGTATGTCTTCCTATACATAGGAAGTCGAAAAGGGGGCTCGTCATGAAACGTTGGTACGATAATAAAGGGAATTTTTAATTTAGGAATACTTGCAACAACAGGATAATAAAGATATCCGATAAGGATGGCAATATCGAATGAGTTTTGTTCATTCGCAACGTATTCTACCAAGTCTGGACAATAAGGTCCCTGTTCTTTCAAAAAATCAAATTGTTCTTTGTCTGAAACAGAATCACCCTTTTCTAAACATCGATTTAAGATGTGATTCATCTTAGTCATATTCCTGGTTTGTTTAACCGGAAATCTAATGATACGAATTTGATTTTCTACACTATCACCTTTTGGGAACTCATTTTTCCAACTTACATAATCTTTGGCAGAAGACGTACAGACTGTAACATGATTGGATTCTGATAAAATCGATGCATAGTCGTAAGCTAATTTTTCAGCTCCCCCAGAAGCATGCTCTAAGAAACGCGCCGTGATAATTAGAATCCTTGCCATAGTTATGGTTTTGCCACTTCGAGAAGTGGAAGAATACTTGTAGATTCTAAATATTCGTTTAATCTTAAATTTTGTGAATAAATTATGGAATTTCTGAAATCAGAATCTTTAAAAATAGAATCAACTAAGGGAACAAGTGATTCAAAATCTTTTGATTCAAAAAGGATTCCAGACTGGTCCAATGTTTCCGGAACTGCCCCTGCTGCGAATGCAACCACAGGAAGATGAAAGAAAATGGCTTCCATAAGTGGAACGCAAAAACCTTCATGTTCACTCATGGATAGGAATATGTTACTTTCCGAATAGATTTTTTTTAGCATTCTTTCATCTACATAAGAAATAATTTTTACTTCTTCGGTTAGATCTAAATGGTGAATCATAAAATTGAGTTCATCCATATAAGATTGTTGGTTTGGATTACAGAAACCCAACATTCGCATGGAAAACTGGTTCCCCATTTTCGACTTCCATGTTCTTGCAAAACGTATTAAATCGTCCTGTCGTTTATTCGGTGCTATGCGGCCTACAAACAAAAAGGATGGCTGTGTAAATGATTTTGATTTAGGGTCTTTGGGAACATCTTTCCATTTTTGAAAATTCAGGTGGAGCGGAAGTAATCGCACGTGTTTGAACCCAATTTCCTTTAGCTCCGCTAAATTGAAATTGGAAACGGCAAAAGAATGATGAAACTGATCTCTGATAATCTCCAAATCTTCTCGACCTTTTCGCAATAAATAAGAAAATTTTAGATCATAACCAGAAAAGAAATCTTCAGGTGTAACATTATGATAAATAAGAATTTTTCTGTTTGGAAACTTTAAAACAAAATTTAGAACTTCACTATGGATGGAATGATGATATACCAACACATCATTTGGTTTGATATTTGCTTTTGTAAGTTTTTCTGCATATTTTCGATCATAGGAAAAAACATTTTCCGCAAATATTTTTCCATGATACCCTTCTTTGGAAAGTAATCGCTTAATCTCCAACATTTCTTGGGAAATGGCATCACCTAATTGGAATCCTGCGGAAAACTGATGTATATTCATTGAATACCGGAACTGAGAATGTTTGAAACTACTTCTTGAAATGGGAATTGGTTATAGGATTCCAATACTTTGTATTGTTCGGAAATCAGGGAAGTTCGTTTTTCTCTTTGGAATAAATTATCTTTCATTTGTTTTACAACGGAAGGATAATCTTTTGTTTTGAGAAGGACTCCAGCCCCTTTCATAGTTCCAGGAATGGCTCCGGCCGCAAAAGCAAAAACAGGAATACCCGAACCAAAAGCTTCCAGAATCGGCAAACAAAATCCCTCATGTTCACTCATGGAAACAAAGGCACCCGTTTTTTGTAATATTGATAATACCTCGGAATCTGTTTTGCCTGTCAGAAACTCAACTTTATCATCCAATTTGAGTTTCCGTACTAATTCTGTTAACTTATCAAAGTAACCATCGAAAGCACCAATAACAGATCCAATGCATAAACATTTAGCATCTGGATATTCTTGCACCCAATGGGAGAATAATTCAATTAAATCTTCCCATTTTTTTTGAGGAGAATAACGTCCTACAAATACTAAAGAATGATTTCGAGACACTGGTTCCGTTCTAGAAATAATATCATAAGATTTACAAATCGGAATGATATAAGGGTTTCTGAATTGATATTCTAAGATGGTCCTTAAGTTAAACTCGGAGTCACACCAAATAGAATCAGAGATGATTGCTAAAGTCGCAATCTCAAGATAGGAAAGAGATTCAAACTTTTCCATTGCAGAGTAAATATCGGGAGTAGTTGTATCCTTATAAAAGGATGCGGGCGTTATATTATGAAACCTTATTATCTTTTTCCCTGGTAAATTTAGAAACAAACCATAAGGATAACCTGCTCCACCATAGTGTAGAATATGAATGTCATCAGCTGTAGTTGGATGTTGGAAATTGTTTGTGAGATGGAACTGGCTATTTAAAGGTTTACCTTTTCTTTGTAATCTAGTGATGAAATGTGATTTGTAACCTAGCGAATTAAAAACTTCAGCGAGTCCAATCGCATCGTTTCCTACGCCATCCGAATCTTTTAGCTCATCTAAATGTTGAAAGACATTCATGTATCAAGTTTTGTATATCTGAATACTTTTGTGTCTTCTGTTGTAGAAAGATCTCTAACTTGTTTAAAACCTAGGGTTTCTAAATAGTTTGGCAACTTGTCTAAGTTAATCTCTGACGCTTGTAGATCGCTGAATGGGCGATTAGAATCGTTGGGTTTAATCAATACGGAAAAATATAAATGTTTTCCGTTGGGGAGCGAATTTGAAATTTCAGCAAATATTTTTTCGATCCAAAATGAAGGAAATCGATTAAGTGGTAAGTAAACTAAAATATCAGTAGAATTTTTGAGGATTTGTTTTAATGGAAATAATTTAGTTTCTAATTGGATAGTTGCTGTAATTTTTTTTTGAATGAATCGAAATTCGTTCTCATCTGAAGTAATACACTGAAATGGAATTTTCATTATTGAAAGTTGTTTTAGGATGTCCCCCCACTCAGGAAACAATACTGTAATTTCCTTTGTTATCGATATATCTTCTAAAGCAACTTTCCAGGCCGGATTAGAACCAGCATCGATAAAGTAAGAATTTGCCGCCCAACCGAAGTTAGGCAATGCACTTGATGAAGTTTGTAACAAGTGATCTCGATAAAAACCATCAAATCTGTTTTCAATTTGTTCTATTCTTTTTCCCAAACGGACGAGTTCATGCAAAACAGAAAAGAAGGCGCGAATTCTATTTTCAGAAAGTTTTTTATCGATTAGTCCATAAACGGAGATTAGGCGAGTAAGGATGTATTTGATCGGGCCTTTGATAAACCAAAACTTGGGATTTGAAAACTTGGGACCGGAAATCCCTTTTTCGAAGAGATGTGCTGTTCCTGCGGGATCAAATTTTCTAAATCCTTGCGGAGACTCTGGTTTGTAACTTAACTTTGTGAGTTCCAACCAATTCGCAACCTGGGAAGGATCCAAAGGAATCTTCGATTCGATTTCCTGCATTAGTTCCGATACGTTCAACTGTGGGTCGCGGACTTCGACAAAGGGGGATGGATTGAATTTCTTTTTGTCTTCCACAGTTTTCTTTCTTTTCTTGAGAGGATTTGGAAAATTGGAAGAATGGCAACTAAATCTTAGGGCCGAATCGGAAATTTCCCTTTTCTATGAAAAAAAAACAAACTTTAGTCACCGGGGCCAGCGGATTTGTAGGAAGTTATCTACTTCCTGCTCTTGAATTGCAAGGCGAGTCCAAAATTCATTGTTTTGAAGGTGACATTCGCGACCGAAATACAGTGTCGAATCAGTTAAAAGAAATTCAGCCGGATATCCTGATCCATTTGGCAGCTCAGGCCTTTGTTCCCATTGCCATAGAAAATCCATGGGAAACAGAAGAAATCAATGTGGGTGGGACCTTAAATTTATTGGAGTCTTTACATCGGTTACAAAGACCGTGCAAAATGTTGTACATTTCTTCAGCAGATGTGTATGGAAAACAAAACCTTTCACAGCTTCCTTTAAAAGAATCCTTTTTACCAAATCCAGTAAATCCTTACGCCGGAAGTAAATTAGCAGCGGAATCTTATTGCCGACAGTATGCTCATTATAGCCCATTTGTTTCCGTTGTGATTGCTCGACCCTTCAATCATATTGGGATTGGACAACGTAAGGAGTTTGTCATTCCTAATTTCTGTTCCCAAATCATCGAAGCCAAACATTCCGGTAAGTCTTTCATTGCCGTTGGAGACTTAGAGCCGACGAGAGATTTTTCACATGTAGAAGATATCATCAGCGGCTATCTAACCTTAATTGAAAAGGGTGAGTCTGGCGAAATTTATAATATCTGTTCTGGGGAAGAGCGAAGTATTCGCTATATGGTAGAAGAGTTAGTTAAATTTTCTGGTCATGAAATAAAATTTGAAGTGGATGTTGGACGTGTTAGAGCATCCGAAACATCCAAGGTGTATGGAGATAATTCTAAATTAAAGGCGCTTGGTTGGGAAAACAAACATAGCTTAAGCGAAACACTTTCTCAGATTTATAATCACTTAGAATCAGAATTTTTAAAATCTAAACAAACAGATTGAACTTCTTTCCATGTTTTATCAGATACAATTTTTCTGACGGAACCTTTTTTGTCCGACTGAATCAAAGTTTTAAGTGCCTTCATTCGTTCCTCTGTCGCTGGATGTGTACTTAAAAAATCAGTCAGCGATTTCGTTACCACTTCGTCGTTTTTGGCATTGGCGTCCTGTGGTTTGTCTTCGGATTCCAAAGTTTCTTTTTCTAATTCTTGCATTCGTTGGAAAAAGGTGAGGAGTCCAGAAGTTGAAAGATTTTGACTTTTTAAGTATTCGATAGAAGTGATGTCAGCTTCTGTTTCAAAATCCCTAGAAAATTTTAGAACAAGGATTGTGGATCCAAGCTCGGTAAACGTCTCCAAAAATTCCATATTTCCTAGGCCTGGACCAACTAATAAACTGATGGCAAGTGAAGTGCCTCCTGCCTTAACTAAATTTCTCATGTGGTGTCTTTTTTCCACATGTGCAATTTCGTGTGCTAAAACTCCTATAACTTCCTCTTGTGATTCGGCATCGTTTAACAATCCAGAGAAAAAATAAATCTTTCCGTTTGAGAGTGTGAAGGCATTGGGAATAGTGGAGCCAATCACAGAGACTTTGAATTGGTGTGGGCTGCCTTTCGGTACAATTTTTTTTAGGGCTTCTGTAAAGAATCTATCTGTTGCCTTAGTATTACATTCTTGAAATTGAGCATCCATTTTCATTTGAACCGACTCACCGAGTGATTTGTCCATAGAAACAGGGATAAAGTTGGTAACCAATTCCAATCCTTTAAAATAAAAAAAACCAATTACGGAAACGATAAGAATGGAAAGAATTCCTAACACCAGGGGATTCATTTCTCGAATAGAATAGAAAAAAGCATGCGCATGACTTTGAGATTTTTTTGTCTGTATCCAAAGGGATTCTAGTTTTTTTGCGTCCTCTTTGGAGCAGATAATTTCCAAAACAGGGCTTTCTTTCACTTCGTCAGGTCTTAATACCAGCTTACAACCTTTATGCGTCAAAGTGAATTCAGAAAATTGAGATACGCTGAGTTTATGCGCCGTATCTGCGGAAGAAAAATCGATGACTTGTCCGTGGATCAGTACGGTCCCTTCTTCGGGGACCGCTGATACTCCGTCAAAATATCGGGATGTAAATGTTTGGTTTTGAAACAATGTTTATGATAGGAAGGCTTCTAAAGTTTCCGCAAGTGCTTCCAAACCTTCCGCGGTAGCATTCGCTGTTGCATCTGGTTGTGCTGAAATGGTAGAGAAATCAACCTCTGCCTCCAAACTAACCGACTCTATAAAGAGTTTGGTCAATCGGACTACAGCCCAAGCAAATCCAATTCCTAAAGTAAATAGGATTATCAAATAAGCGATGAGAAAATTAACAAAAATCTTCCCACCTGTGATATCCGAACGGAATTTTTTGCCTTGGAAACTGGTTCTGTTCCAAATGTAATTTTGGATATCTGCCAAAAACCAAGAATAGTAGATTCCAAGAGTTACGATGCTAAGAAGAAATCCTTTTAAATAGAGGAAAAAGATTTCCTTACCTTCTGCTGAGAATCCGAAATTTGTATTTCCATATCTTGTTTTACTTTGTATGTAAGCTTCTTTTTCTGCGAAGAACCAAGGGTAATAAATTCCTAGTGTAATGATTGTTAATAGGATACCTTTTCCATAAAGTTTTGCTACTTCTAAAATCTTTCCATCGAAACCAAAACGAAGGTTACGGTAGCCAGTACGTGACGTAAGATATTTTCTGCCACCAACCACGATGATGGGAACCAATGCAAGAACCACCCCTAATGTCAGGAGATACCCTACAATCATTCCGAAGTAAGGGATAGGAATGTAAGCAAGGATGGTCTGGATGATATAGATTCCAATATATAATACTATGAAAATACCTAAAGCCTTGAGGAAACCGATGAATCGCTCTTTTCCCGTTCCGTGGAAGGAAAATCGTTCTCCTGCCCATTCTAAATTTTCTGCCATAAACTTTTGCACATTGGTTCTGGCCCAGAAGCTATATATCCCCAAAGTTACTACGGTAAGAAACATGTTCTTCAGTAAAAGGATGAAGAGCTGCCCTCCCGTTGCATGGTATTGTAGTCTTGTATTGTTCATTGATGTCCCCAAAGGATGATTAGTGGGGAGATTATAAAAGGTTTTACAAATGGGTAAAGAAAAATATTTCCTATCCATTAGAAATACAAATCGTACGATTGAATCTGATTTATAACTTTTTTAGGAATTGCCGAACTTGCTCACCTTGAACCAAGTCTACCTGTACAGAATGCGAACCATTTTGTTAACTTTTTTGTTCTTACTGGTCATTGCATCAGAAAGGATGGCTGACTCTAGACAAGAATTACCTCCGACTCTCGGAGATTTAAAGGGTCAAGATAAGTCAGTACGTCAACCTCCCGATCGAAAGGACAAAAAGGGGTGTTGCAAAATTAAATATCCGGCCGGTGGATATGATTTCTTTCTAGCGACTGAAGAAGATTGTCGCACCAGTTTATATTTTGACAGATTTTTAGGAGAGAATAATACTCTATGCTTTCGGTGGGAAGGGGAATAGAATTTGTCGATTTTATGGGCGTTCGAGAACAAGTTTTACAAACACTAGTCAAAATTTTTCCTTCTTATGATGCTTCTCTTGCAATTGCGGGTGGGGGCTGTAAGGCTTTTTATGCTTTAGGAGTTGGAAAAACCCTTCGGGAATGGGGAGTTCGTTTTACAGAAGTTTCCGGAGTATCAGCAGGCGCTGCTATGGCACTTTGTATCCTCTCACAAACTGAAGAAGAATCCGTAGAATATTTTGAAGAAATCACAAAACGTAATTCGCGTAACTTTCATTTTTCGAATTTCCTCCGGGGAGAATCCACCTTTCCCCATGAAGATATGTATCGGCGGACCATCCGCTTTGGAATGAAGTTTGATAAGGTTTTGGAATCTGGTTCCAAAATTTGGATTCACTCCGTAAAGGCCCATCCGAAAGAAGACTCTCTAAAAAATAAGTTCCGTTTAGCGAGGTTAATCTCTGAAACAGGTCGGGCATTTATTTTGGACGATAGGGATCGGTCGGATGGAATTCCTGCGAACAGAACCGCTGAGATGATCAAAAAATGGAATATGGTGGATGTGGATTTTACAGAGAAGGACTTTGTAAATTCAGAAACCATAGAACAATTCATAATGAATTCTTCCTCCATTCCACCCATTGTGGACTTTCAATCAGTGGATGATGAATATTATTTGGATGGCGGTCTGACCAATAATATGATGATTGAAGCGTTTTCGCCTAATGCCAAAATCATTGGAATCCACTATGAACCAAATACAATAGTGGGAAAAGACCCAGAACTATTGGCAAAGTCTTATTTGATCACGCCGTCTAAACCTTTACCAATTACATCTTTTGATTACACCAATCCAAAAGGAGTCAGGGAAACCTTTGAATTAGGAAAAGCTGATGCTTTGGCACAAAAAACTGCAATTCTTGATTATTTAAGATAGGATTGAAGTGCCTTTAAACCATTTATTAAAGTTTCTTCCTCGGAAATTAAACTAATAACCAATATACAGCGGTTATGCGAAAAACCATACCAAGATCCAGGATGTACAAATACCTCGGATTTTAATAAAATTTCCAAAACCAGATCTTCATCTTTTATTTCCAAATCCAATTCAAATAAAAAATACCACCCAGCTTCGACGATCGTTTTGTTTTTGATTTTTGAGTTATCTTCTAAAAATAAATTACATTCAGCAAAGTTTCGCATAATTCTTGTTCGAATGCGATTTTGGATCATTGATTTCCAGGGGATGAGTTCAGGGGTCGCAAGTTGGACAGGAGAATTGACAGAAAGGTATGTGTCGGCAACGAATCCCAAATTTTTTTGCATTTCTTTTCGGTAAAAATCCGGGCTTTTGTTTAGGATCCATCCCAGTTTGAGCTGAGGAAGAGCCAACATTTTAGAAAATCCATTACAGACCAATAGAGGGAAATTAGGTGCATCAGGAATCTGATGAGCCTCTCCAGAAAATTCATAACCGACAAAAACTTCATCTAAGAGGATTGGAATTTTGATTCCCAGTTCCTCCCATTCTTTCCAAAAACTAGCTGTGGTTCTAGATCCTGTGGGATTTGCGGGACTGACGAGAACAATCAATTTTGTTTTTGTGCTCACACAATTGGCAATGGTTTCTGCAGAATAAATCCATTTTCCCGTATCCGGATCTTCCTTTAGTGGGTAGTGGACTTCCTTAAGATTTTCAAGTCCAATCAGGAAGCTAAATAACGGATAACCAGGGTTTGGTGTTAAAACCTCATCCCCTGGATTTGTAAATAGTTTAAAAATGTAAGAATAGGCTTCCGAAGTACTGGCTGTTAGAATCAAATCAGATGTTTTGGTTTGGATTCCCCTATTTGTATATTCGGAAACAATGGAACTCCTTGTGGATTCTAATCCTTCGGCAATTGGATTATACTGGCTGAGGTCCAAACTGGAAAGTATATGAGACAAAGCACCCGGCGGGAATTCCAATCCTAGTTTTGTAGGATTGGAATTGGTGAGATCCAAAATTGTTTTTCCTGATTTTTCCAGGTTTTGTTTTGTTTGGTAGATTTTATTTTCTGAGTTTAAATCACCTAATAACTGAAAACGATTGGAAAATGAAAATGGGAAATTAGCCAAATCATCCTGCTTGGTGTAAGTATTTAGCAATCAAACGAACGAGAAACCTTGGAGAAAATCGAACCGACTGTGCTAAAAGGAAATTAAAGAATCCTGTAATTTTTACGACCTTTTTTCCAAACAGCGCATCAAGTCCAATATCCACTACATCCTGTGATTTCATAATGAGAAAAGATGACTTTACTAGATTGATTTTAGTCATATTGGCTCTTTCAAAAAATTCCGTTTGTGTTGGTCCTGGACAAACGCATGTTACTGTTACACCATAATCTCTTACTTCTTCGGCAAGTCCTTCACTTAAGGAAAGAACATACGCTTTTGAAGCATAGTAGCTTGACATCAGTGGTCCAGGTTGGAAGGCCGCAGTGGAGGCAACGTTTAAGATATAACCGTCTTTAGCTGCCACCATATCTTGCAAAAACAAATGGCAAAGTTCTGAAAGGGTAGTGACATTCAGTTGGATCAACTCTGCTTCTTTCTCAAAGGAATTTTTATGGAATTCGCCATTGATACCAAAACCTGCATTGTTCACTAAACAGTGAATGGATAACTTTAGTTTTTTGACTGCTTTGTATACAGCTTCTGCCGATTTGGGTTTGGCCAAGTCTTGGGCTATGACTACACTTTGTAATCCGTATTTGGTTTTGATTTCTGTGGCAAGTGCCTTTAACCGATCAGCACTGCGAGCGACTAAAACAGGAGTATAACCCTTTTTAGCCAAAGTCAGAGCAAAATCTTTTCCGAGTCCTGTGGAAGCGCCAGTAATTAGAGCATATTTCATTAGGGAAATTTATTACTGAATGCAAAAGTTGGCAATTCGAAACTAAATAGTTTTGGAAATTTTGAACGCCTGGTCAATATTAGTTTAATGAGCCAACCTCTTACCCATCCGCTTCATACCATCCAAAAAGAAAGAGCCATTATCTTCATCCTTGCGGCCCTCCAATTTTTACACATTCTGGATTTTGTCATCATGATGCCTCTCGGGCCCGTATTTATGGAAAGTTTCAAAATCGATTCTGCAGCCTTTGGGTTACTAGTTTCTTCTTATTCCATCAGTGCCGGTGTATTTGGACTCATCGGAGCTTTGTTTTTAGATTCCTATGATCGTAAAATGAGTCTTCTCGTATTGTTCTTCGGATTCTCTTTTGGGACATTACTTTGTGCCTTTGCTCCCAATTACCCATTTTTGCTTTTGGCAAGAGTTGTTGCCGGGGGATTCGGGGGAATGATTGGCGCTACTGTTTTATCCATTATCGGAGATATCATTCCTGTTTTTAGAAGGGGAACTGCCACGGGTGTTGTGATGAGTTCTTTTTCTGTTGCATCGGTGATTGGAATTCCCATTGGGCTTTCCTTAGCTAATAAATTTGGATGGCACTTTCCATTTTTATCTTTGGCAATTGCTGGATTTTTGATTCTACCTATCGGTTACAAAGTATTACCATCAATTCGTTATCATTTGGATTCGGATGTTCACCCAAAACAGTCGCAACTAAAATCATTAAAACAAGTGATTACCAAAAAAGACCATTTTGCTCCTTTCCTATTTATGGTTTTTTTGATGTTTGGAGGATTTACCATCATTCCTTTCCTCAGTCCATTTCTTGTCTCTAACGTTGGTTTAGCGATCAGTGATCTTCCTTATATTTATTTCTTTGGGGGACTTTTTACTTTTTTTACTAGTAGATTCATTGGAAAACTCTCCGACAGATATGGAAAATTGAAAGTTTATCAAATCATTTCAATCATAGCAGTGGTTCCTATTGTGATTGTTGTGACTTTGACAAAAACCGCATTACCTGTGGTTCTTACCGTCACAACTTTGTTTATGATTTTGGTTTCTGGACGGATGGTGCCTGCTTTTGCAATGATTACTTCTGCAGTAGAACCAAGGATTCGTGGGAGTTTTATGTCTGTAAATTCGGCGATCCAACAGATTTCTTCTGGTGCTGCATCTTATGTTGCCGGACTCATTTTGTTCCAGACTGCCGATAATCAATTAGAGAATTATGAGCTAGTTGGAATGATTTCTGTATTTAGTTTGTTATTTAGTGTTTACCTAGCTAAAAAAATAAAAATTGCAGGGTAGTTATAAAAATAGTATAGGATAAGTTAGCGAAGGTTAGTTTATTCTATAATTCTAATTTTCCAGTTTCAAGAAAATCGATGATCATGGTTTTTTGAGATACCGTGATCATCTTTTTTTCCAATAGTTGGTTAAGGATTTCGGAGGCAGTTCCAATTTCCATTCCAGCCATCTCAGAAAAAATAAACTGAAAGTTTTTATCAATCCTATGTTCCCCAATATAGGAAATTAGTTTTTCGCTAGTTTCTAGAATCAATTTCTGCCTATGAATGAGCCCTTCCATTGTGGAAAGTATGATCGAAACTTCGGGATCATCCACAAACAATTGCATTATATGTTCGTAGATTTTTGGAGACTGCAACGGTAATTCGTAGATCGAATCTCCAAGTGCATTGTATAAAGATTTTTCTTCTTCAAAATCCAAACCAGTATATTTGTTAAGGTTTGATACAATTTCTGATGGCAAAATGACGATAAATTGACAGGCATATTCTGGTTCTTTTAGGTACCGAACAAAATACTGAATTAGATCGCAAATGCGTAAATAACTAACAAAAGTCCAATACTTGAAACTTCTAATGTCAAACATGTGTTTGATGGACTTTTCTCTTTTGATAGAGTCTCTGATGTTCATGTAATTTTCAAAATCACATTTGAAAAGATAACTCAAAGTGTGGTTGGAAAAGGACTCAATAATTTCTCGAACGAGTGTTGGTTCTCCGATGTAGAGAAAATAGGAGATTAATTCTAAATTGTCTTTAGAAGTCCAAAGGAACTTTTCTAAAGTTTTTGCTGGAATTTGGGAAAAAGCTGAGAATCCAATTTTAAATGTAACTTTATCTTGTAAAAATGACTCGAGTTTATTTTTTGCAATACAATCTTCATCTACGTCTTGTTTTGCGAATGTATGCCTGCAACTAGGTGGACAGGCTTCATATAAGGATGTACCGAGGAAACATTTTGACATAGACTATTGAATTAATTCTCCGCAGTCTCTCATTTCTGGAGCATAAGGATTTTTTACTTCTCTACCTGTCATTAACCAAAATTTATCAACCATAGGACAGTAAAATCGATTGTACTTAGTTTGGTTTGGCACTTCTGTTTTGATTTGGATCAATATTTCCTGAATTTTAGAAATTTTCTCATAGCTAGTTTCTAAATCGGTCCCATCGGTTGGAAGGAGTGGGTGAAGAGTTTCTGCCCAGGCCTTAAATTTTGGATGTCCACTCGCTCCCAATGCATCAAGAGTTTCCGAAAAAACTTTCCAATTTGGTTTGGGATTGTCTTTTAGATACTCTTCGAGAAGGATTTGGTTCTCTGATAGGAGTTTTGCCGCTAGGTTTTCATGGGCAGGTGTAAAAGGAACGACCTCTTCCTTGCAAGAAAGGGCAAAAATGGCTAAAACGATGAGTAATATCCGAAATACATTCATATTTTGATTCTTTTTTCCTGAGTTGGAATTGGAATTCAAATTTTAGTTTCGAGTTTGTTAGAGGGAAATTGCTTTTTTCTCGACAAAGCCGGTTTTTCAAGCATGATGACAGAAAAGTTCACGAAGGTGTAATTCCATTATGATTATTGTAGAAGGCATTGGCCACGTCAGTATCCCCGTCTCCCAACTCGACACCTCTATCGATTTTTACCGGGACATTTTTGACTTCGAAGTGGAGACAAAGAAGGCTACTGAGGCAATTCTTTCTCTGGATTCCTTTCGTATACGATTGGTTGTCGCAGAAGTTTCAGACAGATCTCTCCCAACCTTAAGTTTTGTGATGGATGTGGATGATTTCACAGAAGCCATCAGCGAACTGGAAGAAAAGAACGTTAAGATCATTAAAGGGCCAGAAGGAACCGATTCTGGAGAGTGTCTTACGTTTGCAGATCCAAGCCAAAATTTAATAGAGATCTTTTACTCAAATTAAAACCTGCTAATTTCCTTAGAACCCTATCTAGTTTCCTCTTGGTATCTCCTTATCGATGACCCAGGAGGATGGGAAGGATTCTCCACTCTCTCCTATTTCACAGAAAGCCATCCTTACATTTTCTTTTTTTTGCGGAGAAATTAAATCTTTCTAAAGAACTAAACTACAAGTCGCAGAGTTGGCAGTAATATAGAATTGCGTTGCAACTCCGGCAGGAAAAGGAATGGTTGGGTCGTTCTGTAATACATAATCAGTCGCCTGACAGGACCGACTGAAAACTCTCACGGTAACAGCACTTTGACATCCGATAATTAAATTCCTGGCGGCTAATAAAGTATCTGTGTGGAACGCTTTTGTCTCAATAGCACCAAATTCTACTGATAAACTTTGGCCTTGTTTTAATTCAATCTCAGATCCATACTGTTTGTTTGTGATCGCATAGCAGTCGATAAAGTATTCAGTACCAGCGCAGTTAGCACCTTCTTTCGAGTTAGGCAAACAAACTCCACCTGATTTTGATACAGTAACAAATCCAGAAAAAGCACCATCTGGAACCCGGGTGTGTAACTCCGTTCCAAGATTTGCATTTATGGTGGCTACGATATCGTTAAATCGTACAACTGGATCCACTCCGAAATTTTCGCCTTTGATCACAACCTCAGTTGCAGGGTAAATGGCATTTAAGTTGTTTTGGGTTGGTGTTCCAATTTGAGGGGTAACAGAAGACACAACCGGAGGTGAACTTAGGAGTGCTACAAGAGGGTCTTCTTGCGACGAGGACTTGCAGGAAAAACTGTTTCCAAGTACTAGTGAGAATCCGATTGTGTATAAAATCCTTCTCATGACGGCTGCTTCCATTATCGGAAAATCAAAACAGTTTTCATTTCTATTTTTTCATCAGGAGGAAATTCTATGAACACTGTCACTCTCCAAACCCACCATACTTATGTAGCATTAATGGAACTGAATCGCCCCGAGGCAAAAAATGCCATTTCCATCCAACTCCTTGCAGAACTGCGAGAAAAGATTCAGGAAGTGAAAAAAAGTAAGGCGCGAACCTTAGTCATCATTGGTACCGGTGACGCCTTCTGTTCTGGCGCTGACCTAAAAGAAAGAAAATCCATGTCGGACTTGCAGGTAAAACAATTCCTGAAAGATATCAACCTTTGTTTTTCAGAGTTGGCAAATCTTTCAATCCCAACCATTGCAGCCATCAACGGGTTTGCCTTTGGTGGTGGTTTAGAAATGGCATTGGCATGTGATATTCGTTATGCGAGTGAATCTGCGCAAATGGGACTTACTGAAACCAAATTAGGAATCATTCCTGGAGCTGGCGGAACCCAAAGACTTTCCCGAATTGTGGGAGAATCTACGGCTATGGAGTGGATATTTTCAGGAAAAAAACTTAACGGAAAGGAAGCAATGCTCCGAGGTTTGGTATCTCAAGTATTTGATCCAGACCATTTACGGGAATCTTCTCTTGCCTTAGCACGGGAGATATCGGAATCTGCACCTATTGCCGTTTCTGCTGCGAAAAAAGCAGTGCGCCGCGGAATGGAGTTTCCATTGGAATCGGCCCTAGAGTGGGAAAGGCTTTGTTATTTTGAAACAATAGGTACAAAAGATCGAGTGGAAGCCTTACAGGCATTTGCTGAAAAAAGAAAACCTATTTTTAAGGGAGAATGATCCGTGATATTAACCGGAAAAGAAATTTTAAAAAGACTGGGAAACGATATTAAAATCGAACCTTATGATGCGAATCTATTAAATCCTAATTCATATAATTTACGATTGCATGAAGATCTTTTAGTATATTCTGAATTTCCTTTGGACATGAAAAAACCAAATCCTGTACAAACTTTAAAGATACCAGAAGACGGTTTGTTATTGGAACCTGGTACATTGTATTTGGGAAGGACTATCGAATTCACAGAGACTCACAATTTAGTGCCAATGTTGGAAGGCCGTTCTTCTATTGGGCGACTCGGGATGTTTGTCCACATTACCGCCGGTTTCGGGGATGTCGGTTTTAAAGGCTTTTGGACTCTAGAAATCCAGGTCACTCATCCTCTACGTGTTTATGCGGGAGTTCAAATCTGCCAAATTTTCTACCATACGGTCGAAGGAGAAATCAGTGAATACAAATCAGGGAAGTACCAAGCCAACCAAGGCATCCAACCATCTCTGTTGTATAAAGATTTTGAAAAGAAATAGATTCTAGATACTTTTTAGAATCAATATAAAGAGAACCTGCCTCCCGAACGGATGGCAGGTATTTCATAATTACAATTATTTTTTAGCTTTGAAAGTACAATCCCAACGAGCATCATCTACACTCATATTTCCAAGTTTTACCCAATTGTTCGTTTTTCCAATGAAGGTAATAGAACAAAGAGTTCCCTTTAGATCCAAACGATTTCCACCCTCAAGGGAAGTGAATTTTCCACAGTAGGTTTTACCATCACGTGGGTTGTAGATCTTTCCATTTTTATAAACACCTTCACCAACATAGTCAAATCCAGTGATAAAAACCATACCGAGGTTCGGACGGTTACGTAGTTTAGGATCTTCGTTGTTGTGGTCTAGATAAGGAGTCCCAGGAACACCTTTATCTTTTTCCTTCTCAGGGTAAGCATTGTCTTTGATACAAACCGTTTTACCGCAGTATTTATCACCACATTTGAAAATTTCGATGACTGAGTCTTTTTCCGGTGGTAGGTATCGTCCTAACGCAACGTCAGCCTCTTGGGCAAGTAGAGAACTTCCGGCGAAAAGAATGGCCGTCCATACACTTAAAACAAGTTTTTGATTCATAAGGATCCTTATTCTATAAAATTGGTTCGCTTATTCTGGCAGAATTTTGAATCTCTGGCAAGCTGGTTTTTGCAAATTCAGCACCACAATTTAGGAAAATAGTATATAGAAACAATGCAGTTAAAAAGATAAAAATATTATGTTTCATTTTAAATCAAATGACTCCACTAGGGAGTTTTTAATAAAGAACCGTAAGTCGATCCGAGAACATATCATTCGGAATACTTCGATAGAAAAAACGAATCATGCGGAAGTCGAAGAACTTTTTGAACTACAAAAAAAACTACGAAGTTTAATTACTACTTCTGCAGACGAAATTGCAGTTTCGATTCTTGGTTCTTCAACCAACTTAAAAAATATTGAATACTTACAATCGGAGTTTGTATCCGGTCTCTCCCATTTCAGTGATATTTCAGCGAATTTGGCTAGTAGCGCAGAAGAACTGGATGCAGTCATTCATTCCGTATCTTTCCAAATTACCGAAACTCTAAAAACATTCGATGCAACTGGACAAAGAAATATTGAGTTGGTGAAGAGTTTAGAAACCACTGCAAAAGAAATTGAAACAATCGCAAAACAGTCACTATGGGTTAAGGTTGAAAACCAAAAAAATGAAGTTGAAATTCAACTTCTATATAATGATCTCCAAAAAATTAATGAAAATATTCAATTGGTGAAGGATATTTCTGATCGGACCAATTTGCTTGCTTTAAATGCATCCATTGAAGCGGCAAGGGCAGGTGAGGAAGGTAGGGGATTTTCTGTTGTCGCTGACGGAGTTTCTAAACTTGCTGAAAATACAAAAGTAGCAGTAAAAACAATTCAAGATTCTGCCCAACATATCAGATCGCGATTTCTTGAATTCCAAGAAAACTCAAAAACCAGAACTTCCGTGCTTATTGAAATCATTGAAAAAATTCAAGCAATTGAGTCGTCGGTAGTATCCAACCGTAAAGAATCGAATACTAACTTAAGTGAAATTCAAATTTTGATTAGACAATTTCATGATTTAGAATTGAAACTTCGTGAAGTGGGGATTGCTTCTCAGAACATTGCAAATGATTCAACCAGTATTTCGAATCAAGTTCACATACTTTCAGATCATAGTGTGCAAACAAAATCAGATTTTGAAGCCATATTTAATAAAATTGAGAATACAGTGAAACTGATTACAAATCAAAACTCAGTTTGGTTATTAGAATTTATTTTTCAAAGAAGATTAGATCACATTCATTGGGTACAGGCAGTAGACCAAGCAATTGCAAGTGGAAACGTAAATTTGTTTCCCCAATTAAATCATACACTTTGTAAAATGGGATTATGGTATTATCAAAGTTCGGTTTTGGATTCAAAACAAAAAACAATACATGACCAACTAGAAATACCTCATCGTGAGTTGCACGGCTGCGCAATTCGAATCAAAGAAGCGATAATACAGAATGACAATTCAAAAATTTCGTTGGAAAGATCTAAGTTACAAGAATCGTTTCTTGAACTGGGAAAAATATTTGATACCTATATCCAATATTTGGAATCTAAAACGATGGAAGAATCACAACTAACCTCAATTAATTGAGGCTAGTTGCTTTTTCTAATAACTTTGAAAGTTTAAGAACGTTTTTGTTTGTTGGATCTATAGATTGTGCACGCGTAACATAAGTAACAGCGCGGTCAACATTCCCTAGTAAACGGCTAACGTCCGCAAGGTTTATTAAGTTTTGGAAATTTTCAGAGTCATATTTTAGGGCTTCTTGAGCTGCTTTTAGTGCACTTTCGTAGTTCCCGAGTTTTTTCTCAGACATGGCTAAGTAGTACCAATACTCTCCAGATCCTTCGTTTTCTTTCAAAAATTCAGTGAGGACTTTTGCCGCAATGTCATATTCTTTCCCTTTGTAACTTACAAGACCAAGAAACTTGTTTAGCTTTTGGTTTGTTGGATCTCCGAGGAAAGCTTTTTTCATTACTGTAATGGCTCTCTCAATTTCTCCATTTTGGTAAAGGACCTTTCCTTCTTCGAAAGCACCAGAAGTTGTAAGAGCTTCATCCCAGTCATCACCCGGTGTGTCGAAAAAATCATCCATGGGCTGTTGTGAGAAATCGTCTTTTTCTGGCGCGTGGAGGATAGGAGATTTGTCACTTTTGAAAATAACACTCATCATAGAGATATCATCAGTAATATCTCCAGTTTTTTTAACGAGTTTTTCCACTTCATAAATATCGCCATCAGATTGTTCAACAAATCTAAGGACCATAGTTTCATCTTCATTGATGGTTCTAACATCTTCATCCGGTGTAAGATCGATATCATCCCGACCATCGGAACCAAGGATCAGTTGATCTCCCGGTAAAAGTTGGAAGGTTTGTACTTCGAAAGGATATTCAGAATCCAATCCCAATTTACGTAGTTTTAATTCGTCTTCGATGAAACTTGCTTTTCCATCTCTGTAAAGAATACTGTAGGGGTGTTCTGCATTGAAATACCAAATTTTTCCACTGTCATCATCTATCAGCATGACTGTTGCAGAAATAACCATAGTTCCACTAAAAGATTTGAATACAGCATTGACTTCTTCATATACGTCTGTTAGCCATTCTTCGGGAGTGCGATTGAGAATTCTTTTGTTTCCAGCTGAACGTGCCATAATGGAATTCATGACCACACCCATTACTAAAGAGCCACCGGCCCCTTGCATGGATTTCCCCATAGCATCACCATTCATAACCATCGTATAACGATGGAAATCATCCGGTTTTCCTAATTTTAGATTTCCTGTGATACAAATATCACCACCGAGATCCCCAGTTTTATTACGGAATTCGAAGGTTTTCTTTTGATGAACAAAAAAATCACAACGAATGTTATCTGATTTGTTTGCATTAAAGAATAATGGTTTTGCAAGGAGTGAAGTGAGGAAATAGTCACCATCTTGTTGCACTTTCAATCGATGGATTTCATCCATTTTTTCTTGAAGTTCTTTGGTTCGTTCCTTCACTTTTTCTTCCAAGTTTTCTGCGTAGTCTTGGAGTTCACGTCTAGCGTCACGGATAGAAGAAACCATTCCATTGAATGATTCTGCTAAATAACCGATTTCATCATTTACTTTGATGGGAACTTCTACTTCCAAATTTCCTTGGTTTACTTTTTCCACCCCAGCAAGAAGTGCATAGAGTGGGTTAACGAGTGCTGAACGGAAAAATAGTGGGAAAACAACAAGTAAAACGAACATCACGATAGCAAGGATCACTAGTTCAAGTTTGGCTGATTTGTGCATATAGGCACGATAGTCTCGATAATTAAAACCAACTTCTCTATTGATTTTATTTTTCGAATCATAAGTCATATAAGCAACGTAATGCGAAACACCGTCTAAGTCTTTTCTGTAGTGCCTTGTTAAGTCTGGTTTGAAATAGCGAAAGAACTTCAACATTTCGACGCGAAGGTCACTTCCTGATATTTCTTTTCCATCCCATTTACAATCGCTGACGTGTTTGAGAATGGCGTCACGGAAACTATCTACGTTTTTAACTTTTTCGACGTATTTAACACCCTCTTCACAAAACTGATCTGGTAGAATATCCCCGAGTTTGTTTGTATTGATAAAGGTTCTTCGATTTAGTTTTTCGATCAGTTTAGAAACTTCAGTCTTTAATTCTGCCCCTTCTGAATCTGGATTTTCATCCAAAAACTGGAGGATGGCATTTTTATAACCTTCGAAGTAGTATGGTGTTTTTGTTAAGCTAGATTTAAGAGAATTGCGGTAATCGGATTCTCCAATTTTCACTACTTCATCATACAAAGCCGTATTATAAAGGTCCGCTTGAACTAGGGGTAGATCCAAATTTACAGAAGATGGCAAAAAGGCTTTTTTAAGATTTTGGTCAGCAGAATCGTATTCAATGACAAATAGAATGTCCTTGGAACGTTCCCCTCCTTCCGCAACCCTTAGGGCTTTTTGAATGGCAGTATTGTCAAAAGATGTTTCCTTTTCCTGGTCTACAAGGTAACTGAAGGCTTGCATGATGAGGAGGATGGTTACAAACGAAATTCCTACAATCTTAACCATGAAAGTGGTTCGTTCACTACTGTTATTGATAAATGTAATTGTGATAATAAAGAAAGTAAACGTGAAAAGTAATACCAGAGCTGTGAGGTAAGTGGATCGTTCCATAGCACCATCACGACTCATAACATTCGTGATGTTTGGTACAACGGCTGCAATGAGAGCTGCCACTAACATGATAATGAGAGTTCCCCGTTTGTCTTTGTTTACGTGGAAGATCCGATAACCCGGCATGACTAGGAAGTTGATAAAGGAGTAAGCTGCGATGAACAAACTAAGAATTCGACTCGGCCCTTCTGAATTAAAATCCCAGTGGTGGGCAGTGAAGTGGTACTTTCTTTCCCCTTGAGAAACTGTAACAAGGAACCAAAGTACAACAACAATAGCAACAGCATATAGACTAAATTGGATGATATTAGCTGCTTTTGGGTCTTCGTTATCTGGGAAACGAAAAAAGAACTGTCCGAAATGGATGATACCGAAGATGATAAATCCACCAGTGATCCAACGGTGGTAAGAAGCTATGGGATGGTAGTAAAAGGCTCCCAGCAAATACCCGAACTGAAACAAACACAAAAATAAACAAGCCAGCCCCATGTGTTTTGTGGCGACCGTTCTGTCTTTCAGCGAGAAAAAGAATGTAGTCAAGACCGCAAGGAGGACAGTGACAATTAAACTACCGAATGTGTAATAATTTGTTAGTATGTGGTCAACGGATAATATGCTTTCACTCATAGGGTCTTCTAGTTGCTAATTTAATACGAAATCGTAACAGGCAGAAATGCGAAATCAATTCATTTTCCTACCTTTCCGAGCAAATCGGTGAGACCACCGATTGCCCGAAGGGAAGGGTGAAATTTAACGAGTAGCGATAAAACAATCAATCCCATCGTATTTCAATTTTGATTTGAGAGATTCTGCTTTTGTGCGGTCTGCAAAATCCCCAACTTGAACTACGAATTTTCCATCTCTGGGAGTTACGAACACAGATTGGTTGTATTCAGATTTCATGTTTTCTTGGTATTTTAATGCTCTTTCTTTTTCCTGAAAGACCCCAACTTGCACAGTAAATCCTTTGCCGGCTGCTACTGGTTTCACCGCACCAGGTTTTACCGGTGTCAGTTTTTCTGGTTTTGTTGGGGCATCATCCAAAAGATCAGCATCATCTAAATCATCACCAAGATCATCTTCTCCTTTTTTGAGAACTTTGATCCCAACTTTCGTGACCCCTTTGTCTTTAAACTCAAGGATCTCCGCAGTTTTTTCGGATACATCGACAATTCGTTCATCGACGAAAGGCCCACGATCATTGATACGAACTACAGCTTCTTTATTGTTTTCCAGGTTTTGAATTTTGATCACACTTCCGATGGGGAGTGTTCTGTGAGCACCTGTCATCTTCATTCGATCAAAAAGTTCACCACTCGCAGTAGGACGACCTTGGAACTTCTGTCCATACCAGGACGATAATCCAATTTCATCAAACTGGTCTGTTGGTTTTTTTGTCGGGATTGCGGCGGCCGCAACAGGTGTTGCTGTTTTCGCGTTGGAATCTAAATCGTCAATGATGGAACGAGCCACTGGGTCTTCTGACTTTGTGTTACTCGTTGGTTTTGACTTTGCAGACCGTTCGAAAAAAATATCTTCCGGATCGCCGGAAGCACTATAATCTCTTCGGGTGGCATCTGCAGAACTGCAGGAAACCAACCACAATACTATGGATATAAGTATGAGTCTTTGCATAACTTTCCCCTTCCTCTGGACTCTTGTGTGTACCTTTCGGAAGGTTTTTCCAATCTCGTGATAATTTTTCTCGGGGGAGATTCGTTTCTGAAACGATAATGGCTAGTATGGCACAAGAAATCCAAACTCTATTCAACGAGGCAGTCCGTTTGGAGCGAAACGGTGAGTGGGATCGTGCTGAAACCCAATACAAAATTTTGCTCGAGAAGGACCCGAATTATCATTTGGCCTTACAAAACTTGGGTGTGATTTACGCCAAACAAGGAAAACATGCAGAAGCAATTCCTTTGTTTTCTAAGGCATACAAACTCCATGCAAATGTCAAAAACTGTTATAATCTAGCTGTTTCCCTTTACAAACATGAAGAAACAGAAAAAGCCATTAGTTTTCTAAAACAAACCTTAACCTTTGAAAAGAAGTTTATTTCTGCGCACCTTCTGCTCGCACAAGCCTATCAGAAGTTAGGCAACGATGATAAAACCGAAGTTTATCTAAATAATGTAATTAAAATCGAACCAAATCATAAATCAGCTTTAGGAGGGCTTGCGATGTTTTACTACGAAAGGAATCGTTTTCCAGAAAGTTTAAAAATGATCGAACGTTACTTGATTCTGTATCCCGGAAATGCTCAATTAAAAATCATTCAATCTGAGATCCTTGCCAAACAAGGAAATTATAAAGCATCAGCCACTTTACTTTCCACTATGGTAAAAGAGGATGTTGGATTTACGAACTTCAACGAAAGTCTGCATGCAGCTTGGTTAGAAGAAGATGGGGTTGCTCATGAAAGTCTGGTCCGGATCCAATCCAAAGCCAAAAAGAAACTGAAAGAGTTTCAAACCAAATTAGAACTTTCCAAAGAGAATCCAGAAGAGTTTTCGCCGCCCGATGCTCAGGAAGCTTTGGATTTAAGTTTGTTATATCTTTTCAACGGCAACCCGGAAAAAGCGATGCAATATTTGGTATTTGCTCAGAAGATGAAGGAAAAGACAGATCCTGATAGGCAATCCTAGATTGAAATTTCGTATATTAGACATTCTATTTTTTTCTTTTATATTCATTCTAATGGGATGTAGGTATCCCATCGCGAAACAAGAGGATTTGGAATCTGATTCCTTATTTTTGGAAGTGACTGGTTCCAGTGCGACCGAGTGTAATGCAGAAGGCATTCGACTGTCCAAAACCATTCAGTTAGACCAAGCGGAACAAGTTTGGGACAAATGCATTCAAACCAACCCGAACGAAGTTGTCGTTCATTTGAACCGACTTCGCTTTTACTTTCTATTGGATGAATACGAACTCCTTAAACAAAAAATTGCAAAGGAAACTCCCTCTCGGTCCTCCGTTACATATACAAATATTTTAAAAGAATTGGAAGTCCGTTTGCGAAATGATGAAAGGGTTGTGTTACTTGATGCCTTATCACGCGTGAAGGGATGGGAGTTATACTCTTACGAAGAGTTGGCCAATTATTATCTGCAAACAGGTAACTTTGCTTATGCGGAAGGATATTTTAACCAGATATTGGAAGTTGTTCCATTTCATGAAAATGCGCTGTATGGGATGGCAGACATCCAAATACAAAAAGGTAACTGGTACAGTTTGTTGGATTACGCAAAATCTCTAGAAGTTGCCACTAAAAAGAATAAGGAATTTCATTTTTATTTTGTAAAGGCCAATTATGAATTGGGGCGGTATGAAGAAGCTTTGAAGTGGGCGGAATCAGCTACTGCTAGTGAAAAAACACAAATCAGTTTTTTAGAAGTTTGGCGAGATACGTTACTCGTTCTAAAAGATTTTCCTAGATGGGACGGGCTTTTGCCTTACTACCGTAAGGCGGTTGAAAAGGGATTTGGGATCCCTGAGTCGACTTTTTTCCCCACATTTTCCAAAGAAGGGAAGGATGTTCGGAAAGCATCTCGTTCTGGTAGAAGTTAATCAAATAAGCTAAAAGTTTAAATCCATACGATAAATATCATTCCATCTCTTGGCATAAATTCCAAATTTTTTCTGCTTGTCTCAGCTTAAGAACGTTATGCGTTCGAATGAATGGGATTTTATACCGCAATAGATGGAGTTCACAGGCCAAAGTGACAAATTCCCTTTCTGTGATCGGTAAATTTCCAAGTACGTTTCCTAGAAAGGACTTTCTAGAGACTCCCACCATCAATTGTGGAAATTCTAATTTTAGAATTTCTAATTCTTGTAAAACTCGAAAGGAAACCATCGGATCTTCACTCAAAAAAAAACCCATTCCTGGATCATAATGAAGAGCTGGTTCGGGAATCCCCATCGTCAAAAGTTCTGAGCGACGATCTCTAAAAAAGATCTGGATCTTTTTCACCACTTTTTCCGGTGTGAGATCTGATTTATATTTCGCAATGTTCTTGTTATGCGAATGCATGATGATGAGTTTTAGCCCTGGGTGTTTTTCGAAGGCAGGTTTGAGAAAACTACGGTCACCTTCATAGGTAAAACCAGAGATATCGTTGATGCAGCGAACTCCTGCCTCAATTGCTTTTTTCTGTACTGCCGGGCGAAAACTATCCAAACTAATTCGAACACCTTGTGGAACAAAATGTCGAATGACAGGTTCTACTCGCCGCCATTCCTCTTCCTCTGAAACTAGAGTGGCATCGATGTTAGAAGATTGGCCAGACACATCCAACCAATCCGCTCCTTCTTGTAGGAGTTTAGTCCCTTGTTGAATCGCATCATCTGGGTTTAGAAATTTTCCTCCGTCACTAAACGAGTCGGTGGTAATGTTTAAGATTCCGAAGATTTCGGCCATGAATGAGAAGGATTATCGGTAAAGCTGCCCCTAAAAGCCTTATTTTTCCCTTGGCAGAAAATTCCGATTAGCCGATACATAGGAGAGACGGCAGATGAAAAAACTCCTTATTTCCTTAATCATTTTGGCATTCCCACTTCTGGCTCAGCCTTTACCAAAAGTGAAGGATGTAAGGTTTTACCAGCCACTCAACACGCAAAATGTGGAATATAGCCCCATCATTTCCCCGACTGGTAGGTATTTGGTATTTCAGTCCAACCGTCCTGGTGGTGAGGGAGGGATGGATATTTGGATTTCGGAAAACTTAAGTTTTCCTGATCGAATGAAATTACCGGTGTGGTCTCCTCCAAAGAATTTTCGAGAACTCAATACATCCAATTTTGAAGGAATGTTTTCTATCCTCTTTGATGAAGAAGAAAAACCATACGAACTGTACTTTACTTCAGTTCGTGATAAAACCCAAGCCGACCCCAAAAAGAATCGTGAAGGGTATGACGGCCTGAATCTATATTATACAAAGATCAATCAAAGAACAGGTCTTTGGTCTGTTCCCATTCATCTGAATGAAGTTAATTCCCACTTTGAAGATAAAATGCCTGCTCTTTCGCCTGATGGTTGTTCGATGGTTTTTTCCTCCAATCGCCCTGGCGGACTCGGAGGTTTTGACCTTTGGATTTCTAAACGAGAACCCACAACTGAGTCAAAAGAAATGAATCCGGACAAACCAAAAATTAAATGTAGAGATGGAGTTTGGCAAAAACCGATTTCTATGGGTACTATTATCAACACAAAAGATGATGAAATTAGTCCTCATTTCCATTGGGATGGACTTCGTTTATATTTTAGTTCGAATCGTGGGGATAAAAATCGTAAATTTAGTTTTTATTATAGTGAATATAATGAAGCGCAAAACCTTTTTGAAACTCCAGTTTTATTAGGATCTCCTTTTAATACCAAAAAACAACTGTCAGGTGAATCGACGGGATTTCCTTTCGATACCCCTGCCGATTATTCCACTTATAGTCTTTGGGAAGAAAGTGATAATGAAGGTATATCTGTAACATTTGATGATTTGTGGTTTTATTTTTCTTCCAATAGACCAGGTGGAGAAGGTCAGTTTGATATCTACAGGACTATGGTTCCAGAAGACCTACGTCGTAGTTATGAATTTGTATTTCGTGGACTTGTACTCGATGGATCAGAAGCCATAATGATTGGACTTGATTCTACTCTGAAAATCTATGATGATACAAGACCGATCCAAGTGATTACATCCAAAAGGATTGGTGGTGACTTATCCATTGCGGATGCGGAGAATTTTCGTACAACCATCAAAACAGGAAAATTATACAGAGTGGAGGTTTCTTCTCCTGGGTTCCACCCGACAGAAGTCCTTTTGGATTTAAGAGGGAACGTTGGAAAGGATAAGGAACAATACTCTCAAATCATCTTACAGCCCATTCGACCCACGAAAGATGAACGACCAGATAAAGCCATCCAGGGGATTCGATTCATTGTCAAAGATCGCAAAACAGATCTTGTCATTCCGAATGCGACTTGTTATTACTTTGATGATCTAACACGAAAGGGAAAATCAATAGAAGCAAAAGATTCACGTTTTGATTTAGATAAATCCCCTACCATGGATTTTGAAATTTTGGTGAGGGCTAAAGGATTCAAAGAGGAAACTTTCCTCTTTTCGAAGGACAAAATTCCTGGAATGGAAGGGAAAGAAACGGTCCTCTACCTCAGAAATTTAAATGACTTTGATAATCTTTATAATACAATTATTTATTTCCCATTTAATGAACGAATATTGAGTGATGAAGATAAGAAAAAATTAGATCTTTTTGCTGACTTCCTCATTCAACACAAGAATGAAAAAGTTGAAATTGGTGGACATACTGATAATATAGGGAATAAGGAATACAACATCAGTTTGAGCGAAGATAGAGCTCTTTCTGTTTATCAATACATGCGACTCAAAGGTGTTCCCAAGGAACGAATGAAGGTACAAGCTTACCATTATTCTCAACCGATTGCAGAAAATGAAACAGAAGAAGGAAGATCTCGAAATAGACGTGTGAATTTCAAAAAGATAGACTAATTATGATCAATCGCGTTAAAATTCATTTCGACCAAGAAAGAGAGTACCTTCCTTTAGAAGCGGTACGTACTTTACCGGAATTTTTCAAACAAATGATGGGTGGGAATGGATTGTTTCTAAAAGGTTACGATACCCCAATTCGTGCAAAGTTCAAAGGGGAAAGACCAGACGGTGCCCATATTTGGGAATTGGAAACTATCCCAGAATTAATCGAAACCATTTTTACAGTACAAGCAACTCCTGGATTTCATGTTGAAGTGGATTACGAGTTGATAAACCAAAAAGACAATCTCCTTCTTGGAAAAATTATAGATCGCAGACAAACTTATGCTACGAGACAAGATCCGAGAAATGAAAAGGTTCGGGGTAATGTCGTCGCATCAAATTTTTTAGTCGCTAAAACAAATATTGACTTTTCTAAGTTAACAGGAGTTAGCTCGCAGGTAATCCTTTCTGATATCCAACGGACAGTTTTAAAAAATTATCCACAATCAAAAGTTGTCTTTCTTTCTGTATCAATTCATAGCGATGAAATTGATTTGATGAAAGAACATAAAAAACCAATCTTTATTTTGGACACAGAAACATTTGAATCCTTTCCTTCTGAGGATGTGTACGACCCTAAAAAAATCTTTGAAGATGAGTTTTTATTGGATGATAAAATCCAAGAATACAAAAAGAAAAAAATCGGTTCTTTTATTTATTACCCTCTATTCATACAAATGAAAGATATGCATTTTTTTGCATATCTTTCACTCGAGACCGAAAGACCAGGGATTCCGGATGAAGTACTGGATTTGTTTAAAGAGGTTGAGCGTACGTTTCAAGAAAGAATCATGGACTCAAATACCCATATTCTTGATATCAGACAAAACGTACTCAACGTTTCCCGAGGTGGAGTTGCCTTGGAAGTTAACGATATGGAAATTATCAAAGCATTGAAAGTGAAACCTACATTTACCTTAGATATCAATTTCAAATTGCAGGCACCCATCAGGATGGCAGTAGAATTACGGCATTTGGAAGAGGTGAATGACTATTTTAGATTGGGTGGAAGGATCACAGGTGTCAGCGGAGATAAAAAAGCCAAAGAGATTTACCATAGTCTTATTGAATTTTTTGGCTGATCTTCTGCGCAGCGCAAGGTTCCAGGGGCCATACATTGAAAGAACAAAAACTAACAACAGAAAACTATAAAGGCACTCGGGATTTTTATCCTGAAGATATGCGCCTTCGCAATTATTTATTCTCAGTAATGAAAGACGTCGTCAGGTCGTATGGATACGAAGAATACGATGGCCCGATGGTAGAATCTTTGGATCTATACCGAGCCAAAACGGGCGAAGAAATTGTTGGAAAACAAATATATAATTTCATTGATAAAGGTGACCGTGAGGTAGCGATTCGCCCTGAAATGACACCAACTGTCGCAAGGATGGTGGCAAAAAAATTGCGAGACCTTCCTCGTCCCATCCGTTGGTTTTCTATTCCGAACCTCTGGAGATACGAACAACCTGGCCTCGGGCGACTGCGGGAACACTGGCAGTTGAATGTCGATATGTTTGGTGTGACAAGCCAGAGGGCTGAATTAGAAATTTTGTCTTTGGCTTGCGATATTCTTTTTGCCTTTGGTGCCCCACGGAACAGTTTTAAAGTAACTATTTCACATAGATCCCTTCTCGACGAATTTCTGTTAGATGGTCTTAAGGTTAGTCCAAACCAAGCACATGAAGTTTCAAAAATTTTGGACAAAAAAAACAAAATTACTGAAGACGAATACATTGCCCTTGTTTCGAAAACCATCCCGAATGATCCAACTGCTGTATCAAAAATCAATTTATTTTTAGCTGCGACTACAGATACGCTGAGTCAAATTCCAGGGATCAAAGAAGAAACATTAAATGCCATTCAGACTTTGTTTGAGGATCTTAAAACCATTGGATTACATGATATAGTCTATTTTGATCCGTCGGTGGTTCGAGGGTTTGATTATTACACAGGTTTTATTTTTGAAATTTTCGATACTTCTCCGCAGAACAAACGTTCGTTATATGGTGGTGGGAGGTATGATAATTTAATCGGTCTTTTTTCCAATGAAGAACTTTCTGGAATTGGGTTTGGACTTGGAGATGTCACGCTTCAAAATTTTTTAACAGCACACAATCTGTTACCGAAATTTTCCAGTGATTCCACGGTTTTTATTCCTCTATTGGATGAACCTTCCTTTTCTGAGAACCATAACTTTGCAAAAGAACTCAGAAAGGAAAAAATTGCTGCCGAGGTTTCCTTAGTTTCTCAAAAGATGGGAAAACAACTTTCTTATGCAGAGAAAAAAGGGTACCGGTGGATCCTCCTTCGTGGGGAGGATGAAATCAAAGCGGGGACAGTGACTTTGAAAGACATGGCAACACGTAACCAATGGACTTTCTCCTTTTCTGAAGCACTTCAAAAGATAAAAGAAGAGCTTTCTAAATGAATTTGATTTCTTCTATCGATTTAAAATTATCTGTTTGGATCCAAAAGAACTTACACCATCCAAAACTTAGTTGGGTTTTATCCAGAGTCAATCGTGGTGAAATGTTTGCTCTGGTTTTGTTACCACTTATGTTTTTAAGTGATCTGTACAAACCTGTTTACATTAGTCTACCTTTTGTATTAATATTCACGTATTTAACAGATCGTTTGGTTTTGGTACTGAAGAAATACTTCGCAAGAAAACGTCCCCTAGTCAGTGTTATGGGAAAGATAGATTCTAATCCCGATATGAAACATTCTTTTCCCTCGGCACATAGTGCTAATTCGATTGTTGTATCTACCATTTTGGTTTTTGCATTTCATGAAACCCCATATTTCTTTTTCTTTAGTTTGTTTGCGGGTGTGGGTAGATTAATTACCTTACACCATTTTGTGAGTGATATTGTAGGAGGATGGATCATTGGTTTTGGAATTGGACTTATTGCAGTTTTATTTCATTATTATCTTTGGCCTTATTGTTTGACACTATGAAACATATTGGATATTTTTTCTCATTTTTAATTGTTTATTTATTTTATTTTCCTTTTAAGATCCTTCCATATAAGTGGTGTTTGGCGTATGGAATCTTTTTAACAAAACTGATTTATCCATTAGATAAAAAACATCAAAAAGTAGCTGCCGACAACATTCGTTTTGCCTTTCCTAACTATTCAGAAGAACAAATTGGAAACTTAGTCAAAGCTCATTATAGACATTTGGGAATTTTACTCGCTCATACACTCTGGGCTCCGCGAATGACAAAAAAATGGTTGGATGAAAATTTGATCATTGATGCAGAAAGTCTACAAATTGAAGAAGAAACCAAAAAACAAGGAGTGGGAGTCATTTTGATTTCTGGTCACTTTGGTACTTGGGAAATTTTAGTTCAATTTTTAGGAATTCGAATGAAGGGCGGAGGGATTTACAAAAAGGTAAGAAATCCCTTTGTAGATCGACTTTTACGTAACATGCGATCCAAAAATGGTGTGGTTCTTGTCCCTGTACAAGAATCCACACAAGTCATCAAACTTCTCAAACAAGGGTATTGGATTGGATTTGGGGCTGATCAAAATGCAGGTAAGGCAGGGATTTTTGTTCCTTTTATGAACAGGCAAGCCTCCACTTTTGTGGGACCGGCACTTATGGCTTACTTAACCGGAGCTAAAATGTTATATTATTCAGTGTTAGCTGGCGATGATGGTAAAGTGATTGTTCGGGTTAAAGATTTGGGTTTCGTTGATAAAAAACTTTATCCGTCAAAAGATGATGTAATCAGGCATTATACAGAACTTTGGACTAAGACTTTGGAAGAGGAAGTAAAATTGTTTCCAGAGCAGTACTTTTGGGTGCATCGTCGTTGGCGAACCCAACCGGAAGTCACCGGAAACAATCAGTAATAGTAAACGAAAGATTAGAAATTTAATCTTTCGTTTACCGATCTCAGAGTTACTCTCCGAGAAGTGCTAGTGTCGGTTTATGACGAACGGCACCATTTTCAGCAATCATACATGCATTGATGATTTCGTCTTCCAAGTTGATGTTGAATTGTTTTTCTTTATTCACAAAAAGTTTTAGGAAGTTAACAATATTCTTTGCATACATTTTACTTGCGTCCATTGGTTGCGTACTTTGTAGATTAGAATTACCAATGATTGTAATCCCTTTATAAACAATAGTTTTATCGTTTTCAGTGACTTCACAGTTACCGCCATTGACCGCAGCTAAGTCCACAATCACCGAACCTTGTCTCATTTTATCTACCATCTCTTTGGTAATAAGGACGGGAGCTTTTTTTCCTGGGATGAGAGCAGTTGTAATAATGATGTCTGCTTTTTCTGCAAACTTTGCAATGGCCTCTTTTTGACGTCTTTGGTAATCTTCTGACTGTTCTACCGCATAACCACCTGTATTCGACGCATCGGCAGCACCTTCTACTTCCACAAATTTTGCACCGAGAGACATACACTGTTCTTTTACTTCTGGTCTCGTATCAAATACGTCCACTACGGCTCCCAATCGGCGAGAGGTTGCAATGGCTTGTAAACCCGCAACACCAGCGCCAAGAATGAGAACTCTTGCAGGCGTGATAGTTCCCGCAGCTGTAGTCAACATCGGAAAAAAACGGCTGTAGTTGGAAGCGGCAAGTAACACAGCTTTGTATCCGGAAACGGTTGCTTGGCTACTGAGAACATCCATAGACTGCGCACGAGTAATTCGTGGGATAGTGTCCATAGAGAATATTTTAAAAGAAGCATTGGCAATTTCTTTTACTTTCTTTGGGAAAGCAAGAGGAGAGAGCGTTGCAATGTAGATTTTATCTTTGCCGATTTTTTTTGCACTTTGTTCATCCAAAGCATGAATGGATACAACAATGTCCGATCCAGAGAGAATTGCATCTCTTGATTCCACTGTTGCACCAACATCTTTGTAATCCTTATCGGAGAAATATGCATTGTCCCCTGCTGTAGTTTCAACTGAAACAGTGAAACCTAACTTTTTCAAAGGGTCAACAACATCCGGAGTGATTGCCACTCGGTTTTCATAAGATGGTTCTTTGATTACGCCTATTTTCATTTTATACTCTTTTGCTAAAATATTCGATGGTTTTTTTTACGCCTTCCACTAATGGAACAGTCGTTGAATAATTCAATTTTTCTTTCGCTAAACTTAAGTTTGGTTTTCTTCTGGTTGGATCATCTTGCGGAAGTGGCAGATAAATGATTTTGGATTTACTTCCTGTTTCTTTGATCACTAGTTCTGCCAATTCTTTGACGGTGAATTCACCTTCATTTCCTAAATTGACTGGTCCAACAAAATTGTCTGTATTCATCATTGAGATGATTCCGCGAACTAGATCATCAACAAAACAAAAGGAACGTGTTTGACTTCCGTCACCGTAAATGGTTATGTTTTCTCCACGTAACGCCTGTACAATAAAGTTACTAACGACACGACCGTCATCGGGAATCATTCGTGGACCATAAGTATTAAAAATCCGAATCACTCGAATGTCCACCCCATGTTGGCGATGGTAATCAAAACATAAAGTTTCAGCCACTCGTTTTCCCTCATCATAACAACTACGGATTCCAATTGTATTTACGTTTCCCCAGTATGATTCCGTTTGCGGGTGTTCGAGAGGATTTCCGTAAACTTCAGAAGTACTCGCTTGTAAAATTCTTGCTTTCACTCGTTTGGCAAGACCAAGCATGTTCATCATTCCCAAAACATTCGTTTTGGTGGTTTTGATGGGATTACTTTGGTAGTGAACAGGAGAGGCAGGACATGCCATATTGTAAATCTCGTCTACTTCCAATTTGATGGGATCCGTAATATCGTGGCGGATCAGTTCGAAATTCGGATTTCCGAGAAGGTGAGTGAGGTTTTCTTTTCGCCCGGTATGGAAATTGTCCAATACGATGATTTGGTTCCCAGCGTTCAAAAGAGTTTCTGCTAGATGGGATCCGATGAATCCGGCTCCACCTGTGATAAGGATTCTTTTTGCCATTGAGATTCTATATTTATGAAGTCGGTGTCCTACGCAAATGAAAATTTGCGAGAAGCCTTAAGGACTGTTGTCTTTGGGAGGGAAGTCTTGGAACAAATTTGGGGGCAAAACGATTCCACTTTCGGGATCAACACCTCGTTTTTCCAACCATAGTTTTGCTTCGGGAGAAAGGTCCCCAGGAAACCGTTCGAAACTTTCTTCCATACCAGGAAATTCATGGGTTTCTTCGTGGCTGAGCGAACTGCGTAGGGACATAAAAATAATTCCTATGCTGAGGAGTGACCAAAGAGTCGCGATCATATAACCGAGCACAACGACAACGGTAGGGACTTCCTGGTTTTGTAGGTCTTCTGGCCCAAGGCCAGCCATCCAAAAGGCAAGGATTCCAGCATCAGTTTCTGTGAGTCTTTCTGCAAAGTCAGAAAGATCATATAAGGAATAGAGGGAGATACTTGTGCCCAAAAATACTAGCGAAAGGATCGATATAGTTTCGCCTAACATACCTGTTACGAGAATGCCCACACCCCAAAAAATTCCGGTAAAATAAGCAAGATCTCCCAGTTTAGAATATAATACACTGACTGAGATTAAAAACAAACCAAACAAAATCATTGTTTGGCGGGCATGACGTCCTTGAAATCCTAAACGGAGTAAAAATGCGCCAACTAGGGAAGAGCCAATGTATCCTGCAGAAACAACAAGGATGAAGGAACCACGAAAAGAAGCAGGGACGGCAATGGTTTCTCCCCCTTCGTTTCCATGTAGGGCGATTCCTTTTACAATCCCACCGCTAAAGAGGGCGGCCGTGGCATGGCAAATTTCATGTATGAGTACAACAAATTCTTTGAGGTAAGATGTGAATTGGTGGTCCCAAAACGCAACTAGGCTCAGAATCAAAGATAGAAAAATGACAAACTTAACCGGTTTTTCTGCCATCATCGATTTAAATATCGGCTAGTTGGGTGTAAAAGAAAGACCAATAAATGTAATATCATCCGATTGTTCTCGGTTCCCGCGAAAATTTGTCATCTTGGCATCCAAAAGCTGGGGAATTTCTTTGACGGTTTTTTCGGCATTAAAATGTAAAAATTCGATGAGTGTCTCTTCTCCAAAAATTTCATCCCTTTCACTGAAGGCTTCTGTGATTCCATCTGAGTAAAGGAAGAGTTTGGTTCCCGGCAGTAATTTTAATTCTTGGGCATGGTAATCGGTCTCTAAAATTCCAAGTACACGTTGTGTTTTGGAATGTAATTTGATTTGTCCATCGGCCCGCATCTCTATCAAAGATAAATGACCTGCATTGACATACTTAAAGATATTTTGGTTCGAATCAAAAATTCCACCAAGAAGAGTCATGAACTCATTCCCTTTGTAACGGGCGCGAAAAAACGAATTGATCTCACGAAATAGTCCTTCTAGAGAAGTTCCATTTCTAAGTTGTTCTCTCACAATTCCTTTGATGGCGCTGACTAAAAATCCAGTTCCGAGTCCATGACCAGCAACATCACCTAACAAAACAATCATTTTTGTTTGAGAAACTGGAATGATATCGAGATAATCTCCTGAGATTCCAACTGCCGGTTTAGAAATATAACCATAATCAATTCCTTTGACTTCACTTGGCAAAATCAAACGAAGTGTATTGTCTACAATGGATGCGGTTTGGATATCTCTTACTATTTTACGTTTTTGAATTTCATCTTCGAGTAAACTATAGTTTTCCAGTAACATACCTGAAATTTTTACAACTTCGTTGATAAATTTTAATTCTCCGATGGAAAAATATTTTTTATCTAATTTTTCTCCAATGAGAATCATTGCCTGAATATTTTTTTTGTTTGAGGAAGAATCAAAAGCTGGAAATGCCAATTGAACGTTCAGTCCTTTTAAAAAATTATATAGAGTTTCCCGAAGCCCAATTCCGTATTCGAGATGTGAAGTTACGGTAACTCTGTCTGTGCTTCTAAAATAGTTCCAAATTTCTGATTGGGGTGAGATCCGAACAAAATCAATATTTTTTAGATCAGTACTGGCGAACTGATCTCCAGGAATTAGGATAATGATATTAGAAACATTTACGGTATCTTTCACTGTGCGATTGATTGTGAGGATTGTTTTTCGCATAGAAAGAGGAGAAGATAAAAGTGCTGTGATTTTGTTAATTCCTTCGCTGAGTTTTGGATTTTGTTCAAAGAACCAATAATCAAATAACTCCTTCACACGTAGTTTGAGTGGAATCAAATAAGCGGTGACTAAAAAAAGATAAATTAGATTAAACACCCAACGGTCCTTCAGATAGCGAATCGGAAGAATAAAGTCTAAGATAAAAATCGAACCGATATAGGTTCCCAAAATGATGGAAACTAAAATCAAAGTTACAATACTCGGAGTAAAAATAACTAAAGAGGGAACAAATGTATAACGGTAAGTTCCATAAAAGAAAGAAAGAATAAATAATAGATACGTTACTATAAAAAGAGAGCGATGTACAAAAAACCAAGGATATCCATCAAAAAATATAATACTTATAGGAAGTGCTACATAAAGAAAAATTGAAAATACTAAAACAATTCTTTTGAGAAGCGCTTCTTCTTGTGGTTTGGAACGAACAATTTCATAAATATTGGCTATAATATTGATGGAACCAAATAAAACTGTGATTGCGTGGGCAACTAATACAACTCTTTCGATCAGTATCATATCGTACTTTTCTTGTGAGGCGATCATGGCCATGATAAAGGATATTAATACTTGGGGTAGCAGCCACTTGGAATTGATTTCCTTTCCACGAAGTCTGTAAATTAGGTGGTACTGTAGAAAACTTCCTAAATAGAGTGTGAGAACAAAAAGAAAAACCGAATTCTTGAAAGTTAATACAAAAACATTGGATAGGATGATGAGACCAAAGTTAAAGAAAAAACCGAATATAAGTGCATCTCTTGTGGAGTAATAAAAATAAACTGCAATGGCTAGACTAAAAAAAGCCAAGAATAAGTCAGAAAAAAATACTCCAAGAACATCTGTTTTACGGATGGTAGTTAACTTAAAAACTTCTTCATAAATATTACCATTAGTATCTTTGATATGCAATCGAATCGAATCGGTATCCGAAAAATCGGCTATGGATTCAAACTTTTCTAAGTCTTCTTGGATTACAGAATTTCCCCAGTGGGCCCGGTTTCCTTCTCCAATATTCACAATCAAACCTGAAGGGTAATGGTAAAAGGGAAGTCTCTTTGTGTTGTTTTGAAATCCAATAAATGCAAATAGGAGAATCAGAAAAAATAAGAGAGAAGATAGTATGGTGATTGCAAGTTCTCTCATTTGATTTCCGGCTCTTCAAAACTAAATTTAAGAACTGCTTCTCCACGTTGTTGGATGATGATCGGACCTTTGTCCATATTGATCATGTTTTTCCATCCCATACTCGCAACGACTTCTTCTGAGTTTCGGGTAATGCGGAATTGTTTTCCTTCTTGAACAATATATAGTTCAGAATATCCGATTTTTCCAATTATCAGTTCGTAGTTTTCTTTCCAATCTAACTTCTGGAAGGTGGTTTGAATTAATGACTTTATATCAGAGAATCCTTTTAAGATACGAAGTTTAGATTGAGAATATACAACCCCTAGAATATATGAAAGAATAATACCGATATGTTGGTAGGATTTCCCAGCATTCAGAATCACAAAAAACCAACTTCCATCTTCTACTTGGAAAAACTCGATTAAGTTTCTGTTAGTTCTTTTAAATGCTGTAATTTCCCAACCCATAAGGTTTGGGATGGTGCCTGTTTCTAAAAGGTTTTGAACACGAACAGCATAGGCCGCTTCTTTCTGGTATTTTTTATTTTCTGAAATATGATAGGAGAGGATATGGTTGTGGATCGTTAAGGCAGATTGGCCAGCTAATAGAGATAAGCTATGGGTTGCATCTATGTTGGGGATGTTGGAGACGGCAATAAATCCGAATAGTTTTTCCCTGAAGATAAATGGGTAAATATAATTTGCATGAAGTTCCATAAAGTCATTATTTATGTTTTCATGGGAATATGTTTCCGCAACAGAAGCACCGTTTCTTTTGCTAAGTAAAAAAGATTGGAAACTTGTTTTCACCGTAATGTCTTTTGTCGGACTCAGTTTTTTTTGCCGTCCTCGGAAGTAGGAATGGAATGCGAAGGTTCCATTATGAGTGAGTACAGCCATGGTTCCCGAATGGCTTCCTGTAATTTTCACCATATCCGGAAAAACATTTTTGATGAGAGCATCAAAGTTAAAACGTTTGATAGCTTGCCTGTAGGATTCAGCATCTTCTGTCAGATACTCAGATAAAAATCGTGTGCGAATGTAACGGGTGAGTCTTTCTATAATTGGCAGATATAAAATCAGAGCAAAAGCACTAGTAAGTAGTAATGCGAGTTCCAAACGATAAGACATCTGTTCAGGAATTTGTGATAGAATTAGAAAATAAGAAAGATACACGAGCAAAATAAATAAAGTACGCGTAAAGATATTCGTTACCGAAAGTTTTAGCTGATAACTAGAAGGTAAAAAGTATTTGAGCGAACTTTTGAATTTATTTGAGTTCATGTTGTGTAGTATGCATTTTCCTGAATGTATCCTTCCGTAAAATCACAACTCCAAAACGTTTTTTGGAAGGAACCTGTATTTAGTATTACCGAAATTTGAATTTCTTCATTCGATTTTAGATATTCGGCTAACTTTACTTTGGTGTCGTTGTCGGCTCCTTTGACAGAGATTCCACCCAATAGGATTTCAAGAGTATCATAAGGAATGGGTTCATCAAAAACTTTTCCAATCGCCATCACAAACCTCCCCCAGTTCGGGTCCCCTCCATAAATGGCGGTTTTGACAAGGGGTGAATTCAGAATGGATTTCCCAATTTTTGTTACTTGGACATCATCTCTTCCATTTGAAACCGCTAGTTCGATGAGTTTGGAGGCACCTTCTCCATCTCGAGCAATCATCTTGGAAAGGTCCGTGGCAATCTCTCTTAGATTAGATTCAAAAACTGAATCAGGGATTGTTCCAAGAGCTCCAGAACACATAAGGACCACGGTATCGCTTGTGGACGTATCCGAGTCGATGGTCACACAATTATAAGTTAGATCCACAACTCGTTTTAATATCCCTGATAGGTCGCCCGATTCGGGAAGATAATCGCAAAGAATGTAGGATAACATAGTTGCCATGTTCGGTTCAATCATTCCCGCACCTTTGGCAATCCCGAACATCACACCCTCATTCGTTTGTGTTGTGATGGTTCGATAGGAGATTTTTTTGCGAGAGTCGGTAGTCATAATGGCTTCGGCCACTTCGTCTAAATTTCCCGGTTTTAAATCTGCTTTTGCCATAGAACAAGCGTTAAGGATTTTTTCAATAGGAAGGGGAACTCCGATTACTCCCGTGGAGGAAGGAAGGATGTCTCTTGCAGGAATGCCCAATGATTTTCCAAGTTCAGTACAAATTGCGTAGGAATTTTGGATTCCTTGTTCTCCCGTGGCTACATTCGAATTTTTAGAATTGATGACGATGGCTTGCAGGTATCCATCTTTGATATGGTCACGCCCCACATAAATGGGAGCGCCGGGAAAATTATTGCGAGTGAAGACGGCTGCCGCCTTACATCGATTTTCTGAATATATGACCGCAAAATCTAAACTTGTGTCTTTGATTCCTATGTTTTTGCCGAAGGAATAAAATCCCAAAGGAAACTTCATAAATACCTACCGGATACCAATATTCTATCCGGCGACTTCTCTTACTAGAATCTATTTTTTAGGAAATTCAAAGGTAAAAATGGAGCCACCTTGGGGGTTGGGAGAGACTGAAACTTCACCAGAATGCAGTCTTGCAATGTGTTTTACGATGGAAAGTCCAAGGCCTGTCCCACCTTCCTTCCTGGAACGGTTGGTATCCACGCGGAAAAAACGTTCAAAGATTCGCTCCGCGTCCTCTGCAGAGATTCCAATTCCATGATCGACCACTTGGATTTGATTTTTGTCCTCTGTAGAAGAAGTCCTTACAATGACGCTGGAACCTTCGGGACTATAGGCAGAAGCATTAGAAATTAGATTCACCAGTAGATCCTCAAGGAGCAAACGATCAGCTTTGACTCGGAAGTCGGAAGGGATATCTAAAACCAAGTTTTGTTTTTTCTGAGAATAGATAACACCCAAGGATTCAGATACATTTTTTACAAGATCCAAAACCGATACATCAGTAAGATTCAAAACAGTTTTGTGATTTTCTAAACGAGATACAGTCAACATATCTTCAACAATTCGAATCAATCGATCTGTATTTCTGAGAATGGCATCTAAAAATTTTCTTTCATTTGAATCTTGTGGAAGTTTTAGTTTGTATTCCAAAGTTTCCGCATAACCTTTAATCGATGTTATGGGAGTTTTTAATTCATGGGAAGCGTTTTGAAAAAACTGTTCTCGGATGAGTTGATTTTGTCTATCTTCTGTGATGTCAGACAAAACTCCTATATAAAGCTGGATCATGGAATCGGATTTAATGGGATAAATACGTGCCGTATAAAAGTGAATGCCATCTTGAAACTCTGTTTTTCCTTCCACTCCATGATGGATTTTATCTTTGATGAAACCAAGGAGTTCTTTGTTTTTGATCGAAGGAATATAATCTTTGTACTGAGAATTTTTTTCAATTAAGGTATCTGAAATATTACGATTCAAAAATAGGAATTTTTCATTCCTATCAATGGCAAACACACCTTCTTTTAGATTTTGTAGTAAGTAATTAAACTTTTCCTTTTCGACAGTAAGATCCAAAAATTGGACTTTGAGTCTTTTTGCCATTTCATTGATGGACAAAGCAAGGGTTGCCAGCTCGCGAATGTCAGGCGAAGAAAGTTCAACACCAAAATCTCCAGCATTGATTTCTTTTGTTTTTTTCTCTACAGTCGCCAGCGGATCTGTGATTCGCATCGCAATGTTTGTGGAAGTATAAAAAGTACCGAAAATAGCAATTAAAACAAATCCGAATAGTATGAGAGGGCGTACGGCAGGTACAACTAGATCGTAAACAAAAAATACTCCCAAGGCAAGGGTCAATAAAACGAGTAAAAGACCCCAGTTGAGTAAAAGTAATGTAGAAAAAAAACTACGCATCTCGGAATCGGTAACCGACCCCGCGTATGGTTTCTAATCTTTCTTTTTCGGAGAGTAATTTGTCACGAAGACGTTTTATGTTTACGTCAACTGTTCGGTCTGTAACAAAAACGTCTTTTCCCCAAATTCGATCGAGTAGTTTGTCCCTAGAAAAAGCCACACCAGGATTTCCAGCAAACAGTTGTAAAAGTTTGAATTCAATAAGAGTCAGATCAATTTCTGTTCCTTCGACAAAAACTTTGTGGGCGGTTGGATTGATTTGGATTTTTCCAGTGGAGATGGTTCCTTGGACTTCCCCAGCAGGATCTGTTGTTCTTCGTGTAACGGTTCTTACGCGAGCCACAAGTTCCCGAATGTTAAATGGTTTGCGAATGTAATCATCGGCACCTAACTCAAGACCAAGGACAACGTCTGTTTCCCCGGTTTTTGCAGTTACCATTAAAATAGGAATATGAGGGTATTTTTCTTTAATCCGTCTGCAAAGGTCCATCCCACCAATTCCCGGTAACATCAAATCCAAAATGATTCCGTCCGGGAGGTGTTTTTCTAAACGGGGGAGGACTTCCATCCCATTGTGACATACTTCGGTCTGAAATCCTTCTTCCTCTAAATGGAACTGGATGAGTCCTGCAATGTCTTCTTCGTCATCTACAATTAGTATTTTCATGAATTATTCCAAAAGTAACAGGGATTCATTACAAAGAGAATACAAAATGATGACAATGAAACGATATCTATCTATTTGCCGAGCATTTGGTTGATGTCTCGGATGGCTTGTCTTTGGCGGAGTAACAAAAAGCCAAGAAATCCGAAAAACAAAAAGAAGGCCAGGCCATAAACCCAAAGTAGGGAACGTAGGCGTGCCTGCTCTTTTTCGATGGCTTGGATTTCTTCCAAGTGGGAAATGAGGAAATAAAAATTATCTGCTTTCGCGTAGGATTTTTTAACTTCTGTTCGGAGTTCCGAAACGAGGACCTTCGAATCTTCTTTGGACAGAGATTCAACTAAAGGCAGAGCACGATCCAAATCCATTTTCAGAAATTCTTCAGCGGAGGGCAGAACCTCGGCAGAGAGGGAAACGGCAAAACAAAAAAACGGGAGAACCAATAGACCTTTCACGAATATTCTAGACCTCTTCAAATCCAAGTTTCTCCTTCCATTCATTCAGAAAAGGAATTCTTGTGTTGAGGAGCAAAAAGCCAAGGACAAGAGAGTAGAAACAGAAAAATAAACTAGAACTAATTAATAGGGGCAAAAGTAAACCCGTGTTCTCGTGGTGAAATACAGAGAGGAACATGGTACCGAGTGGGATCATAAATAGCAAAATAGAAAGGCCAACCGAGGAGAATAAAAATTTTAAAGGCAAAATTTGTCCTAACACTCGCAAACGAATTATGGTAGGCGCTTCCGAATGTTTTAAAAACGGATCAGGATTTACGAATGGTCGATTGGTATTAAAATCAGCTTTCGATTTCATGTGACCACCACTTTCTTAGAAGATCCTTCCCTCGGGAAATATGGCTTTTGATCGTATTGAGTTTTATATTTAGATCCAAAGCAATTTCTTTGAGAGGTTTGTTTTCAAAGTAATGTAATAGAATCGGCATTTGGTATGATTTTGGTAATTTTGAAATGAGGGATCGCAAAGTATGACTTGTTTCTTCTTTATCTAAAATTTCGGCAACAGAAGGACCTGATTTATCTGCTACGAAAGAAATGTCTTCTTGCCAATCCGCAATCGGCAGTTTTTTCTTTTTAAAAACTTTTGTTAGGCGAAATCTCGCAATTTGAAATAACCAAGTGGAAAATTGTGATTCCCCGCGAAACTTACTCAGTGATTCGTAAGTTTGAATGAATACTTCTTGGGTAAAATCCTCTGCTTCTTCTTCCGTAAGAAAAGCTTTCCTGGCTTGGGAAAAAACCATTCCTTGGTAACGTTTCATAAGCACTTCAAATTGGGACACGTCGCCTCTTAAGACTGACTGCACGGAGTTCCAATCTTCCTCGTTACAGATACGTTGTACCGGCTCTATCGATACATTTTGTAGAAGGTCAAAAGACCGAGTCCAATTGCGAATGGGATTAACCCTCCTAACATCGCCATAGAATTTCCTAAGACGAGTATAAATACAAACGATAAGGCAAATCCAGTGAATGTCAACAAAAGACCTAGGAAAAAGGAATACAATCTGATGTCAAAACTCCAAGGTTTGTATTGGCCCGATTGGATGAGTGCCATCTTTTGTTTATGCCACCACTGAAACAAAAAAAACAAAAGTGTGGTGCCAAAAATGATCCCTATATTGGGGACTAAATAAAGAACCAAACGATAAGGGTCGGATCCACCGCTTTCCTGAATTTTTGTTAATAGTGTTACGATTGTTTCATATTGTTCTTCCGTCATGAAACAGCTTCTCCAATTAAATTTGATGCATAAGAACTAAGATAAGACATTCCTTCTGGTTTGTCACATTGGAAAATTTGGCATCCTATATTTATAGAATCGTTTTCTCCTTTTTTTATACTTCTCAGACTTCCGTAAAAGGTATAAGGGGAAGAGTTAATTACCATTTGAAAAGATACAGGAGATCCTAGTGTTTTGTTTTCCATGATAGTTCCTGCGGGGAAGGTCATACCAATTCCACGTCCATCTTGACTTATATCTCTAACGGGTGTTGTGCGAATTAGAGTTTCCCAATCTTTTGCATAAGCAAATTCCAGTTGGAATACAAATTCTTCCGCTTTTTGATCTAAAAAAGCAAGTAATGGTCCAATCCCTTCCGGCCCTTCGATATTTGATTGTAAAATGGGATTTCCCAGATCCGGTAAATTGCTGATGATTTCAAAGTAACCGAGTAAAACTTTTCCATTTGAGAAAAATGGAAAAATCAAAGTGGATTTTGCATTGTTTAAAAGAAGTGAGTCCAAGTAAGAACGAATGTATATTTCGCTCAGTTTTTTGGGGGTAAAGAAACCTCTTTCTGTATAAAAAACTCTGCGATTCGCATCACGCACATAATACGGTGCTCTGGAAGTAGCAAGTGCTTCCATTAATTGTGTGTCTATGGCATAATAAAATCCAATTTGAATTTTTTTGATAAAATAACCGTAATTCGTTAACACTTGTTCCAGGTGGACTTGCCACTCGTTCAAAATTTGGTTGATAATAGAAGTTTTTCCATAAATAGAGATGACAGTTCCCAAATCTGCAGTCTGAGCCATTTTAAATTCGTAAGCAGAAATATCTTCAATGTTTGCTCGTTTTGCGGAACGTTCCAAGGGCTCTATGAGGATTTCATAAACTTGTTGTAAATCATCTTGGTAGGGGTTGACTGGTTTGACCCGAAGTTCGACTCTGTTTTCTTTTAAAACGCAAACGAGAGATTTTGGTTTTGAGACAATTGGTTCTGTGGTAACAATTGTGATATGAACTGATTTTAGGATGTCGTTTACTGCTACTGGATTTTGAAGTGTAAACTTTTGTTTGGTATCCTTGTCTTGGAGAACCGTCGTAGTCAGTTTGGAAACGATTCCCAAAACCGTCCTTTGGTCAGTCAGTCTATATTTTTTCATGGTCTAAGCAGTATGATACGTAAAATCCTAATTTTTGCCATAGTTTTTCCATCTTTTTTGCCTCTATGGGCAGAAAAACCAAAGTACCAGTACTTCGGAAAAGCATACGATCTGAGCACTGGAAAGTATATATACTCAGACAATCATAAAGAATATTATAATAATGGAAAGCATACCCATTCGGATATCGTTTATAAAGATGCTGAGGGAAAGGTATTCGGCACCAAACACATTGAATTCGATAAAAACTCAGAAGTGCCCACTTTCAAAACCGAAGACTTTAGAGATGGTTATACGGAAGGTGCAGATGTAAGGGGGAAATCCGTTCGTCTATTTTCGAAACGAAAAAAAGAAGATCCTCTTGCCGAACGAACCTATACTCCCAAAGGACCAGCAGTGATGGATGGGGGATTTGATTATTTTGTAAGAAACAATTGGGAGACTTTAGCAAAAGGAGAAAGGATGTCCTTTCATTTCCTCGCACCCATCCAGTTAGATGATTATAAATTTGCTGCGGAAAAAATTCGAGATGGAGAATGGAAGGGAAGGCCTGCTTTATATTTACGATTGGAAGTGGATAATTTTATTTTGAAACAGGTTGTGAAACCCTTTCTTTTGGTTTATGATGTTCAAACCAGGAGAATTTTACAATTCGATGGGCTTTCAAATATCAATGATGAAAATGGGAAAAGTTTGAAAGTAAAAATTGTATATGATTATCCAAAGGAAGTATTGGAACCTTGACACAAAGAAGTTTAGACCAATTTTTTAAAAATCCACGGACTTGGAAGGAAGACCTTGTCGCCGTGGGTGGAGATTTTTCCGTAGAGCGTTTGTTATATGCTTACAAACGTGGAATTTTTCCTTGGTCAGAAGATCCTATCCGTTGGTATTGTTTGGATCCCCGCGCTATCTTTGATTTACAACGAGTTCACTTTTCAAAAACAGTACTGCGTAAAGTCAGACAAGGTAAGTTTCGTATCACTTTCAATGAAGCTTTTCCGATTGTGATGCAAGCTTGTTCCTACAGAGAAAAAGATAATACTTGGATCACTCCAGGTTTTATTGAAGGATATTTAGAATTACACCGAATGGGTTGGGCTCATTCGGTAGAAGTGTGGAATGCAGAAAATATTTTGGTGGGCGGGGTATATGGAGTGGCTATTGGTAAATTCTTTGCCGGGGAAAGTATGTTTTCTTTTGAATCGGATGCGGGAAAGGTTGGGTTATACCATTTGTTCGAAAAATTAAGACAGTCGGGATTTGCACTTTTTGACACCCAACAACTCAATCATGTGACCTGGCAATTGGGTGCTTACGAAATTCCCAAACATTCCTATTTGGATCGCTTGGAACGTGCATTAGGTGATTCGAACCCTTGGATCATTCCACCTTCACTCGACTGAATTCATCCAATTCCACTTTCCACAATTTCTGAATTTCACCTGTAATGCTGTCCCATTCTTTATCACCTAACTTTGGTGCCTTAAAAGGATCAAAATTTGGATGGTTTTCCCAAAAAATATCCAATTCTGGTTTGGAAATGGTCGTTCTAAAAATTTCTGCTTCTTGGATTTCCGCATCAGGATTGTTTTCTCCCTGAATGAAAAAAGGTTTGGAAAAACTTAGGGAAAGCCTATGAAACTGGTGCAGGGCTAATGCATAACCAACTCGCAGAAGCACCAAACTATGGTATTCTGTATTGGTTTTCCGGTAGTCTGATGCATCATTGAAGGTGAGTGCTGAGTTACTACCATAAGTGATATGAACTTCGTTTTTTTTGTCCACATCCACACCGGATTCAAATCGTTTAAATTCTTTTCCTAAGATTTTTGGCAAAACTAAATTCGAAAAACTGATCAGGTTTTCTTGGTTTCCATCACGAAGAGAAGTGATTTCCTGAATGGTAACTTCTTTCGGCTGGCAACCAATGAGTAGAACAGCAGTTACAAGCAAATTGAGAACAAGTTTCATCTTAACCTTTATTTGACTTAATTTTGGCAAATTCTACATCAATACGACCAGTTAACATTTTGAAATACATGATCCAATCCGACACAAAAGAATAAAATGGATAGATAAAGGTTGCTGGTCGGTTCCCTTCGACGAAAAAATGTCCGATCCATGCAAAGAAATACCCACTAACAAGGGCGCAGGCTAAGATATAGAATTTACCAGTGGATACAAATCCAAGGATACATCCTAATGCTAGGCTTGATCCAACAAAGTGAAGAGCTCGGTTGAACGGATGACTATGTTCTTCCAGATAAAACGGGAAAAAATCTTTCAATGTTTTGTATTTCTTTTCCATATAGGGTTCCTCGCATTTGATCTTAGTAGATATTTTAACTTTGCCAAGACAAAAATGATTCTAAATATTAGAGTTTATCCCTAGTTTTTTCGGCTATATTCGATAAATCTGATATGATTTTAAAATTGTGTTGCGCGTTAGTGGGTACTGCCTAATTTGCATTAACATTTAGAATCTAACAGAGAGTTAAATTTAGCAAGAAAGCAGGAGAATGTATGAAACCTAAATCGATTAAACCGGATGAGCTGAGTAAGATTTTTGCCGAACTAAAAAAAGGTGAAGAGTCTGCAATTGGTAGCTATTTGGTAAAAGGGGTTCGCCTTCAAATCAGTAAGTACAATCTTTCCGGTGCAGAACGAGTTCAATTGTTATATAAACGAAGAAGAACCCAAGGGATGTGTATTGTATGCGGAAAAAAGTTACAAAGAAAAATCCATCTACAGACCAACTCTATAGATTATGCGAAGAACACCGCAATAAGATTGATAAAGGTTCTAAATAACCATTTCACTTGAGAGAGTTTCCCGCTTTTCTTTGCGGGAGCTCACTCCAAATTCTTTCCCTTTCTTCCTCGCTCATCGCAGACCAATTTCCAATTTCTTCAATAGTGCGAAAACAACCAGCACAGAGCCCTGAATCTGGGTCCATCATACAGACTTTGGTACAAGGCGATTTTAGTGACATAGGCCTTAAAATAGTAAATTTTTATAAATTTTCCTAAGCTAGTTTCGGAATCCGTCGATCCTTCCCATAAGGGAAAAGGAATTCGCATGTTGGATTGGGTAGAATCACTTAGAAGTTTATTTACTAATGAAATAGACTGTTACAAGCGCCTTCTGGAATTGGAAGGCAAAAAAAGAGCTGCGATCCATTCTGCGGACGGAAAATCCCTAGAGTCTTTCGTTAAAGAAAGTTATCATATTATGGTGGAAGCCTCCGAATTGGAACGAATTCGAATGAAGGCCATCGAAGATGTCTATGAAAAGGAAAAATTCACGAAAGACGAATCTTCCATCACACTTACAAATTTTTTAAACCAATTGGATCGTGAGTCCAATTTTAAACTAAAAACCTTTGCTTTAGAATTAAAGAAAGTAGTGGCCGATCTGAAAGACGCCATCATCACCAATGACAAACTCTTAAAAACAAGAAAAGAGTTTTTGCAAACAACTGTTGACTCTTTGCAAGAGTTATCGAAAGAAAAAGTTTATACCTCACACAAACAACCGACAAGGCGTGGGCAGGGCCAAAAAGGCGCGATCATTTTGAACGCGACTGCCTAGGAGAATCGTATGGGATCAACATTCCAAGGAATTGAAATAGGGAAACGAGGACTTTCGGTCCACCAACAAGCGATCCAAACCACAGGTCATAACATATCCAATGCGGATAACAAACATTATGCTCGCCAACGAGTGGTAATGAACAGTATGGATCCAATTTATGATCCAGCTTTCAACCGCGCCGAAGTTCCCGGTCAAATTGGCCAAGGGGTAAAAATTTCTGAAATTGAAAGGGTTCGTGATAATTTCATCGATGACCGTATCATTGACTCTTCTTCTCTCAAAGAATATTGGGGCAAAAAAAACGACTACCTATACCAAGTAGAAACAGTATTTAATGAACCAACAGGGACTACACTTCGTTCCATGATGGATCAGTTCTGGTCTTCTTGGGAAGATCTTTCAAATTATCCAGAAGAAACCGCACATAGAGCTGTGGTTCAAGAGAAAGCAGAAGCGCTTGGTTCTCGAATGGAAGATGTGTATCGCAAACTGTCTCTTCTCCGAGATCAGTCCAATCGTGAAATTGAATCGAAGGTAAACCATTTAAATACGGTTGCTGAAAATATCAAATCTCTGAACGAAAAAATCACAAAATCACAAGCATTAGGTGACAACCCGAATGACCTTCTCGACAGAAGGGACGAACTTTTACAAGAACTTGCGGGAATGGCGGACATTACCATTGGCCGCAGTGACGAAGATGAACTCATGGTTTTTATTGGCCAACAGATCCTTGTTCAAGGACAAAAAGTCCATAAAATCGATCTCGTTGGAAACCCGAATAACGATGGGCTTCTTGACTTGAAATGGTCCCAGACAGGGGACACTGTTTTACTTCGTCAGGGAAGTATCCAAGCTCTATACGAAATCCGTGATAAGATCTTGGTTGAGAAAATCAATGCCGTAGATGCCCTTGCCATCAATGCCATGGATGTCATCAACGAAATCCACAAAGATGGATTTGGGCTAAATGGAAAAACCAATTTAAACTTTTTTGAAAGCCGCGCCCTTGCCACCAATACCTTCGGGGAAATCGATACAGACGGCGATGGATTAAACGATAAAACCGCTGTGTTTCGTGTGACAGGTCGCACATCCATTGATGCGGATCGTCCCATTGGAATTTCCGGAACCATGCGTTTTTTAAAAGCAAGTCCTGGTGGGGAAACAGAGGTTCTTGTTCCTTATTCCAAAGATGACACTTTGAATGCAGTGATCAAACGAATCAATCGTTCGGAAACGGGTGTAGTTGCTTACATGTCGCATGACAACCAGTTGGCGCTAAAAGCAACGACAAACTCGCTGGATAAAAAAGAAAACTTTATGATTCGTCACTTAGAAGATTCCGGCGAACTCTTAGTTGGTCTTACCGGAATTCTAACGGCAACAGGAGTGGCAGGATCTTTTGATTATCGAAAAATTGGTGAGATCAACAAGTTCCAAGCCAATGCACAAGACATCACTCTCACACCGATGTATCATCCCTCTTCTTTCTTTAAAATGTCTGAAGATGTAAGAAACAATCCGGCAAACATTGCGGCGGCCCGTGGAAAGGATGTGAATGGATCGGGTGACTACAACTCACCTAACGGCCAAAAGGACGGATCCAATGCTCTTCTCATTGCTGCAGCGCTCCGAGAAAAACCGGTGATGTTTGATTATTCCAAAACAACGGATGATTTTTACAACTCCCTGATTTCTAGACTCGGAACAGAAGCTCGCGAAGCAAAACAAGAGTATACAACACAAAATGAACTGATGGTGGAACTTGAAAACATGCGTCAGTCTGTGATGGGTGTGAACTTGGATGAAGAGATGGCCAATATGGTTCAGTTCCAACAGTCCTATAACGCATCCGCAAGAATGATCTCCACACTCAATGAAATGTTGGATACCATCATCAATAGGTTAGGTGTATAAAAATGATTCGAATCACTAACATGATGCAGAACAATTCCTTGGTGCGGAACTTAAACCGCCACCAAGTGGCTATGGACGAAACCCAAACCCAACTGGGGACGGGATTAAAAATCCGCAAACCTTCGGACGATCCAGGGGCTGCCACAAACCAAATGTACTTTCGTTCCCGATTGAACGAACTTTCTCAGTATGAGGAAAACATTGGGGATGGATACCAAAGGTTACAACAAATCGATGGTGTTCTCGACAAAATGGGAGAAATTTTCCAAAGAGCTCGGGTTCTTACGGTGCAAGCCGGAAACGGAATTTACCAAGGGGACAAGGGTTTTGAATTGGAAGTGGCTATCGGTAAAGAGATAGACCAACATTTACGTGCGATTGTAGATCTTGCGAACGCTCGGGATGCTACCGGACAACCTTTGTTTGGTGGTCATGTGATTGAACGTCCTCCTTTTGAACCAATTGAATCTAAAATCAAAGGTTTACAAGGCCTTGAACTCAAAAACCAATACGTGGGAGTTGAGTATCGTGGTGATATCGGCGAACAACTCCGCGAAATTGAAAAGGGCGAATACATCCCGATCACCATTCCTGGTAACAAAGTGTTTTGGGGAACGAACGTAAGCGTCACTTCCAAGGTGGACAACTCTGCTTACCAAGCCACTTCCGACCAAAAGTTCAAAATTGATGGAGTAGAGATCCATGTCTCCGTGGGTGATACCATTGATGATGTGATTGATAAAATTAACAATGCTCCATTGGAAGTGAAAGCAAGTAAACTTGCCCAAGATAACGTTTCTATTTCCTCTACAGCGCCTCACCAAATATGGTTGGAAGATGTGGATGGAGGGACAGTTCTTCGTGACATTGGGCTTGTGGAACCAAGTGCGAGTGAACCACCGAATAACTTCTCTAAGTCGGCGACAGTAACTGGACTTTCAGTCTTTGATGTTCTCATCCAACTCAGAAATGACCTCATCCAAAAAGACCAAGAACGAATTGGTGGAAGGGATTTGGGTGATTTGGACTTAGCGTTGGAAAATATCCTTCGTCATCGGGCAACGATTGGGGCTCGTATGAATCGTTTGGAACAACATGAAGATCGAGTCTCTTACGACAAAATGTATATGACAGAGCTTCTGGCTAAAAATGAAGGGATTGATTTTCCAGAAACGATAATGAATATGAAGTGGTTAGAAACAATTCATAGTTATGCGCTCAATGTCGGTTCTAAAATTATCAAACCAACTTTGATGGATTTCCTTCGGTAAAAGAAACTAAATGACGGAAATATTAGAAAGAATAGAAACTACAGGAACTAGAATGTCGGTAACGATTCACACAAAACCTTTCGGAACCATCCAAGTGGACTCCAAACAAATCTTAAAATTCCCTCAAGGATTGTTAGGGTTTGATGAATTTGATGAATACGCACTCATCGAAGAGAGTGCCGAAAGTCCTTTCAAATGGTTACAATCCACAAAAGAATCGGGACTGGCATTTATTGTCATCCAACCTGAACTATTTATGAACGACTATAAACCGGCAATTTCTGATGAGGAACTCCATGACATTGGACTTGGTTCTTGGAAAGAAGGACTTATTTTCCTCATAGTCACTATTCCTCATGACAATCCTAAAGGAATGACTGCGAACTTACAAGGGCCTATCATTCTCAATGGAAAAGAGGGAAAGGGAAAACAATGTATTTCTCGAGATGAAAATCATCCAATACGAAAAAACATCATTGAGTCTATGGAAGAGATGTCTTCCGAAAAGGTATAATCCGTGTTAGTTCTTGCAAGGAGGAGCAACCAATCCATTATGATCGGTGACGATATCGAAATTGTCATTGTAGATATTAAGGGTGACCAAGTAAAGATTGGTGTAAAGGCTCCAAAAAATGTTTCCGTTCATCGTGCGGAAGTGTATAAAGAAATCCAGGAAGAAAATAAAAAAGCTGCCGGCGCTAACATCAAACCTGAAGATTTGGGCAAACTTGGCGATTTGTTCAAAAAGAAAACTTAACTTGATCTTTCGCTAGATTAGAGTTTCCCTGGAATTTAACTCTGGGGAGTATCTTTAACTTTGAAACGTAAAATTTTAGTTTGGCTGTTACCTTTAATCGTCGTTTGGTTCCAACGTTTGATTGGGCTCACTTCTAGATTTCGTTTTCTCACAAACGAAGCATACGAAGAATTATTTAAAAACAAAAAACCATTTATCTATTCCATCTGGCATACGAACGTTCTGTACTCTCCTTATTTGCATCGAGGAAAAAACGTAGCCGTTTTAATTTCCGAATCCAAAGACGGGGACTACATCAACCAAGTGGTGCACCGGTTTGGAAACACAAGCATTCGTGGCAGTAGTTCCAAAGGTGGATCTAAGGCTTTAAAGGCTGTGATCCAACATTTAAAAAAAGGTCTGCCTGCCGCATTTACACCTGATGGCCCAAGGGGCCCTGCATTCATTGTCCAACCAGGACTGATTGCCGCCGCCCAAGTCACTCAAGTTCCCATCATTCCTTTCCATTATGAATGCAGCAGACAATGGATTTTAGAAAGAGCCTGGGACAAACACAGAGTTCCGAAACCATTCACAACTTTTGTTGTCTCTTATGGAGATCCCATTTTGGTCCCTCGAAACTTAAATGAAGAGGAATTTGAAGCCATGCGTCTAAAAGTAGAAGAGGCTATGTTAAACAACCGCAACCGTGCGATGGCAGAAGCAGAACGAATTTACAAAGGAGATTCCAGATGACAGCAGTATTCGAAGACAAGGTGGTGGTCTCTACAGCCAAAACCAAATACGAAACAAAAATTAGAGCTGGGAAACATAGTTGGGTGGCTGATGAGCCGGCCGATAAAGAAGGAACTGATCTAGGGCCTATGCCCACCGAGTTATTGGCTTCGTCTTTGGGTGCTTGTACGTCCATTACCGTGAGAATGTATGCCGATAAAAAAGGATATCCTTTGGATTCTGTAGAGATTCATGTAACGCTTGATAAACGAGCTGCGGATGATCATAAATTTGTGCGGGACGTAATACTTTCTGGAAATTTAACTCCCGAACAACGAGAAAGATTGCTTTCTGTCGCTAATGCTTGCCCTGTGCATAAAATTCTTTCTGGAAAAATTGAAATCGAAACCAAACTAGGATAGATTCTGGTTACACCCACAAAGGAATTACAGTAGCAGAACCTCCATCCCATTCGATCTTTGTATGGAAGTGTTTTCCCTCACTGATCCTTGGGACTTTGGCACCGTTCACATAGAAAGTTCCACCCTTGTATTCATGGGTTTCACGTTCCCTTTTTTTACTAATAGAATGATGCATATGGCCTGAGAGAACTAAGGGAACTTTTTTCCCAATGGATTTGGCGTAATTAATGGCTTCTGTCAGGTCTATATCTCCCCAATCCCCACCTTCTTTTTTAAATTCCGCCCCATACATAGAGCTTTTGGCTGCACCCAAACCAAAAGGCCCGTTATGCGAAAGAAAGAATAAGTTTTTTTCCTTAGTTCCATCGATCAGACGTTTGTATTTTTCGATCGATGTTTCCATGTTGGATACCATATAGGTTTTTTTCATGTTGGGTGCAAAACTAAGTCCTCCACCTATGGCATGAGGGCGGCCTACGATAAGGCTTAAGTCTAATTCTTGCGATAAAACTAAAGAACTGTAACCTAAAAGGCTGATTGGTTTTACAAGTTGTGAAAGTTTGCGCATCCTTCTGTTTTGCCCAATTTGTCCTGATTGGATGAGAATTTTGGATTGGATCACTTCCCCAATGATGGATGTGAGACTTGTACCATCCCAATTCCCTGGAATCATATATGCTCGTTTGGTGAGGCCTTGGAAGGAAAGTTTGCCGAGTTTTGGGTTACCACGAAGGTCTCCCGTAAAAAACAAACAGTCGTAATCCGATGCATTGAAATACTCGATATCAAGATGGTTCCAATACCCGTGGATGTCTCCAATCAGTGCAAATTTCATAAGAGTTTTGTCCTTAGTCTTTATTTCGAATGTTACTGATAGAAGAACGAATGAGAGCTTCCGATTTTCCACCAATCCGAAGGAAGGCAGGTGGTTTTCCTATGGGTGCTGGAACTTGTATCTTTCTATAACCATCGTAAGTGGTTCCCGTCCAAAGGTGTTGCCATTTCCCGCGAGGGAGATAAACATCCTGAACAATTTCTCCACTTTCTACAACAGGAGCTACAAGAAGGTCGTCCCCTAAAAAAAACTGGTATTTGTATTTTAGTAAATTTAAATCTTCCGGTTCTACGATCGCATTGTGTCGAACGACTGGAATTCCTGTTTGGGATGCTTCTTCCACCAAACTTTGGATATATGGCTTTAGGGCGAAATGAATCCTTGCGATTTTAGCAAAAAGAGTCACTGTATCTTCATCTCCGAGAGATTTAGTTCCATCGGGTTTGGTATAGGTATAAACTTGCCAATTTTTAAGTGGTCTATTCCCTTCGTGAGTACGAAAGACCGGTGTAAAGGCAGAAGCTTCTGCCCAACGTAAGATGAGTTCTTTGGATCTGTGGTAGTTTTTTAGTGGATTGGAAATGGTAGTGTAACCACCAATGTCACTATGATTTAGCGCATAACCACTGATACCCGAAGTAGTTAGGCCAATGATGGAAGAAGGAAGGCCATCATTGGTTCCAAAACTCACCATTTGATCACCTTCCCAAAAGAGTGTGGAGTGGGCATTGGAATAACTATATCCCGCACGAGTAAAGAATACGATTTTTCCTTCCATACCCGCTTCTTTGATGGCCTCTCTATTGATCCTTGCCCAATCGACAGGATAACGATTGTGATAGATCTTCGCATCAACACCTGACGCAAGTTTTGCGTCATAAGGAAGCCATTCTCCAAAATCGGCCATCCAACCAGAAAGACCTGTTCCGATTAAGTTCTTTTTGATTAAGTCCTTGGTCCAACGCACTGCCAAAGGATTGGTAAGGTCAATGAGGTAGGCCGGAAAACCAACGGTTTGGATGAGGTAATCTTCTCCTTTTTGATTTTTCACAAGATACCCTTTTGATTTTGCTTCTGCTAACAGAGGGTTTGTAAAATCATCCCCTTGTTTTTTGGGATCTGTGTCGGCAAGGAAGGAATTGATATAACCTAATACTTGTACATTTTGATCATTCATCGATTTTACAAATTTTTTAAAATCGGGATAAAGAGTTTCATCGGCATACCAGCGCCATTTGAGTTGGTCTCCAAAATTAGTCACACGGCGGCCACACCAGTCTTGGATCCATAGAGCCGTCACTGGGTTTCCCGCATCTTTTGCTTGTTTGACGATAGCCGAAACTTTCTCCGTTCCGCCTTGAACACCAAGCCAAGTTCCATAAGCCCAATCGGGGAGTTTCGGAAACCTGCCAGTTTTTTTGGTATAAGCTTCGATAAGACCTTTGGAAGTAGTTCCGATCCAAATAGTTCCTGTAAGAGATTTTTCCGATTGGAAATCCCAAAATTCTACTCTTGTATTTCTAGAATCACTGAAATCAAAGTTCGCATAACCGCTGTTCTCAAAAAAGACAGAACGATTCTCCGATGTGATGTAGTGGGGGATGGGTGCATAAGTTGTGTATACATTCCCACCAGCACCAGCGAGTAAGTTTGCTCCTGTTGTAATGGGTTGGTCTCCTCGTCCTATTCCTTGTTCTTCGGTGAAGAGGAAGGGTGTTTTTCCTTTGAGTTCATCATGGGTGAACTGTTCTCCGAGTCCATAGATTCGTTCTTCGGGATGGGAACCATATTGGAATTGGATTCTGTTGAGAGTGGGATCTGATAAAGTGATTTTGAATTCGATTTCAGTTTCTGATTTTGCTACAAATATGATTTGGTAGTCACTGGAACAATCACTACCAGATAACTTTCCTTTGATGGTGATTTTGCCTGTCTCTTTTTTGATCTCGTCTATGGACTGTGTTGTGCAAGATTTTTGTAAACTTTCTTTGAATTGAAAGGAAGCCATCCGGTATTTAGCTGTGGTCTCTTTGGTAAAGGATTTGAGAAAGGGTTCCGCAAGAGAAAGTTTGATAAAGTCCTTGCCGAGAGGCTGGTTTCTTAAGGTGAATTCATTTGCCGATTGAATCCATTGAATTTGTTTGCTAACAGGAAATGATTCTTCTGTTGGGGGAAGGTGAGATAGGATGCGCGAAGCACATTCCAAAAAGAAAATGGAGAATGATAAGAGAAATAAACGAGATGCCATCGACCCCTCCAGGAGCAGGAGTAAGTGGATCGATGGTTTAGGGTTTCGTAAATCCTTTTTTAAACTTTCTTGCGATCGACTCCGCCAACTCGAGGAGGAGCTGCTGCTGCCCCTTGTTTGGCACCAAAAACCGCAACGGCTTGTTTCGGTAGGCTCGACTTTCTCCATTCAAACCAAGAACCTTGGTAGGTAGTTACATCAATGTACCCTGCTTCCCTAAGCATAAGCGCTAATAAACAAGACCGAGCACCATTGTAATCATAGATGACAGTGGGTCTTTCCGGCATAAAAGGAAAACCATTGAGACGTTTTTTGAAAATAGAACGTTCGATGAGGTTTGCTTCCCCATCATACAAGTTTCTCCAATCCCAAAGGAAGGCCCCAGGCAAACGTCCACAGAGAGTTCCCTCTTCTGGGGCAGTGAGCCTTGGCAATCGGCCTTCGTATTCGTCCATGGTTCTGGCATCGAAGATCTGGAGTTTGGTAAGATTTCGTTCCATAAAGGCTTTGTCTACGACACCTTCAATGGGTTTTACTTTGTCAGCGATCGGTGGCTCTACTTTTAGCTCACCTTTGGATTTGTTTCCAGTGGCAGGCCATTTTTGACCAAGAACATAGGCATCTTTGATTCCCATACCTCGGAGTAAATACACCATACGAGTGGAAAACATTCCCATTCCTTCGTCGAAAACGATGATCCGAGTTTTTTTTGATTTTTGAAATTCTTGTACGACTGCCAACATAGGTCCGTACAATTTCTTTTGGGATTCTGGATCAGATCCGAATGCTTTTTTGATAAATGGATAGTAGTAAGCACCTTCTAACGTTTCTTCTTCATATGCTGATTGGGAACGACAATCGATGAGGAAGTCACCAGGTTCTATTTCGGTTTTAAGAAAGCTCCAGTTCAAAAAAGTATTCTCCTATTTCTTACATTACTTTTCCCCCCCATGAATTTTTGAAAGTCTGAAAACCAAAAAAAAAGTTCATCCTCGGTTTGAGACATAATGAGAAAAGAAATCAATTGGATGCCAGTTGATTCTTCGGGGTAGATAAGCCGATAATCACCATAATCGGTAATCCATGATTAGGCAGTTATACATATACTTCGCATTGATTTTGTTACTTTTTGTGTCTGGGGTTGCTTTTGCGGACCGCACAAAGGCAAACCTAACGCTACAATCGCTTGCGGATGAAGTGAATATTTGGAAAGAGAGAAATCCGTCGAAAGTGATTCGAAAACAGATCCAATCAAAACAAAGTTTTCCAATGGATGATGGAAATTGCCATTTAGAACCTGCTTCTCGTATATCCTCTGTCACATACTTTCGATTCAGCTGCCAGAAAGACCCAGAGCCGATGTTGATTCAATTCCAATCTCATCAAAAAAGGAAGTTGGATTCGGGAAAGTTTCGATTAAGGGCTGTTCATCGAATTGGAAAAAAACAATACTTAGAAATTGAAACAGGCCTTGTTATGAACGAATCAAAAGTGGTTTCAAAAACGAATACAGATGATACGGATTTAGACTATCCTTCGAAAAAACAAGTCCCAGTGGTTATCGAAGGAAAACAACCATTCAGTTCCTACAAACCTATCCAAAATCCGAACCTATTCTATTTTAAATCCGTTACTGAAAATCCACGTCGAAGAAAAGAAGTCCCAAGTAGCATCGAGGTGTTTTTTGATTCTTCTTGTCCCTTAGAATATATAGAAAAAGATGAAAGTTTTTATTGGGATCAAACAGTATCTTACGTTTTTCGCATAACATGTATTCGTGATTCGGCCTACAGTTTGATTCGAGTACCATCTAATTCTTCGGGTGATTTGGTATCATCAAATACGATATGGAAAGATCCAAAACCTGGGGATCGAGTTTTAGGAAATGCAATCCTAAAAAAAATCACAGAAACTCAAACCTTTTGGGAGAAAATCGTTTTGTATTATGAATAAATTATTTAAAATATGCATTTTATTTTTTGTATTGAGTTGGTCACTCCTCGCTCAAGAAGATTCCGCACCTGTTGTGGATTCAATTTTTCGTTCTGTGGTTCTTATTCGGAACGAAGGTTTTAACACCGAAAATAAAACACAACCATGGATGAAAAAGAATCTATACACTGGATTTGGATCGGGCCTTGTTTTACCCAACCAAACCATTTTAACGAATGCCCATGTGGTGCGTGATGCCAAAAGAATTCTTGTCAAAAGTAGTTTTACAAAAAAGGAATATTTAGCAGATGTTAAGTTTATCGGTTATGACTGTGATTTGGCTTTATTACAAGTTGCGGATCCCGATTTTTCAGAACAAACTACCACTCTTTCCTTTTTGGAAGGAATTCCCAATTTAGGTTCCGATGTATTACTTCTCGGTTTTCCCAATGGAAACGATAGTTTATCCATTGAAAAAGGATCAGTTCTTCGGTTTGAAAAAAATCGATACACCTATTCTGGGTTAGATTATCGGAATGTATTGAAAATTACAGCGAACATCCAACCTGGAAATTCTGGCGGACCCGCTGTACAAAACGGCAAAGTAGTTGGTCTTGTTTTTCAGATTAGTACTTTGGAACAAGGGATTGCCTACTTGATATCGAATGATATTATCCGTCATTTTTTAGAAGATATCGCAGACGGAAAGTATGATGGGTTTCCTAACATCGGATTTACCTTTCAAAATGGTAATCCCAAAAGTTTGAAACAAGCCATGAAGGTTCCATCCGACCAAACAGGGATTTTTGTGAATCGCATTTATCCTTCTTCAACGTTTTCAAAAGTTTTAAAAGAAAAAGATTTTGTAACAGCAGTGGATAGTTTGCCGCTTTCCAATGATGGCGAAATTTCAGAGTCCAACAAAAAGGAATTCATCATCGATTGGATCGAAAACAAACAACTCAATTCCAAAGTAACTGTAAGTTATTACCGAGCCGGGAGAAAATATGATGCAGAAGTAAATTTACAAAAAAATTATGCTTTGGATTTGTATCGAGATTCTACAGAAGATTATTTTTTGCAGGCTGGATTTGTTTTCCAACCCATCACTCGATCTTTTTTTCATTCAGAAGATGGAGATTTGGATAGTTCCTTAAAATACCATTATAGTTATTTTATTCAGGATTTGTTGTACAGGTATACCACTCGCGACATTGTTCTCAGTTATACATTTAACGATCCCGAAACTTCAAAATATAAAAAATATAAATACAAAGTAGTTGAATCGATTAACGGACGAGTGCCAAAAGATCTAAATGAATTTAAAACCATTTGGAAAGATGGAAAAAAAAGTTTTATTGTCCTTAGGTTCCGGGGAATGGATCTACCGATTGTGTTAAGACCTGAGTCAGTATATCAGATGAACCAACGTGTGAAAAAAAGATATGGTGCGAATTATGAAGAATTTTAAATCTATTTTTGTAATTTTTTCGATTTTTGCCACCTTACTTCCCCTTGGTGCAGAAGACTTCGAAGACAAACGTGTGATCGAATCTAGGATTACATTTCAAAAAACAAGCCACCAAAATCCATGGCTTGTAGGGGAACCATTTTCTCGAAAGTTAAATTTGATTTATATAGGGAAGGGTCTTTTTTTTGGAGTCACCCTTCCCAAACAAAATCCAGTGTTTGCTGAATTCGAATCTTTTGATTATTCCGTACCCAAACTAGGAATTAAATCTTATGATGAAGAGACGGGTTTTCTCCTTTTAGAAACAAAAGAAATGCCAAAACTTCCGAAACCAGTGGTTTTGGATTCCAAATCTTCGAACAAACATTGCCCAAGTGGGAAATCACGTTACGTATTCCTTCCGTTTTCTAAAACGCCAATCAAAGTATTGTTACTCGAGAAAAAGGCATCGGAAGAATCGGATTTTTTCTTCAAAAATCAATTGTTATGTGGAGTGACGGTCTCTGATTATTTGATTCCTACCGAATATGTGGAAACCTTCTACAAAACAGGTGGAAAATCCTTTCCCCATCCAGGTTTAGTTTTTGATATCAACCTAACTCCCTCAGAACGCGAGTATTACTCCAAAAGTATATCCAATCCGCTTTTAGTCACAGAAGTGATCCCTGGTGTTGGACCGGCATATAATTTGTTTCCGGGAGACTTGATTACAGAGGTTAATACAATCCCTCTTTCCAAAATTGATGATTGGGATCGTACTGATAAAGTTTATGATTTGATTTTACGGAAACCAAATGGAACTTTACGCGAATTAGGTGAGACCGTGCAATTAAAACTCCACCGTAACTTTCAAAATCAATCGGTGAGTTATGATTTGAGAGCTTATGATTCCAATGATTTTCTAATTCCCGAAGAAGCCAAAAAAAGAAAACCCTTGTATTTGATTGTAGGTGGATTTTTCTTCACGGAACTTACCAATGCGTATTTAAAAGAATTTGGTTCGGAATACCGAGTCAAATCAGAGAAAAAGCTGGTTTATCTTTCTGACTACTATCAGAAGAAAGTGCACCCTGTTCGAGAAAAAATAGTAATTCTTTCGCGTGTTTTTCCCCTAGAAGGGAACCTAGGGTATCAGGATTTCCAGGATTTAGTATTAGAGAAGGTAAACGGAACACGAATCACCTCACTCAGCCAATTGAAAACCCTACTCCAGTCGGAGGACACCACCTACTATGCGTTTGAGCTATCGGGCGGAAAGATTGCATTTTTTACGCGACGGGAGATTTTGGACCTCCAACAAGAGTTACAATTAACTTATAAATTGGGCCGATCCTACAACTTAGAAGACTAAATTCTAAAAATAGATTTACAATTGTTATAGATTGGAGTTCCCTTTACTCTAAGACTCCACTCTATGAAAATCCTTTTTGTTGATGACGAAGATACAATCCGTGAATTGTTCTGGGAATACTTCAAAGATGAATTTAATGTCACTCTAGCTTCTGATGGACTAGAAGCTCTCACGATCTCCAACCAAAAAACATTTGATCTTATTATTTCTGATATTAGCTTACCAAAATTAAATGGAATTCAATTCATACAAAAACTAAGAGCCGATGGAAACCAAACTCCGTTTTTGGTAATTACCGGTGATAGCGACATTCAAATTGCCATCGATGTTTTTCGAATGGGTGCCGTTGATTTTTTTCTGAAGCCATTCCGAATGGAGGCCCTTCGTTCTCGGATCAAAAAATTTGAAAATGCTGATGTTGATTTAACTCTCCTTTTTAATAGCGGGGAGATCATCCAGTTTAGCGCTGATTGCAGAATGAAACTTCGGCCACAAATTAAAAAATTAAATTCATATATTGCTTTTATCGTGAAACAAATTTTGAACTCTCCTTTGGCAACTCAAGAAGATTTAATTTCAATTAAGATTGTGTTGTATGAACTATTGGCGAATGCAATTGAACATGGTGTTGCCGGTGTGAGTTATGAAGAAAAACAAGATTGTTTGGAATCAAATGAAGACTATTTTAAGTTAGTAGATTCGCGTTGTGCTGAAAATAATACATCCGTATTTGTAGAAATTTCCATGGATGATGTAGGGATTACCATTGTGATTCGAGACGAAGGAAACGGATTCGCTGTCAGTCAAATTCCAAACCCAGTGATCAACCCTGCTGCCAACTTAGTAAGTGGACGGGGCATCTTTCTTGCTAAGATGAATATTGATTCCATAGTTTATAACGAAAAAGGCAACGAAGTTCGATTTTTCAAAACTTGGTATAAACTAATGCAATCTTAAAACTGGGTTCCTAAAGAAACATAAAATCGAATGTATTCTTTTTTTGGTTCCTCTTCTGTAAATGGTTCTGTAATCCAAACTCGTGTTCTACGAGGATCCATTACCGTATAGGAAACACTCATTTGTGCAAATAACTTACCGTAATCATTAGATAAAAAACTTAGTTTCCCTATGACTTCCGATCCTTTACCCATAACAGAATCCGAACGATTGAAAAAGAGATCAGTGCGAAAAAAGGAATACCAATCCAGGCCCATTTGGACTCCATAAATACGGTTCCCCTTGTTTTCAAAATTGGGATTCTCTTTTGTGGGAACATCACGGAATTGAGGTGGATGGATCAAATCTAAAGATTGGTATAAAAGAAAAGAAGAATATCCGCCTAAAACTCTTGGCTCGGCAAAATTAGACGCATAACCGTTGCTATTTGAATCTAGTCGATCCTTTGAATCTTTTTTAGTGACAAGTCCTGCTAAGGCAAAACTAAATTTTTCACCTTGAGAATGTAGGGATATATAACCCAAATAGGAATTGGTAGCCGTTTGGGATTCGGACCATGGATTGGAAGAGGATTTCGATTCTCCTAAAAGTCGAATACCGACTAGATCGATTGCCCAAGTGTCCCAAAATTTCCTTGATTGGAATTCCATTCCGCTATAGGAATAACGCCCAGAAACCCGTTGGCCCGATAGGATTTGTCCATTCGTATTGTGATTGGGATCAGAATATACATAATGGAAAAGACGAAACTCTTCCCAAAATAAAGTTTTTTCGGAACTGATGAGGCCTCCGTAAATTTCTCTGCGGTATCCCGCCCAAGGAGGTCCAAACCAGTTTTCTAATTCTGGTTTCGCATTTAAGTGAATCCCTGTTATGCGAAAACCAGAAGAATGGGAAATGGATACAGATCCATAATTGGCCATTCCGACAAAGAAAAACCCATACCGATCCAACCGATTGAATCCTCTGCCGGCTTCGAATGCCACTTGGATTCCAGAAATTTCTTTGGAAAGGAGGGCTGTGGCTTCGGAATCGTAAATGGTACGGACTTCCTTTTCTACCACCCTTCCTTCAGAGAGGGCGACTCGCGGTGCGAGAAGAATTCCTAAATTCCAACCTTGGCCCGCATAGTAAAACAAACTAGGCGTTGTAAAACTTCCTTGTGTGTAGTAACGATTGGCCTTTTCGGAATCAACGCCACCTTTTTGGGACTGGAACCTACCTCCGGTGATAAGCTCTGTTTGGAAACCAAAACCTGCTTTTTCAGAAGCAGTCGGTATCTTCTGATACCGTTCTCTCACGACCACTCGACCAAAATTTCGATTCGCGCGGTCGTCATCCATCACAGAGTCGGAATAAGACTCAGCAGAAAGTCTGGAAAAAAAAGAAAGAAAGAGTAGGGAAACTATCCCGATACTTGTAGGGATGAAGAAAATACTTTTGAAATACAGACATGGATTTCTTCTCATTTTCCCTCTTCTGTTGGTTATTTTTTCTTATAGGGAAGCTGACACTCGTTTTTCTCAAGATTTGAGTCGGTTTTTTGAAAAGGCTGACCATAGTAAAGAGGAAGCAGTGTTATTTGCCTATCTCACGGAAGCAGAAAAAACTAATTTTTCTGTTCGTCGAAGGAAAGAACTTTCGAGAGCAATTGTAAGATTTTCGCAAAAATTACAATTCCCCGATGGAACTTTGTTAGGCGGATATCCACCAAATCCTTCTTTATTTTTACTCGCTTGGGCAAAAACTAGATCGGAGTTTAGAACGAATCAGACAGAGGGTTATGGAATTTTAAGATTGCCGGAAATCTTTGTTCGGGAATTTGAAATGTCTTCTGGAACCAAAATCAATCGTGACTACGATATCCAGAACGATTCCATCCAATTGAAAATGGTAATTCTGAAATTAAAGGAATTCCTTGCCGAAGGAAAATCGGTTAAAGACGCCTATCTGAAGTTATATGGAACAAATGTTTCTCCCAAAGAATGGGAAACCTTAGAAACAAATTATAAAAAAGTATATGAGTTTGTTACTTCCGAAAGTAAGCCATAAAGTATCCAGTTAATAACAACCAAGAAACAATCTGACCGAGAAACAAAGATATGGCGGCTCCATTGGCGCCCCAATCGGGAATGATCCAATAGTCGAAAATAGCCCCAAACAATAATCGGAGAAGTGCAAGTCCTGCCAGAAGTCTTGGCAATCCCAAAGCAAACAGGGCTGTTCCCAAGGGAGCAAATACCAATTGTAATAGAAAGTTTGGGTATAAGATTTTGAAAACAGAAATGGAATTGGTGTACTTGGTTCCGAATAACAATGTTAAGATGGGTTCGGCGAGTAAAATTCCAGGAGATAAGGCAATAGCAATTATCCCCCCTAAAAAAACAGATTTTTTGAGGACATTCGGAAATTCTTCTGTTTCCGCAAGTCGTGCTAATTTTGGATAAATAATTGAATTAAAAGTAGCAAGGATGATGACAAAGCCACTAAACAACTGCAAGGCGGTACCGTAATCGGCAACAATTTCTGGTGGATGGAATTGATTTAAAAAGAAAATTTCCAATCGATCGGAAAGAATGGCACAAATAGAAGCGGCAAAGGCCCAAAGATTAAAGAGTAAAAGTTTTTTTTCATTTGTTCGAACATCCGAAGCCTCGGCGGTAAAAGAAATTTCTTCTTTTCCGAAAAAGAAAAAGAACAAAAACAAAACAAAAATTGGGGCAATACAAAAAATAGCAAGTATGTCCATGTAAGTCAATGGATGAACACTAGACTCAGACAAATAAATTAACAACAAAAGTCGAACTATGTTGGGAAGTGGATTCCAAAGAGATAAAGATTTATACTTACGGTAAGAAACAAAAAGACTTTCGAAGTAGGAGATAAACGAAATGATGATCCCACCGAATAACAAGAGTAATAACACAAAATAGTTTTCATCACCTGTAATGTAGGCGACTAAACATACTAGAGACAAAAACAAAAAAGAATAAAACTTAATCCGAAGAGATGCATTTAGAATGGCACCTGGATTTTCTTTTCTATCCGCCATAGGAGAGATATATTTGATAAGGGCGTTGGGAAGCCCAAATTCAGCAACAGCCAAAACTACAGGTAAAAAGCCTAAAAAGTATTGGAGTTTTCCGTTTTCTGCTTTGCTTAGCAAATTCACGGAATAAATCATAAACACCAAATTGGTGATTGCGGATATGGCTTTGGAACTGCTAACGAAGAAAGAGTTTTTGAGGACTCCTTCTTTCATAAGTTCCGTTTTTAAAATCTGAAATATTTTTTTTATTTTTTGCATGTATTAGTTTTGCAAAAACTTTCCTTTTTGGATTTTTTGCAGAACCAAAGGAACGATGACCACGAGTGCAAATCCGACGACTAAGTAACGGATGTATCTCAAAAACAAATCATCTTTCCAAATAGATTTTTTGATAAGAATCCCTGGCAGCACATAGAGTAACGAGATCACTATGACTAATACTAACAAGCGAATAAGAACCGTATTCCAAAAAATGCGGAATTCTTGGGTTCCGAATGAGAAACTAAATTTAGGAAGAGTCCAATCTAGAAATTGTGGTTTACTAAATCTCGGATAAAATAGAACTCCTAACCAAAAACCAGCAAGGGCACCACTGGCCATAAGCACTCCAGACAAACTATGGTGGTGTTCTACCGAAAGAAAAGGAGAATCCAGAGAAATAGGGGAGAGTGTAACAACAATTCCAAGTAAACCTATGGTTCGGTATTTGTCTGTTTGAAGGAATGCTTGAATGGAATCCTTATGATAGAATTTGTTTAGTAAAAATAAAAGAAAGATTAAGTGAACAACTCCCAATCCAAATCCGAAACTAACATCTCCTAAATAATGAACTTTAAGATACATTCTGGAAAGTGGCATACATATTATAATTAGGATGGACAAAATCCGAAACCAAAGTTTGGGAATCCTATATGCTAACAATCCCCAGACGACTACCGCTGAATAAACATGTCCAGATGGCAAACCGAATGCCTTTTCATCAAAAGCTTCTGGGTAGGGAAAAGGCCTTGGACTTTCAAAATAAAACTTTAAGAGAGAAACCATCACGGCCGAAGTGAGGAGTCCTAGAGATAATTCGAAGGCGAGTTTGGGTCGAAAGTAAATATAAACAAACGAAATCAGACCCAGGAAAAAACTACTTCCCCCCAAGTAATGGCAGATTGTCGAAATCGTAAGGAAGATTCCACCGAATGTTGGATCCCAATTGTGTAGGGAATCCAGAGGTAGGGGGGAGAACCAAAGGGAGTTCTGTGCTAGGAGGAGTTCTTTCATAGGAATTTCCATCTAAGATGAAAATCCAACTTGATTTCATAAAGTTTTATTTTGAAATATGTGATGTTTCTATGGATTCAAACCAAAACGCCTCTGATATACTAGAAAGTCTCTTTGTGATCCCCCGGGAAGTTCCCAAAACCATCCTCCGTAACCTCCTTGAGCTCATTTATGATGTCAGAGTCGTTGGATCCGAAAATATTCCCGAATCTGGTGGGGCCCTCATTATCTCCAATCATACAGATTATTTGGACATTGCTGTTCAGGGGGCCTTTGCCGATCGTAAAATCGTCTATTTAGGCAAATATGAACTCTTCCATCCGCAAGAGGAGATCATGGCCATCATCAATCACAAAAACTCCCCCTTCCAATACCCGCCACTCAGTCTGACAAAACCGGTCATTGAAGTTTTGTTAAATTCTCTCGGGGGAGTGGTGAAAAAGAACCTAATCAATTGGGGGAGTATGCCCATCATCCGCAATGCTGCCAAAGAGTCTGAAATGGACAAACGGGCGGTTATGGACTATTACGAAAAATTAGAAACCTATATGGTCGACCTAATGAAAGAAGGGGAACTCCTTTCCATCTATCCCGAAGGTTCACGTTCGGAGACGGGGGAAATTCAATCCTTTCGGGCGATGGCGGCAAAACTTGCCATTCGGGCCGGGGTTCCCATCATTCCATCCGGAATTGTGGGGGCGACCAATATGTCCAAACCCAAGGCCTTCTTGACAGGGGATGCGTTCAAAACAAAAATTCGTTATCTGATTGGAAAACCCATCCTCCCTTCTGAGTTTCCGACAGGCCCCGAGAAAAAAGCGGCCAAAGAGCTGACAGAAATTCTGGAAAATCGTGTGCGGGAACTGATGAAAAAGGCGGAATCAATACTTTAGTCTCGACCTTTGGGAAAAATATGGCATAGTTTTAAAAGCTATGTCATTCCCGTCACATTTTACAATTGAACCCGTAACAATCATTCTAGAACGTTGTTCTCTATGACGACCGAAATCCTTACATATACCCCCCAAAACAAAATTCGCTTTGTGACGGCGGCCTCTCTCTTTGATGGCCACGATGCCTCGATCAATATCATGAGGAGGATTTTGCAACAAAGTGGGGTGGAAGTAATCCACTTGGGACACAATCGCAGTGTCCAAGAGATCGTCCAATGTGCCATCCAGGAAGATGTCCAAGGAATAGCGATCACGAGTTACCAAGGTGGGCATGTGGAATACTTCCAATATATGATTGACCTTTTACAAAAGGAAGGGGCAGGTCATATACGCGTGTTTGGTGGTGGTGGTGGAACCATCCTTCCTTCGGAAATTGAAGTCCTTCATAAATACGGTGTGGCTCATATCTATTCTCCTGATGAGGGAAGAACTCTCGGTCTGCAAGGTATGATCAACGATGTGGTCAAAAAATCAGATTTCCCTACTCCATTGTCATTTAACGGTGATTTGGCGTCACAAATCCAAAAGAAAAATTATTTAGCACTGGGACAAGCCATCACACAGATGGAATTTTCTCTTTTACAAGAAAAAACCAATTACTCCATCAATTTAGAATTTCCTCCTCCTAAAAAAAACATTCCGGTTCTTGGAATCACGGGAACTGGTGGTGCTGGTAAGTCTTCTCTTACAGATGAACTTGTTCGTCGCTACTTACATGATTTTCCAAACCAAACTATTGCCATTCTATCGGTAGATCCATCCAAAAGAAAAACAGGTGGGGCATTACTTGGTGACCGGATTCGAATGAATTCGATTTTTAATGAAAAAGTTTATATGAGATCCTTTGCGACTAGAGAAGCAAACATTGCCCTCAATCGGAGTGTCAAAGGTGCCATTCAAATTTTAAAATCGGCAGGATATGACCTCATCATTGTAGAAACTGCCGGCATTGGACAAAGTGATTCGGAAATTACCGAAGTCGCCGATGTTTCGTTATACGTCATGACACCAGAATATGGTGCGGCCACGCAGTTAGAAAAAATTGATATGATCGATTATGCGGATGTAATATCCATCAACAAATTTGATAAACGGGGAGCCCTCGATGCTCTCCGCGATGTGAAAAAACAATACCAACGTTCCAGGAATTTATTTAACGATCCGATTGATGTGATGCCTGTATTTGGAACCATTGCCTCACAGTTCCAGGACGCAGGAACCGATGAACTCTACGCTCATTTGATTGGGGTTGTGATTGAAAAATGCCAATTGAATTGGAAATCAAAGTACTTAAAAAACCAAATGGGAAGAGAGGCATCCGTTGTCCTTCCTCCCGATCGCGTTCGGTATTTGACCGAAATCAAAGAAGAAATTGATCGAAACGCAGAATGGATTCAGAAAGAAGCTGAGACCGCAAGATCCGCCTATCAACTGAAAGGTGCCATTGCGGTTCTTTCTAAAAAAGGAAAATCAACAACGGACTTGGAATCCGAATACCAGTTGTTATGGGACGCTTTATCCCCCGATTCGCGAAACATTCTCGATACATGGTTAGAAAAATTAGAATCCTTCCGTAAGGAGCAGTATTCCTACTTTGTTCGTGGCAAAGAAATCAAAGTAGATAATTATACTGTATCTCTCAGCCATTTGAAAATTCCCAAAATTGCCACTCCTCGTTTTGTGGATTGGGGTGATATTTTGCATTGGTCCTACCAAGAAAACTTTCCCGGATTTTTTCCATATACAGCGGGAGTGTATCCTTACAAACGAAGTGGAGAAGATCCCACTCGTATGTTTGCCGGGGAAGGTGGTCCGGAAAGAACGAACCTTCGTTTTCATTATTTGAGTTCGGGAATGCCTGCCAAACGTTTGTCTACAGCCTTCGACTCAGTCACGTTATACGGGGAAGATCCGGATGTTCGTCCCGATATTTATGGAAAGATTGGAAACTCTGGTGTGAACGTTGCCACACTCGATGATGCTAAAAAACTTTATTCCGGGTTTGATTTGTGTGATCCTTCCACTTCTGTATCGATGACAATCAATGGACCAGCCCCCATGGTTCTTGCTTTCTTTTTGAATTCGGCCATTGATCAAGCTTGTGAAAAATACATTCGTGCAGAAGGCAAAACAGAAGAGATTCAATCCAAAATCAAAAAGATTTATGAATCCAAAGGACAACCGGTTCCGAATTTCGGAGGAACTTTACCAGAGACTAACGATGGTTTGGGGCTGATGCTTCTCGGAGTCACTGGAGACGAAGTTTTGCCAGTGGATGTGTATGCGAAACTAAAAAAAGATGCGCTTTCGCAAGTTCGAGGAACGGTGCAAGCAGACATACTCAAAGAAGACCAAGCCCAAAATACTTGTATTTTCTCCACAGAATTTGCCTTAAAGATGATGGGGGACATCCAACAACACTTCATACAAAATGCAGTTCGAAATTTTTATTCGGTTTCGATTAGTGGTTACCATATTGCCGAAGCGGGCGCCAATCCCATTTCCCAAGTGGCTTTTACTTTGGCCAATGGATTTACTTATGTGGAGTACTACTTAAGTCGAGGAATGGATATCAATGAGTTTGCTCCGAATCTTTCCTTCTTTTTTTCCAATGGAATTGATCCAGAGTATTCTGTGATTGGTCGAGTGGCACGTAGGATTTGGGCCAAAGCTATGAAGTTCAAATACCGTGCCAATGAACGTTCCCAAATGTTAAAATACCATATCCAAACATCAGGTCGTTCTCTTCACTCTCAAGAAATTGATTTTAATGATATTAGAACCACATTACAAGCGTTATATGCAATTTATGACAATTGTAATTCCCTTCACACCAATGCCTATGATGAAGCCATTACGACTCCTACAGAAGAATCGGTTCGTCGGGCTGTGGCAATCCAGCTTATCATCAATCGGGAGTTAGGTCTTGCTAAAAATGAAAATCCATTGCAAGGTGCTTTTATCATCGAAGAACTTACAAACCTTGTAGAAGAGGCCATCTTAACAGAGTTCAATCGATTGACCGAACGGGGTGGAGTGCTCGGTGCGATGGAACGAATGTACCAAAGAAATAAAATTCAAGAAGAATCCCTTCATTATGAAACTTTAAAACATACCGGTGAATATCCTATCATCGGTGTGAATACTTTTCTCAACAGCAATGGATCTCCGACTGTTATCCCAGGTGAGGTCATTCGTTCAACAGATGAGGAAAAACAACAACAAATTGGAAATTTAAAGGCGTTTCAAAAACGAAATGGAGCCAAAACCACTGAGGCCATTACAAAATTAAAACAAGTAGCTCGTGCGAAAGAAAATATCTTTCACGAGTTACTGGAAACAGTGAAAGTGGCGTCCTTAGGGCAAATCTCTCATGCTTTGTATGAAGTAGGGGGTCAGTACCGCCGTAACATGTAAACAAAGGAAAGGGTAGTGTTTCTACCCTTGGTGAATCTATGATTTCTTGGGATTTGATCAAAAAACACAAACTGGGAATACCATTACTTTGGGACATAACCATGGTCTTTGTTGTCCTCGGCAACTTAGCCCTGATTGTTTTTGATTTGAGTTATTTGAGCCTACGTCCGTTTTACTTTCATAAGTTCCCTGAAATTTTAGAATTATATGACAAACCAATTCTTGGAATTGAAAACCATAGAACGACAACGAATTACACAGATTTGGTGGATGATTTAAAATACCTCACACAACTCAGAGATGATGGTTTTAGAGAAAACCAACGAAAAATCACAAGAGAAGAGATTTATAGAGTTCTCACTTCTTTAAAATCCCAAGTATCAAATGAAAAATTTGATTCTTTATACGCTAACTTCGAATCGGCGATTCAATTGGAAGATGCCCAACTGCGTAGAAAAAAAGTCGAAGAAACCTTGGTCCAACTGAATGATTTTATTAGTGTTTTGGAAGAGACAGATGAAATCACAAATCTAAGCGAGCTATCTGAAAAATATGCTTTTATCAACCGTTTGAGTGTTGAGACAAACGAATCCAAAGAGATTATCTCTATTGTTCAAAAAATGGACAAACGGATGTTAGAGATTGTGGAAACCAATCCGTTTGCAATGTCGGGACAAACCAAATTTTTATCGGAAATCCAAACCAGTATCAAAAACGAATACCAAACTCATAAAACAAAGGCTCGAGATATAAAACTTAGACAAGAATTGGATCCTGTGCTAAACCGAGACCGAATTCCTTCAACAGTGGTGGCTTTTGCTTGGTTTTGGCGAGACCAGAACCGATCTCTCGAAGAGAAAATTGATTTTTTTAATTCCCACTTTAGAGAGTATTTTGCGCTGAATTATTACCGTGCGATTTCATCGGATGGAAGTCCAGTAAACAACTATTTGTTGTTAGATGCACCGTTCCTCTTTTTCTTTTTAGCGGAATTTATTATTAGTTGGCTCATTGCCATTCGAAATAAAACCTATATAGCTTGGTTTTTATATCCTATTTATCATTGGTATGATGTTTTAGGACTCATTCCACTTGCTCCGTTCCGTTTTTTCCGTTTAGTGCGTGTTTATAAAATTTATCTGATGTTACAAACAAATCAATTCACTCGAATTTTAGGAAATGATTTGATTAGCAGAACTTTACGGTATTATTCCAATATCATCAAAGAAGAAATCTCCGATATTGTTACGATTCAGATCCTTACGGAAACACAAAATGAAGTGAAGTCAGGAAACTCTCTTGATCAATTGGTGAATGCGATTGATCAAAACAGAGATGAATTAAAAAAAGTAGCGATCAAAAATATTGCCAAGTCGGCCCAGAATCCCAACTTACAGGCATTAATTCAGAATTTAGTGACAGAAGTATCGGAACGTGTTTCTGCGAATATGAAACCAATTTCTCTTCTCCCTAAAGAGATGCAGGCTAATTTAACTAAACAAATTAGCCTTACCATTTATTCGGCGATCTCACAAGCAACTGTGGCAATGGCGACCGACCCCTCGGGAAGAAAGTCCATTGAGAATTTGATTGATTACCTCATCGATGAAATGATTGTTTTTGCGCAAGATCCCGATATGGTGAAACTCAATACGAATATCACTGTGGCTCTCATTGAAAATATGAAGAAGTCAATTGGTGAGAAAAAATGGCTAAAAGCTGAAATTGGAAGTAGTTAGTATTTCGAGCAATAAGTTTCAGTTAATCCTTCGAACACTGTTTTTCCAGAAAAAAAGTCTTGTTTTCGTAAGAAAACGAGGTGAGATCGATCCACTTTGATTTCGTTTTCAAAATTTTTTGCCTTCGTTTGTTTGGTTTTGTTTCCAGGCTTGATGGCTGTGGCAAACCCTAAAATAAAAAATGTCCAAACGCAAGGATGGAATCTAAAAAATCAAAAAGGGAATTGGAAACCAATGGATCTTGTTTGGGAAGAAAGTTCTGGAGCAGTGGCTCCTGAGTTTCGGTATGGAAAACAATACCGACTCGTTGCAGGACAAAAAAAGATTTTACTCACACGCAAAGTATCTCGTGCGAACAAACAAATCCTCAATGAAACTAAGGAAATCTCATCCAAGGTTTACGAGTCTTGGATGTTAAATTTATCCAAGACGGGACTTGCATCCTTATCTTTTGAATCTCCACCAACAGAAACAATCACTGGTGTGAGTTATAACTTTGTTTCTTTTCAGTTAGGTTCCACCAAATCGAGGTTTTACTATCGTTTGGAAGAACGTAAAGAACCAAGTTGGGAACAAAAAAATAATATCATACAAATCATAGAGAGGATGAAACCATGAATTTAAAACTAATCAGACTGAGCGTTGGAATGTCACTTTTGTTTGCGAGTGCAATTTTCGCAGAAGAATTTGACCCGAGTAGTGTACGTTCTCCTGGATGTAAACCCGGAACTTTTTCTTGTGGATACATTCCTAGTTCCAAAGAAATTCAGGATAGCATTCCTCTCAAAAGAGATTTTAACTCACTTGAGGAATTACCAAAGTCCATTGATTTATCATCACAGATGCCACCAGTGGGGAACCAAGGTCGACAAAATAGTTGTGTGGCATGGGCTACAGGTTATGCAATCAAATCGTATTTATTAAAAAATAAAGGACAGGTTTCAGAATACGATCCTCCTTTTGCTGGCGGAAAGGGAAATAATGTATTTTCTCCCGCTTTCATCTACAACCAACAAAATGGGGGTGAAGATAAAGGTTTGTATTATTACAAAACGATGGAGTTTTTAAAGTCTAGTGGTGTCGCTCCTTGGAGTAGTATGCCATACACGGATAAAGATTATCTTTCTCAACCGTCGCAGATTTCTAAAAAAGAAGCTCTTAAATACAAAATTAAATCCTTTTCTAGATTAAACTATAAAAACCCGGATGAAATTAAGCGGGTGTTAGCTAGTAATAATGTGGTAATGGTCGGAATGATCATTGACGATGCCTTTTATAAAGTAAAAGGTTCTGCCATTTATGATGAGAATGGTGGTCAAAGTTATGGTGGTCATGCCATGACGATCGTTGGTTATGATGATAATAAAAAATCCAAATCCGGAAAAAAAGGTGCCTTTAAGCTACAAAACTCCTGGGGAACGAATTGGGGTGATAAAGGATTTGGTTGGGTGTCTTATTCTATGCTTGCCAAGGTTGGGCAAGAAACCTATGCCATTGTTGATGAACCGGCCCCGCAAAACACACCAACGGTGGTGGCACCAGTAAAAAAACAGATTGTTCCACCAACGGAAATCAAGGTATCCAAAGGAGAATTTGATACAAAAATTGTATTAACATGGAATCATCAAGATTTGGCAGTTGCTTATTTGGTCCAAAGAAAAGAAGAATCTGAATTTTATGATCTAGGGTATTCGGATAAACCAAGTTTTACCGATTTGTATGTATCACCTAACTCTACATATATGTATAGAATCATATCTGTGGGCGCGGAAGAAGTTTCTGTTGCTTCTTTAGAGGTAGAGGGTTTTACTGCTACCGAACCTCAGTCAGATGGAAACATTGGGCAAGTGGCTGGCCTTATGGGAACAGTTTACGTGAATGGAAATACACCCAATGTAGAACTGAGTTGGTCTGAGTTAGATGGGGCTACAAGTTACACTATTGCACGTTCTGATTCTTCTTTGAGATGGAAAAATATCGGAACAAGCAAAACTCCGAATTTTATTGATCCATCTCCCAAACTAGGAGAATCCAATTTTTATCGAGTCAATGCACTTGTGCAATCAAAACCAACAGGGGATTGGAGTGAAGCAGTGGCTATTGATGTTGCCGACCAAACCTTATTACCCAATCAAGTGAGTCATTTAGCTGCGACTAGTGGTGATTATGCGAATAAGATTATTTTAAATTGGGATGCAGCTCCTGGGGCAAAAACCTATTATTTATACAGATTTGATGAAAGGGCGGAACCGTCTGGACAGTTTGAAACTACTGGAACTAGTTATACGGATTCAGATCCAGTCATTCAAAATGGAAACCAATATTTATATACAATCATTGCTGCAAATGATCTTGGTTATGCGGAACCTAGTGAAGTAGTATTTGGAAAAACAGATCCTGGTCTTACCAAAAGAGCAGGTGGGATTACTTTATTACCACCGAAACAGGTGAAATCAAATCCGATTGGTAAAGACAAAATCATTAACCTAAGATGGGATTCTGTCAAAGATAGTTTTGAATACTATATTTATCGTAAACAGGTGAAGGCAGGAAAATCGGGAAAACTGGAATTTGTTTCCAACGTTGACGCAAAAAAAACTGCATTCAGTGAAACCTTCCCTGGGAACTCGGGAGATTTGTTTTTATACACTGTTCGCTCCAAATCAGAATTTGGCTCAGAGTCGAAAGACTCTAATTTTGTATCAGTATTTTGGAATGAACCCAAAGCCCAGGTGAAAAAGAGAGCCATGTCTTTAGAAGAGTTGCCGACTTCTTTCGTGGGAAGGTGGACATCTATGTATTGGAATCCGAAATCGGGACCCCAAGCGGTTGGGATTGAAATTCAAGGCAACGGACAAGACTTTGTCGCCAAATTAAAGTTAAATGAAAAAGAGATTCGAGAATTTAAAGGTACTTGGTCACCTGGCAGTCATACTTTGAAGGCAAAGGGTTTTTTATTTGAATTATCTAAATCGATGGAAGGAAATTCTCTGGCTCAGTTCCAAACCATCAAAGACTTTAGTGATGGTACGGAGCTGAGTTTTATTAAAGAGTAGGAAGTGGGAACTTATCTCTAAAACTTAAAAGATTATATTGTTTGTAGATACAACCAAAGAGCCTTCAGTTCGGTATCGGTCAATTGGCCCAAACTTTTCCAAGGCATAGGAAATTTCATTTCTGAACCATCGGGACGTTTTCCAGATCTGACAGTTTGAATGAAACTTGATTCGGTGTAATGTGTTAAACCATTTTTACTGATGTCTTGAGCTGGTGGCCATTCGGGAGGAGCTCCTTGGATCGGACCACCTTTCAAACTAAAACCATGGCATCCCGTACAAGTCGATGCTACATACTTTCCATAATCTAAAGAAACTGAAGGTGTAATGTTCGCCAAATGAGTGGCTTCGTGATTGATGATCTCTGCTGAAATAAAAACCGGTATTTCTCCAATTAAAAAAAGAAACCTGCCTAGTGGTCCAGCTTTGAGTTCTCCTTGTGGTTTGTCGATAGCAGGTGAAGAACGAAGGAAGGCGATTAATTTTCCAACATCCGTATTGGTGATTCCTTGGAAGTCGGTAGAAGGCATAAACAGCAATGCCCTTCCATTTTTTCCAACACCGTGACGAATAGCAATAGCAAGTTCTTCATCAGTTCTATCAGCTAGGATTCCTCCTTTACCCGATGTTAGATTAGAACCGGAAAACGTCCCAAGGGCCGGATCCTCTATAAAAGTCCTTCCACTTCCGTCAACGTCGTGGCAATCTCCGCAACCTCTGGATTGGTAAAGACGTTTCCCTTCGGCGATATCAATCGGTTTGGAAAATTTCGGAATGGAAACAGAGTTTACTGTGTACGTTTTGTTCATACGAGCTGAACTTAACGCATAAATAGTCGTGACTAACACTACAAGGATGCCCACTAAAGAAAGAAAGGTGATCGTAAGGATACGAGAAATTTTTTTCATACGTGGGCAAAGGGATCGGAAGAGTTGATTTTGGTCAAGGGGGAATTGGTAGCGATTTGGTAAGGGTGAGTACAGGATTGGATATTAGTATCCCCGCCCGATCAGAGGGTGGGGAACTAGACCCGCCTCCCAATGGTTTCCTTCTATCACAGTTTGCGTATTCTCGCGAGCCAATCTCTCTTTTGATAAAAATTTCTCTGGAAAAGTTCATAGTCTCGCAAAGGAATGAAGCTTAAACATCTAGTAAGTTCTGGATAATTTGTATCAGTTTCTAAATAAACATACATTAAAAATGCTTAGAAACAAACTCATTAAATTTGTATAAATAGCTGTTAGATTACAAGGCTGTTTAATCTTCAAGTTGGAGATATTTATGGTAGGCTAAAATCTTTAATCGTTGTTATCATCGAGTTACAAAATTCCTACAATACCAAATGATTAATACATTTCGGTAATACTACCTCGTTGGGTTACGATTTTTGAAAAAGAGGATGATTGCGGTATCTGAAATAATTAAATTAATTGATGTGAAACTTGTTTTATGATGAGCATCAAAAAATTATCAAAAAAAAAGTTTAATTACCTAATAAAAAGAAAATAGAAAAGGCAATATGAGAAAAATTATATTAGATCTAGCTGTAACATTAGATGGGTTTATTGTAGGTTCTAATGGGGAAATTGATTGGTGTATCATGGATGGTGATATGAGCTTTGATGGGTTCTTATCTACAGTTGATACAATTTTTTATGGACGGATTAGTTATGACAACTGGGGGAACTACCAACCAACAAACGATGCTAATGAAGTTGAAATTAAACTTTGGGAAGGAGTTCATTCCAAGAAAAAATATGTATTTTCAACTCAGCCAAAAATAGATAATAACGCTGAATATATTAATGTAAATATTATAAAAAAGTGGAAGAGATAAAAAACCAGAATGGAAAAGACATCTGGCTTTACTGAGGTGCTAGTCTGATTAAAACATTTATAAATCATAACCTAATCGACATTTATCGAAATTCGATTCATCCGATTGCATTAGGAAGTGGGAAGCCATTGTTTGAAGGTTTAAAGGAAAGACTCAATTTTACCCTAATCGAAACAAATAAATTTAAATCAGGAGTTGTTCAGGTTATTTATCATAAGAGTTAACGGGTAAGATTTTCTTTATCAGAATTATCGATAAACTAGCAACTCGAAATAGAGTTTCTAAAATATTATTATACAAATAATAGATATAATCTCAATAGTAAATCCATTCCAAATCAAATCTAAATTTGTTAGTTAGATTCTGCTACTGCATCGTCTGCGACGATTAGGTGCTTGTATTTTTCTGGTTGGTTTGTTTTGAGATAAAATTCTAAAATAGTTTCCACATCGGCTTCTGTTTTCATCGCAAACCATTTCCCTTCGGGGTAAGACACTTGGATGGGCCCAAGTTCACACCGGTCAAGGCAACCAGACTTTTGAACTCGAAATTTATATTCGATTCCGGCCTTCGCCGCTTTTAGTTTTAGGAGTTTTAATAATTCGATAGAACCTTGGTTTCCGCAAGACACCCGTTCGCCGGGTGCCCTTTGGTTTTCACAGACAAAAATATGTTTTTCGTAAAACATATACTTTGGTTTTTCCTAAACGGCGTAGTCTTCCATGGGAATACAAGAACAAACAAGGTTCCTGTCCCCATATACGTTGTCTACTCGGCCAACACTTGGCCAGAACTTACGATTACGCAACCAAGGAAGTGGATAGGCTGCTCGTTCTCTCGGATAAGCATGTTTCCAAGAATCACTGATGACCATATCTGCTGTGTGCGGAGAATTCTTTAGGGGATTGTCTTCTTTTGAAAGGATACCTGATTCGATGTCTTTGATTTCTCCTGCAATGGCTAACATAGAATCAATGAATCTATCGAGTTCTTCTTTGGATTCTGATTCTGTTGGTTCTACCATTAAAGTTCCAGGAACAGGGAATGACATTGTAGGTGAGTGGAATCCGTAGTCAATCAAACGTTTGGCGATGTCTTCCACTTCCACACCGCTACCTTTTTTGAAACCACGCATATCTAAAATACATTCATGGGCCACAAGTCCCTTATTTCCACGATACAGTACGGGAAAAGAAGACTCTAATTTTTTTGCGATATAGTTGGCATTGAGAATTGCAACCTTTGTTGCAAATTGTAATCCTTCAAATCCAAGCATCGCAATATAGGCCCAAGAGATCACGATGATCGAAGCAGATCCCCAAGGGGCAGCAGAGACCGCCCATTGGCTGTTATTCGATCCATTCTCCACAAGGCTATGCCCAGGAAGAAATGGTGCTAGGTGTTCTGCCACCCCAATCGGACCAACTCCTGGCCCACCACCACCGTGAGGGATACAAAATGTTTTATGAAGGTTTAAATGGCAAACATCGGCACCAATATCAGCGGGCCTTGTGAGTCCCACTTGGGCATTCATATTGGCTCCATCCATATACACCTGACCACCATTATCGTGAATGGTTTGGCAAATTTCTTTGATGGAAGCTTCGAACACACCATGAGTGGAAGGATAGGTAACCATAAGAGCACCTAAACTATCTTTGTATTCGGTTGCTTTTTTCTTTAGATCGGCTACGTCAATATTTCCGTTGGTATCACAGTTCACTGGAACCACTTTGAATCCTGCCATCACTGCGGATGCGGGATTTGTTCCATGTGCCGAGATTGGAATGAGACAAATGTCTCTATGCATATCGTTACGGCTTTGGTGAAAGTTACGAATCGCAAGTAAACCTGCATACTCGCCCTGCGAACCAGCATTAGGTTGTAAAGATACTTCTGCAAAACCAGTGATTTCACAAAGCCATTTTTCTAATTGGCTAAAGAGAGTTCGGTATCCTTCGGTTTGATTTTCTGGAACAAAAGGATGGATATTTGCAAGTTCTGGCCAAGTAATAGGATACATTTCTGTTGACGCATTGAGTTTCATGGTGCAAGACCCAAGGGCAATCATAGAAGTGGTGAGTGACAAATCTTTAGATTCCAGTCTACGAATGTAACGTAACATCTCTGTTTCTGTATGGAAACTATTGAAGACAGGATGGGTTAGATACTGTGACTTTCTCTCTAACAATTCAGGAATTTTCCATTCTTCTTTTTTAGTGAGGTCTTCTAATGGGAAATGAAGGGCTTTGTTTTCATTGAAAATTTCCAGAAGGTCTTTGATATCTTTTAGATTGGTTGTTTCATCTAAAGAGATACTGATTACGTGGCCAGAAACTTGTCTGATATTGATTTCTCTTTCTTCTGCATAATGAATGATCTCTGCCGAGGAAATTTTAGACAATTCTACACGAATGGTATCGAAGTAGGGATTGGAAATGATTTTGTATCCGAGTTTTTCTAGTCCAGTCGCAAGGATGGTTGTCATTCGGTGGACACGGGAAGCAATTTGTTTTAAGCCTTTGGGTCCGTGATACACAGCATACATAGAAGATAAAACCGCAAGCAAAACTTGCGCCGTACAAATGTTAGATGTAGCTTTGTCGCGACGAATGTGTTGTTCTCGTGTTTGTAGACTTAGGCGGTAACCGGGTTTTCCTTGTGAATCTTTGGAAACTCCAATGAGACGACCCGGCATGTTTCTTTTGTATTCTTCTTTGGTTGCGAAGTATCCGGCATGAGGTCCACCAAATCCAAGTGGCAATCCAAACCGTTGTGTACTCCCCACAACCACATCTGCATTCATTTCACCTGGTGCTTTTAAAATGGTAAGTGCTAAAAGATCAGCTGCTACTACAGTTTTGGCACCTACTTTGTGCAAACTTTCAATGAATTCACTGAAATCATAAATGGTTCCATCAGTAGATGGATATTGTACAATCGCTCCAAAAAAATCATTGGAAGGAACCATCTTTTTAAAAGATCCCACAACGATATTGATTCCAAGTGGAATGGCTCGAGTGCGGATGACATCTAATGTTTGAGGATGAACCGATTGAGAGACAAAGAATGATTTTCCTTGAGTATCCTCTTTTAATGTGAAGAGCATATTCATCGCTTCCGCAGCAGCAGTTCCTTCATCGAGTAAGGAAGCGTTGGCAATTTCCATTCCAGTCATGTCAGTGATCATGGTTTGGAAGTTGATGAGGGCTTCCATACGGCCTTGTGCAATCTCTGCTTGGTAAGGAGTGTAAGCAGTATACCAACCTGGGTTTTCTAAAATATTTCTTTGGATCACGGCAGGTGTGATACAAGAGTAATATCCAAGTCCTAAGTAGGATCTGTAGATTTTATTTTTAGATACAATTTTCTTCAGTTCTCTTTGTAAAGCATACTCACCAACCGGTTTGGGAAGACTCAGTTCCTTTCGCAAACGAATGTTTTCGGGAACTGCGTCATTGATGAGGTCGTCCAATTCCTTATAACCAATGGTGGAAAGCATTGCACTGACAGTTTCCTCCGTCACACCAACGTGACGACGTAAGAAAGTATCGCTTGGTTCCAATGATTCTTCGTAAGGGGAATGGATAGGTGATGTAGGTTTTACAGAACTCACTTTAGAAAAACTCCTATTAATCCAGTTTGGATACGTATTCTTTATATTGCGCGCTTGAGAGAAGGCTTCCTAGTTCGGAAGTTTGGATATTTTTTAATTTTACCATCCAGGTATCAAAAGGTTCTGCGTTCACAGCTGCGGGATTGGAAACAAGGGTCGCATTTGTCTCTACTACTTCGCCGGAAATAGGAGAGTATAAATCCTCTGCCGCTTTTACTGATTCGATTGTTCCCAAGCTGTCTTTGGCTTTGATTTGTTTTCCTGGTTTTGGTAGGTCGATAAAAACAATGTCACCCAGAGCATTTTGTGCAAAGTCAGTGATTCCTACAAGAGCCACATCGCCCTCTACTTTTACCCACTCATGTTTTTCAGTAAAATAATAACCGTCTCTTGCTTGTGTATCTGCCATGATTTTTCCTCTTCTACTTTGCTCTCGGATTAGCGATTGTTTCGGACACTGCCTTGGATAAAGGCCCCAGTCTCTACTTTTGCCAATTTCTTTTGTCCACGAATCTCCACAAATACTTCCGTTTGGTTTTTAGCGAATTCGGTTTCGAGAATGGCAAGGCCTAGGGATTCTTTACGGCTGGGGGAGTGAGTTCCGGAGGTGGATTTCCCAATTTCTTTCCCATCTGCAGAAAAAATGGGGAAATTTTCTCTTAGAACACCAGGTTCCATGAGGCGGATTCCCACAATTTTCCGTTTTGGCCCATTCTTTTTGTCGGCAATGATGCGTTCGTATCCCAAGTATGGGGACGGTTTTTCTTTGACGATAAAGTTGATTCCCGATTCTACCGGTGTCCATTCCGCATTCAATTCATGTCCATAGAGGGGATATTTTGCTTCGAGCCTAAGTGTGTCGCGAGCACCAAGACCAACAGGAACAAGACCGAAGTCTTTTCCGATTTCCAATAAATCTTTCCAAAGAATCACACCAAGAGCATTGGATGTATAGATTTCAAATCCATCTTCTCCCGTATAACCAGTGCGAGATACGATGATGGTTTCCCCTTTCCAATTCATCTCTTCGAAATGATAGTAAAGGATCGAACTTAAATCCTTCCCCATATATTTAGAAAAAATTTGGTCAGCTTTTGGACCTTGTAATGCAATTTGATGCCAGTTTTTGCTATCATCAACGACAGTTACCTTCCCTTTGTTGTATTTTTCTAAATGTTTTGCTACAGCAGGATAGTTAGAAGCATTGGAACAAATCATATATTTGGTATCGCTAAATTTATAGACTGTAATGTCGTCTACAAGGCCACCATCTTCATTGACGACAGCATTGTACTGCACTTGTCCTGGTTTTATACTAGAGATGGTATTGCAAGTGACTGATTCTAAGAAAGAAAGAACCTCATCTTCTTTTCCCGTCACAAAAATTTCGCCCATATGCGAAACATCAAAGAGTCCCGCAGCCGATCTTGTGGCTAAATGTTCTTGGATGATACCAGTATATTGAACAGGCATGTCCCATCCGCCAAAAGGAACCATCTTGGCTCCCATTTCTTTATGAATTGTGTGTAAAGGGGTTTGTTTTAGTTCCACGGCTTTCTCTCGATCAGACTCTGGAACCATTGAAAAATGGTTTCATCGTTATGGAATTGAATTTTTTTTAAGATATTATGTTAAGAGAAGTCTATCGCATCGAAAAAACCGGATCTATCGCTCACCTCCATCGGAAAAAAGAACTCTTAAGACCACCCGAAGGAGATGAAGTTACCATTGAAGTGAAAGCCATTGGTCTTAACTTTGCCGATGTTTTTTCGATTTATGGTTTGTACTCAGCAACTCCTAAAGGAAGTTTCATTCCTGGATTAGAATTTGCGGGAAAAATCGTAAAAATAGGCCCAAATGTTAAGGATTTTGAGGTCGGAGATTCAGTGTTTGGTGCAACCAGGTTTGGAGCATATACAACTCATCTTAACATTTCAGAAAAAACAGTATTCCCACTTCCTAAGGGTTGGTCGATGCAAGATGGTGCTGCATTTGTTGTACAAGCACTCACTGCATACTATGCTCTTGTTCCACTCGGACAAGTGAAAGAAGGAGATCATGTTCTGATTCATAGTGCTGCCGGTGGTGTTGGCATCATGGCAGGACATATCGCAAAGAAAAAAAAAGCAATCCCAATCGGTCTTGTAGGTGATTCTCGTAAGTTTTCGATCTTAGAAGAGGTTGGTTATGATTATTTTCTCATTAGATCTCCTCATTTTAAACAAGAGATGCAGAAAATTTTATCAGGACATCCATTAAAAATAGTTTTAGAATGTTTAGGTGGTCGTTATTTTCACGACAGTTATGATCTCATGGCACCAATGGGTAGGCTTGTTACTTATGGCAGTGCGAACTTCACACCATCACATTCATTCCGAAATTGGCTATCGATTGCTTATTCTTACCTCTCACGACCAAAAATTGATCCATTATCGATGATTTCAGACAATAAATCGGTGATGGGATTCAATTTAATATGGTTGTGGAATGAAATTGATGAACTTAGAAAACATTTTTCCGATTTAATGATGTTATCATTACCAAAACAAACCATCGGACATGAGTTTGCGTTCGAAAAGATACACGATGCACTCCATACATTTCAATCGGGACAAACAATTGGTAAGATCGTTATCAATGTTCCGTAGAATGAGTATTAGTCTGTTTTTTTATTTTGAATAAAAATTCATGCAAAAAATAAAATTTCTTTACATTAAAATTGATCTGATTTAATTATGTCGTATCAATTCACTCTCTGTTTGCCAAGGACAGCCGTGTTTTGAAATCAAAAGATAAGGACGATCACAATGGTTGCTAAAAAGAAAGCCGCAAAAAAGAAAGCCGCTAAGAAAAAAGCTGCAAAGAAAAAAGCTAAGAAATAAGCTTAGCCTTAATTCTTCCTTCGATTTATCGAAGTAAGATTTGTGTGAACCCGCAAGACCTGCGGGTTTTTTCATTTATAGGCACAAGTTCTGAGAAAAATTAGGCAATTGCCCTTGTAAAACCCCTTCGACTCATAGAAAATCCCGATTTTTTATCAGAATTGACTCTTTCCATACCAATAAACTGGAAATGATCCTTCTTATTGATTGAATCAAAGAGTGATTTCATCAGCGATTCAATGTTAGGATGGATCACATTTTTATAACTCTTACGTGAATGGTCCTTACTCCAGATTTCTAAATGGTCTGATTCAGGCATTTTTAGGATGAGTGAGGGGAGATCGTATCGTTTCATCAGAACATTGCATACATCTTCGAAACCATACTCAGTGATGGAGTTAAAATCAAAAAAAACAAGTAAGTAGAGAATATTAGTAGGTTCCAACCTTCCGTTTTCATCGGAAATTTTCTGAATCCCATCCAAAACAACGTAACGGAGATTTTTAGTTTGGATCCAAAGTTTTTGGTCCTCGTGGCGTTTGAGGTTCACTTCTTCCGAAAACCGTTTTTGAAATACGGTAGAGAGGAAAAATCCGGAAGAATCTTGTCTTTCTTCGAGAATTCGTTCTAAGGAAAAGGGTTCAAACTCTAAATTGAAGTACTTTGTATACGTCTCTGCCATATCATATAGAGTAACGGTCAGATTTTAGAGTTTGAATCAGATTTTTTTGAAATTAAAATCTAGAATTCTAACATTCTTCGTTCGCTGTCATGAAAGAAACTATATCCTTCCTTCTTCCAGGTCTCCCAAAACTTAAATGATCCTTCGCGCATAAAACAAATTCGTTCCTCCGTTGCGATAGGAGTTAAGAAAAGAAAATTAGCACGTTTCCCGTTCTCTGTGACGAGCCCATGAAGATTTGGTAGAGTTTCGGTTGAACCCTGCTCTATTTCCTCTGTGACGTTGCGTAGAACGAACCAATTGAAGTCTAGATAGAGTTGGTCGGGATCTTTTCTCGGATTTTGAATGGTATGCGAATGTCCAAACCAAATTCCTGTGTTCCAAGGGAACTTCACCATCTCACCGAGTACATGTTGGATCCATGATTCTGATTTATCTTCTGTATCTTTCAAAAGTTGGATGGCAAAGACCAGTTCGATACGAGAAAAGTTTTCATAATCTTTGTGATAGAGTTCAATGGATGGTTGGTTTTGTACACTCATCCCAATGGTAGAAAAAATTTTGATTCCAGGATATTCTTTCGGTAAAAAGGATGCGATCCCAAGGGAAGGATACTTTCCTCCATCTGCTGACCAATAGGTTTGGTGTTTGCCGAGTTTGGATTCTAAAAAATCCAATCTAAGTTTTTGTGCCTTCTTCCAATGGTCTTTTTCTGCAGTGGACTCCCAAAACTTACGATTCAATCGCACGCGTTCGGCAATCACACCATTCTCTGAATCTCCAAGAGGTGATGCCGTGGGTGCTTCTTCTTTTGCAAATTTAGCATACCCATGGATTCCTTTGATCCCTGACCAAGAAGGGAGATAAGCTTGTAGTTCTTCGTCTACAAATAATGCGACAGCATCTCCTTCTTCTGACCAAATGAAATGGATTTGGTCTTCGGTGAGGGAGCTCTGTGCTTTTGGATCTGTAAGTTCAGATTTGGTAAGTACTGGGGCAAGGCCAACATCAAAATCTTCTTCCACTCGTGCATCGGGTGCATCAATTAAGTTACGTACCCAAAGTGTTTTCATAGGCCACTCTGGGTTGTTATGTGATTGTAAGTAAAGGTAAATGGTTCTTCCATCATCTTCTAAAAATGCAGTAAAAGAACCGTAAGGATTTGCTTCTTGGTATAAAACTTTAGGGGTACTGGGATTCATTAAAATTTATGGGGGACCACTCTCTCTTGAAATTTTGCAAGTAGTTTGGATATGGTTTCATCCATTCCTGATTCAAAATAAATATCAGGATAATAACCAGATGCATTCCTTAGACCGATTAGTTCCGGCTCATTCCATTTCCGGTATCCTTTCAAAGAGTTCCAAACTTCTTCCGAAGGGGTAAGGTTTTCTTTTTTTGCGTCGATGAAAGATTGAATCGTGCGAGTTGGGGTCATACTATCGTATAGATTCTTTGGTCTGGAAGGGAATCCAACTAAAATTTTAGACGGTCGACTCAAAACCAGTACAGAATTTCATTGGATTTCTTTGTCCAGGTGGTCAAATTTGAGAGTGATTTAGTTTTTTTCGGGAATCCATCCAAACGTTCCAAAATCTATGCACCTATTCCCAAGATCCGAATCTGAAAATTTATTACCTTACGATGGAGTATTGTTGTACATCCCTCATTTTCTTCCTATAGATGAATCTCATCGAATTTTTGGTCCCTTAATGGAAGAGATCGAATGGAAACCAGATGAAGCCATCCTCTATGGAAAACACATTACCACCAAACGAAGTGTAGCTTGGTATGCGGAAAAAGGTTTTTCCTATCGATATTCGGGAACTACGAAAACTGCCCTTCCTTGGTCACCCCTCCTTTTAGAATTAAAAACAAAAGTGGAAATTGCCTCCCAAGAAATTTTCAATTCCTGTTTGTTGAATTTATACCATGATGGTAGTGAAGGGATGGCTTGGCATAGTGATGATGAAACTTCCTTACGTCCCAATTCAACCATTGCTTCTGTGAGTTTTGGTGCAGAACGAACTTTTCGTTATAAACATAAAAAAACGGGAGAACAGGTGGAGTTACAGTTAGAACATGGGAGTTTACTTTTGATGAAAGATGTCATCCAAAGACATTGGTTACATTCCCTCCCCAAAGCCATGAAAGTCAAACGACCGAGGATCAATTTAACTTTTCGTCAATTTGGATTGATTTGAAATCCTTTTTGGAGGAGTAATTCCCGAAACTGATCCTCCGTTTTTTGATTCCATTGGATGAGTGTTTTGTAAGGATCTCCTTTCAGATCCAATAGTTTGCAAAAAGCAGGTTCAGTTTTCATCCCTTGTCGTTTGAGATTTCGGATCTCTTCACGAAAAGAGGAATCCGCCAAGGTTAAAAACCGATTTTCAACCATCAGATGAATCCAAGCATACTGTTCTGTAGGTTCTACCGATTGCCCAAAGATTTCATATTGAAACTTTTTTGTTTGAAATCGACAAACGAGAGTTACACGAAGGGCAATTGTTTTCTCTGAAAAACTATAGTTTGGTAAATTACGAAACTTAGCATAACAAATCTTTTGTAAATGTGCCGGGATGTTGAATTTCACAAGGATATCTACATCGCTTGTGTCTGTATCAATATCTAAAGGGATGGTGCCCGCCAGTGTGGGTTTGAAACCATGTAAGCATTTTAGAATTTTCCATTCTTCTAAATCATGAAACAATTCCTGTTGTTTGGCTGTTCCAAATTGTAAATATTCTGTTTGGAGGAACGGATTGGCTTGAAGGGAATGCATATTATGTCTCGTTCGCTCGGTCTCGGCCCCCACCCTGAATGGGTGGTGGAGGAGGGCTTGTGGGAGTTCATTCCCAGCCCAACTCCTACCATAAAACATAACACTTGTCTCTTGGGAATCGAATCTCTTGAAAAATTCTAAAGAAAACTTCGCAGTTTCAACAAAATCCGCAAATAATTCTCACAAGAAAATTATAACAATCCCGAACTTTCCATTTGATTCACATGATCCACAAAAGTTTCAGTCAGTGGACGATAGGTTAAACCTAAATCAGTTTTACTATACTCATGGTTTAAGTTCATCGGTTGGCCAATATTATTTTTCGTATAACCCCAAGACAATCCAAAGAAAGGTCCAATCACATACACAAGCGCCTTCGGTAGATTGTTAGTAGGAACCGAATATCGTTTACCAAATTTTTCTTTAATGATCTTTGCAACACCTAACATTGGCATGACTTCGGCTGAAGTAATATGTCTTCCTTTGGCACTCGGAGTAAATCCAGCTAAGATATGCGCCTTTGCAACATCTCTAACATCCACAAATCCCATCTTCGTATCCGGAACTCCTGTGCGAAATACTCCCTTCAACATATTTTTCATAAACTCAACACTAGTTCCATCGAGTCGTTTGGAAAGAGAAGGCCCCATCACAAAAGAAGGATTGATCACAACTAAATCCCAACGTGTTTGCCTTTTTTGAATCTCCCAGGCTTCTTTTTCAGCTAAAGTTTTTGAATAAGCATAAGGTTGGTGATTTAGATTGCTGGTTGTGTTCCAATGTTCCTCAGTAAAGGTATTGTTTGGAACTTTTAAGGAATCGATATTATCACTATGAATCGCCGCAACACTTGATGTTAATACAACTCGTTTAACGGAAGAAATACGATTGCATGCGTTCAAAACATTTCTTGTACCTTGTAATGCTGGTTCGACCAGTTGTTTTTTTGCATCCTTAATTCCAGCAACAAAAAAGGGAGAGGCTGTATGAATCACAAGCTCAACACCTTCAATCGCTTTATCAAAACTTCCATCCGTTAATAAATCAGCTTCGAATAATGTAAGTTTGTCTTTAAACTTATTTTGTAGTTCTAGTAGATGTTCAATTTTTTTCGTATCTTTTAAACTACGAACAGTGGTACGCACCGACTTTCCATCTTCCAACAGATACTTAACGATCCAAGAGGCAATGTATCCGGATCCTCCCGTTACAACAACGGGCAACGCTGAATTGATTGTTTTCATATTATTTTTTAGACGATTCCCTGTTTAAAGAAAGTCACAAGCCAATCCAAAACAATAAGTCTATTTGTGTTCTTTTGTTTGGCGAGACCCTTTGGGTCCGGGCTTTTCCGGAGTCCGCGTTCGCTCCCGTCTCCGGCCGAATTTCGTCCGGCGACCAAGTCCTACAAATCCCTCTCGCTTGAGAGGATCCAAACTTTTATAGGAATAGAAATGGTTTGCCATGAATATTTCTTTCGAATATTTTTGATCGTAATGTTAGTTAAAACAAGGTTCCTCAAGAAAATAAATCCTTCTCTACTCATCCCATTTCTTCTGCTTCTTCTCTTTTTTAGTCATTGTGCTTTTCGCCCTTCTGGAACCTTAAGTCAATACGATTCTTATTTCCCACATGAGAGTCCTTCGAACCTCATCCCAAAAGGAAAAGTGCGAGTTACCTTTCTCGGAACCACATCCATCCTGTTAGATGATGGGGAAACACAAATTTTAACAGATGGATTCTTTTCTAGACCATCTCTTTGGAAAACGGCATTTTCCAAAATAGAATCAGATCCATCTACAGTTCAATCTGTAATCGATAAAGCTAAAATCGAGAGACTGAGAGCCATTTTTGTCTGTCATTCTCACTATGATCACGTCATGGATGCACCACTTGTCGCCAAACAAACAAAGGCGAAGTTATTCGGTTCTTTCTCGACACTCAATGTGGGACTTGGGTCCGGGCTTAGCTTAGAACAAATGGAAAAGTTTCAACCAGGTAAACCCATCGCCATCGGAAAGTTTACCATCACTGTTTTGGAATCTAAACACACACCTCCCTTTCGAATTTTTGGAAAAACAAATGCCACAGATCCTAATCATCCAAATATCGATTCTCCACTCATTACACCAGTTAAAGCAACAGACTATATTGAAGGTGGGACCTTTGATTTTTTCATTCAACATGGAAAAAATAAAATTTTAATCAAAAGTAGTACAAACTTTGTAGAAGGTGCTTTTGATAAAATAAAAGCGGATGTTTTGTTTTTGGGGATTGCTCAACTTTCTTTACAACCCATTCCTTTTCAGGAACAATTTTATCAGCAAACTGTAAAAACTTTAAAACCCAAACTGCTAATCCCCATCCATTGGGATAATTTTTTCAAACCACTTTCAGAACCTTTGGAACCAAATCTCCAACTAGGCGATGATTTTGAATCGAGTATGAAATACATTTTGAAACGAACCCAAGAGGAAAAATTAGAAGTCCAGTTATTACAAGGATTTGAAACTATCGATTTGTTTTAGAAAATAAAAGCTAAAACAAAACCAAAGGAAATCCTTACTTCGGAAAAAAAATAGGAACAAGAATAGAAAATAGAGGTTTTTCTATATACCCCGCAGGGTATAGACGTCTAACGGATAGGAGTTGTTTATGTCCGAAAATTTACCAAAAAGTTTCGAGGAATTAGTCCAAACACATGACAAACCGATCCTAGTGGATTTTTGGGCCCCTTGGTGTGGCCCTTGTCAAGTGGTGGCACCAGAACTAGAAAAACTAGCAAAGGACTGGAAGGGAAAGGTTTCCATTATCAAAATCAATACGGATGAAAAGCAAGAAATTGCCGGTAAATACGGTATCACGGGAATCCCTACAATGATTCTTTTTAAAAATGGAAAGGAGGTCCATCGTATATCTGGTGCTATGCGAAGCGAGGAGATGAAAAGAGTATTCGGTGGCCTAATCTAATCGTAATCAATTTTTTACTTGTCTAAGTCGAAAGAGTTTTGGATTCTTTGTTTCTGCCGAGGTGCAACCTTTGAAAAAAATAATCCTGTCTCTTTCCCTTCTATTTTTCCTTTTTTGTAAGGGTAGTTCAATTGAAAAATCCGTTGTCATTGAAAGGATCCAAGCCGCATCCTCAGCAGACGGAACCAGTCCTATAAACGTCTTTAAATCGGGTAAGTACTGGAAACCAGAAACTAGTTTGGATGGAATCACCATCTTTTTTTCGAATGGTGCACAATGGAACCAGCCGGGCAAAACCGATGGCCGCGCTTTTTTTAGTGAACTCTCTATCGAATGTAAGGACAAAAAAGGATATGTTGCTTTATACAAGGACGGAAGTTATGCGACAAATTTCGACTGTTCCAAAACAGAAATTCAAAAAATTCGTTCCAACGGTGTTCACGTAATTTATCTCCTCCCTGATTCTGGAAATGGAATTGAATCAGTCTCTTTTTTCCAAGATGGAAAAAAATTAGAAGTAACTTATCCTGAACCAATCCAAGGCGAAGTAAAAGCTAGTAGTACACTTCCAAACTACCCCGCCTATAGTTTGTTCGATGGGAGTATCGACTTTGCTTGGGTAGAAGGAGCCAAAACAGACGGAGTGGGTGAAACCTTCCAAATTAATTTAGAAGATGAAATCGATTTATCTGGTATTGAAATTTTTAACGGATACCAACGATTGGATTCACTTTTCCATAAAAATGGATCAGTAAC